>CAZTXJ010000133.1:0-8734 GCA_964617285.1 uncultured Calditrichaceae bacterium | reverse complement strand
TGGGATAATTGTGGGGAGCAAAAATAATCAGCAGGATATGACTGGAATCCAAATCAATTGATGTGCGCAGACTATCCGCACTGGGATTACCAAAGGGACCGGTATCATCAGCCACGGTCAACCGGTTAGCCACATGAATCATATCTTTCCGGATGCCTTCGTATTCCTCACCCTCCCGGCCCAGGCGCAACTGAATTTTCCCTTTTACTTTATCCAGATCATAAAGACCGATGGGGAGTAAAAATGCCAGGGAGCAGTAATTGGAGACATCCACAATTGAATTGATCTGATAAAGGGGAACCGACTTGATGACCCGGCGCAGCAAAGCTTCCGAGGAAGGCCGGATGCGGGTTGGTTCTATTCCCACCGCCCGATATAAATTACGGGCCGGACGTAATTCATTAAGCGCATCAGAGGGCGACTGGTAAATCTCCCGGTATCGCTTACCCAGAGATTCAATTTCCTGCCAGAGTAATTCCAGCCTTGACTGGCATTTTAATTTACTGAATTGTAAATAGGCAATCTTTACAGCAGATTTAACATCCGGGTTTAGTTCAATCTGGAGATCTGACATAATAAAGAATGTATAGGATAATTAGGTATCACGGAAGTTCTCTATCAGCCGCTGAACGATGGGAATATCAGCCGGGGAGAGATCGAAATGCAGTAATTTATTGAGTGGCACCCAACGAACTTCCTTGTGATCGGTGAGGGAGAAGCTGCCGGATACCAATTCGGCAAAATAGGCCAATAAAATAATATTTTCTGTGGGATAAGAATAATTAACCGCAGCGAAGAGTTGCCGGACTGCAATCTTTATTCCCATCTCCTCCTCAATTTCGCGTGCCAGGCAATATTCCGGAGATTCTTTAATCCTTAACTTCCCACCCGGAAATTCCCATTTAAGTCCGTTCACTTTTTCGGGCTTCCGCTGGGCCAGGAGGACATTTCCCTCATGGTTAAGAATAATTGCCGCCAAAACCGGAATAATGCGTTCCGAGAGTGAATTCATTCGATGACCTTATCCAGTATCAATTCAATTTCTACTTAAAAGCAAATAAATGAAACGAGTTCCTCTGTCCATTATTAAAAAAGAGAGTTATCACTCTCATTCAGAATTCTAAATATCCCTCAACTCTATGTTAATATTAAAATAACATGATAAATGAAAAAATAAAAGTAATTGTTTTCATATTTTAATTTTTTACGAAATTTTTGGGAGGGGATAAATTAAAGATATTTCTTGACTTCAGCGATCAATTTCTTCTGCAGATCGTCAAACTTACCGGCAAATCGGGCACCGGCGGCATGCAGATGTCCACCACCATCAAACGCTTTGGCAATGGTATTTACATTAACCCGGCCTTTGGAACGAAAACTCACTTTAAAATAGTTCGGCTGGACTTCCCGGACAAACAATCCCACCTCCACATTTTTGATGGCAACACTGTAATTGGCCAGTTCTTCTATTTCAGCATGATTGTTTTTTTGCATCACCTCATAGGGCAAATTAATGATCGCCAATTTACCATCCAGATACGATTTCATGTGTTCCAGTGCATACCCCAGGATTTTCATGGAATCGAAAGAGTTGTTGAAGAAGAGTTGATTGGAAATAAAACTGGGTTTCACCTGGTGTTCCAGTAGCTCTGCGGCAATTTCAAAATCCCTTTTACGGGTATTGGAAAAAGAAAACCTGCCGGTATCGTACATGATCCCGGTAAAAATTAAATTTGCCAATTCCGGATCAAGCGGTTCATTCACCGAATTTATGACTTCATAAACCAATTGGCTGGTGGAACTGGCCTGTTCATCGACCAGGGAAATTTCGGAAAAATCTTCTTCCACCGGATGATGGTCAATTTTGATGCATTTCGACCGGTCTGGTAAAAATTTAGCCGGTTCGCCTATCCTTTTCCGGCTTGGCACATCAAGCACAATAGCTGCCTGGAATTTAGCGTTCATTTCCGGATGATATGCCTGAATCCGCTCCACTCCCCACATAAAAGAATACTTTTCGTCGACTTTGGTATCCTGGATGATAATCTGATAGGTTTTTTGCCAGCGTTCTAGCAGGTAGGCAATCGCCAAAACCGAGGCAAAGGCATCCCCATCCGCATTAATGTGCGAGGTGATCAGAAAATTATTCTCACTTTTCAAGAAACGATAAATTTTCTCAAAAATCGGCGACATTTTAGCCTTCTGTTAGCCTACGGTATAGTGTATATTACATCCGGAAAAAAATAGTGCAAATAATAATGGAATTGATCTGGGAATGCAAGATAATTTTCAGAGACATCCCTTTAATTTCGATCAATAGAAGTCTATTTCCATCTCTTCCTTATTAAAATTGAATGAATGGAAAAGTGAATTTTAAATCTGATCAAAAATTTTGAATAAAACTTTTGAGGAGAAATAATATGAAAAAAATATTGAGAAATTTCTTTGGTTCTATTTTTTGTTTATTCCTGGCAACATTCATTCTTTCCGCCAACATCTCCCTTGCCCAGGAAAGTGATTTTAGACCGAAGGAATTAGTTTCCACCTTTTCTATTGTCGCCAGGGATTCAGCTGCGGGAGAATTAGGTGTGGCCGTGGCCTCCCGCTTCTTCGCGGTAGGTAATGTGGTGCCCTGGGCAACCGCGGAAGTTGGTGCCATCGCAACTCAATCCTTTGCCAACACCAGTTTCGGCTGGCGGGGACTGGATCTCCTCGATATGGGTCTGACCCCGGATGAAGTCATGAAGGTTCTCCTCCGGGACGACGACAATCCTACCCAGAGACAGGTCGGTATTGTTTCGGCCGATGGGAGTTCTGCGACCTACACCGGGGAAAATTGTATTGCCTGGGCCGGTGGGCGAAACGGGACCAATTATGCCATCCAGGGAAATATTTTGACCGGTGAGGATGTGGTCATTGCCATGGAGCAAAGTTTTCTGGAAAGTGAAAACAAAGGGACACTGGCGGAGCGTATGTATAATGCTCTACTGGCTGGAAATGCAAAAGGCGGCGACTCCCGCGGAAAACAATCCGCAGCCTTGCTGGTAGTCAAGGAGAACGCCGGATATGGCGGTTACACCGACCGGGCCATCGATATCCGGGTGGATGACCATCCTGAACCATTTAAGGAACTGGGCAGACTTCTAAATATTGCACAGATGAATTATGCCTGGAATGAAGGCTGGACGTTATTCACTGAAAAAGAGTATCAGGCCGCCCTCCCCTACATGGAAAGAGCGGTAACCCTGGCTCCGGATATGGCGGAAGTTCATTACGATTATGCAGTGATCCGTCTGGCGGCCGGGCAAAAAAAACTGGCCCTGGAATCCCTGAAAAAAGCGATTGAGTTGAATCCTAAATTAAAAAAGCAGGCCTCTGCAGATAAGGATTTAGCCGGATTAAAAGATGATGAGGAATTTAAATTACTGATAAAATAATCTTTGGGTTAATAAAGAAGATATTTGGAATGGATTGAATCAAAACCGGCGCAATCTGCTTCAATAAATTCCTGAATCTCCTTTAACGGCATACTATTATCAATCATCTGTCCGATCCGGTCAGTTCCTGCCAGAATATCTATAGGAAGCTTATCATACTCATATTCGTAGGGTGGCTGCTTCCATTGAAAATTGTTAGGATAGTCCAGGCGGATCTGGCGCAAGATGGCCAGAGTCGTCAATACCGGTTTAAATTTACCAGGATCTGTCACATGAATAAAAGCGCCCTGGCATATTTCGCCAGCAAATTTGTTAAAGGTAGGTTGAAACTGCAATGGGCGGAAATAAACTCCGGGCAATTTAAGACCATTTAACTTCTCCGATATTTTCCACCCGTCCAGCCAGGGAGCGCCAAAAATTTCGAATGGACGGGTAGTCCCCCTGCCCTCGGAAATATTGGTTGCTTCAAACAGGCACATGCCAGGATAGACCAATGCCGTTTCCCAGCCAGGCATATTGGGAGATGGCATCACCCAGGGAAGCCGGGTATCCGGAAAATACATTTTCCTCTGCCAGCCCGACATTCGGATTACCTTTAAATCAATTCCACTGAGAAATTCACCTTTGAAATAGGCTGCAATCTCAGCAATGGTGAACCCATGCCTCTGCGGTAAGGGATATAATCCGACAAAACTCTGATATTCCGGTTTCAGGATGGTCCCTTCCGGATTTAATCCGGATATGGGATTTGGCCGGTCCAACACCATCACCTCAATGCCCACCTCTGTGCAGGCCTGCATCATGAGGGCCATGGTCCAGATAAAGGTATAATAACGTGCGCCAACGTCCTGCAAATCGATCAGCATCAGGTCAATATCCTTCAGCATCTCTGCAGACGGTTTTCGGTGCTCACCATAGAGGGAATATATCTTCAACCCTAACCGGGGATCCTGGTAGCCTTCCCATTCAATCATGTTATCCTGGGTATGTCCCCAGAGGCCGTGCTGCGGGCCAAAAGCAGCGGTGATCCGAAATTTATTCTTTTCATACAATGGCAGCAGGAGATCTAATATGTGCTGATAATGACCATCAACTGATGCCTGGTGACACAAGACGCCAATCTTCCGGCCATACAGTGCTTTAAAACCATCATCCCGTAAAATATCCAAACCAGTGCGAACTTTCATTAATTGCTTCTCCCTAATGAAACCAGTTCAATAATTCTTCCCATAATTCCTCTTCCTTTTTGAACAGGCGTGATTTTGCCGGGATAGAATCCAGAAACATCCGGCCATACATTTTGGTCACCAACCGGTTATCCAGAATGATAACCGCACCATAATCCGACCGGGAACGAATCAGCCGGCCAAATCCCTGGCGAAATTTTATGACCGCCTCCGGCACGGTAAATTCCAGAAACGGATTCCCACCCGCTTTTTGAATCATTTCCGCTTTGGCCTGAATAATGGGCTCGGTGGGGACATCAAACGGCAATTTGGTAATAAGCAAAATTTCCAGTTCCTTACCTGGCAAATCAATACCCTCCCAGAAACTATCCGTGCCAAATAAAACCGACTGGGGATGTTCTTTAAACTGACTGAGGATAGAGTGCCTGCTCCCGTGAATGCCCTGGGTCAACAGGGATATTTTCCGGGACTCATAAGTCAGTCGTAATGAATCGTAGAGTTCGTTCATCATCATGTAGGAGGTAAAAAGCACCAGGGTTCCCCTCGGTTGTTCCCGGGACAACATTTCCAGAAAAGACTTTATGGCATTGCGATATTCCGGCGAGCGGGGATCCGGTAAAAAAGTGGGTATGGCCAGGAAAACCTGCTCCTCATAATTAAAGGGCGATTCCAAAAGCAGACTTTCCAGACGATCTGGCTTAAGCAGATTCAGCCCAACCCGGCTTAAAAAATAATCAAAGCTTTTACCAACGGTTAGTGTGGCGGAGGTGAAAATTGCGGTGTTGAGATGTTTATATAAACGTTCGTTCAAAATTTCAGAAATATTGAGCGGCGCCCCATACAACCGGCTGTAATCAGAATCCTCCCGGCCGGGCAATTCGAACCAATAAACCCAGGTATCCCACTCCGCTGCGATCAGGAATTGGAGATTATTGGTTAAACCGTCCAGCTGGGTAAACTGTGCCTGTAGTTCCTGATAGAGTTGTTTCTGATAGCGGAAAGCATCATCCGGAAGTTCTCGTAATAATTCAATCAGATCATTAATATCGCTTTGGAGTTTGCTGAGGTAATCCATCAGTTCAGCAAAATAGGATTCCATTTTCCCCAGAAGCCCATCATCCTTCTTATATCGATAGCGGGTGGAGTAGCTGGTCGCACTGATCTCCCCCACCATATTTTTCAATTGAATATTCAGCTCCTTAAAAAATCCCTGGGTGGTAATCCAGCACGTGGTCACCAGGGAGGTCAAAGATTTTATGTTCGCCTGTAATAAATCTTTTTTACTGCCATCCATTTCCCCGGTCTGAATTCTTCTCCGCAACTGCACCAGAATCCCTGTCTCGATGCGTTCCCGTTGATATAGCTTTTGAAAGGTATCCCGGAAATTCCAGAGGGAAATTTCCATACCCAGGTATTCCGTCGCTACTTTTTCAATATTATGGGCTTCATCCAGAATCAGATTGGAATATTCCGAGAGCACGGCCTGATCCGAAGCAATATCCGAGAAAAGCAGGGAATGATTGACCAGCACCAGATGAGCATTTTTGGCGTTATTCCGGGCCCGCCACAAAAAACAGTTATTGTAATATTTACAGGATTTACCGGGACAATAATTATTCTCGGCAATAAATTTACTCCAGATACCCATATTTCTTTCCGGGGCAAAGGCATTGTTTTCCGAAATATCCCCGGTTTCGGTCTGCTGAACCCACAATAAGAGAGGAAGCACCCTCGAGCGTTCATAACTGCTCAAACGATATTTCATGTCTTTCAGAACAGTAAACCACTTATCCAGACAGAGATAGTTATTTTTACCCTTCAGCAGAACTACCTTAAATTTCTCATTCAGGATATTGTGCAGAATGGGAATATCCTTGAAAAAGAGTTGTTCCTGCAGGTTTTTGGTGTTCGTGCTGATTACCACCCGGCCGAAAGGTCCATAATTTTGGATGGCCCATTTTATTGCCGGTAACAAATAGGCCATGGATTTGCCAGTGCCGGTGCCGGCTTCTACCACCAGAAAATTTTGGCTGTTGAATGCTCTCGCTACGGCATCGGCCATTCTTACCTGGGACGGCCGCTGTTCATATACCCCGAAGGATTTTTCCAAATCACCATCCTTATCAAAAAAGGAGGCGATTTCCGCTCCGTTAATCACCTCGGTACTCAAATGACCATTTTCCGGGGTATCTTCTTCACCAATGATATTATAATAATTGGCGGAGTATTCAAACGTGGACTTTTCAAATCTTTTCGGGAAATGGTATTTACCGGTGGATAGCATCGTTTGCAGATGAAAGAAATATGATTTGATGGGATCATCCGTCGGATCAAGAATTTTCAGTATTTGCTGTACATTCTTAAAATCGGTGTGCAGGGACATTTCCACCAGATGCATAAAGATCTGCCCGGCGGTTTGTGCATCCGGTAAGGCCCGGTGAGCCGTTTCCTGCACAATACCAAAATATTCCGCCAGTTTTGTCAGGGAAAATCCGTTCTGAAAAGGAAGGTAAATCTTTGCCAGAGACAGAGTATCAAATTTGTCATTACTCAGATAAACAAAATCAACATTCTTTTCGGTAGTCTGCAGAACGTTGTTCACTTTTTGCAGGTGATATTCCAGAAAAGGTAAGTCGAAAAAAACATTGTGGGCGACAACCGGGGAGTTTCCCACAAAAGAAAGAATTTCCTCCGCTTTCTCCTCAAATTTGGGTGAATGCTGTACGTCCTTATCGGTGATACCGGTTATCCGCTGAATGTTTTCCGGGATAGGTCTGCCGGGATTGATCAGGAAACTGATGGTCTCGGACGGGTTGCCATTCACATAACGGACCGCCCCGAATTCGATAATATCATCCTTATGGTACTCCAGGCCAGTTGTCTCGATATCCAGAGCAACAAACTCGGACAGATGGAGATCGGACAAAATTTTTTGGGAGATTTCCATAATAGTATACAAATATCCATCTATTTTTACCAATTTACAAAATCATTACAGGAATCGCTATAAAAAAGGATAATCAAATGGAATTTGGAATTATCAAATTTGGAAAGCCTGCCGCCGGTTAAGACAAATCTAACCGATATCCCTCACCTTTGGAAATCATGATTATATCGAATTAGCCTCAACCGGTTTATGACGTAAAACCTTGTAATTGGCCAATTCGCCCCGGTTCAATTCCACCGTTTTAATGGACTCTGCCCCAAGGTACTCCTGTAAGACTTTTGTAGCAATCCAGGGATCCACACTGTCCCCGCAGGTAAACACATCCACCGCCGCATAACCGTATTCCGGCCAGGTATGAATGGCCAGGTGCGATTCGGCGATCACCACCACTCCGCTTACCCCATGGGGATTGAAGGTATGAAATACAGAATTGACTATCGTCGCACCACACTCTATCGCTGCCCGCTTCATGTATTGTTCAACTTTTTCCACATCGTTCAAAATCTGAACATCACAATTAAAAAACTCTGCTAATATATGACGTCCCAAAGCATTCAATTTAACCAGACCTCCGTAATTAGTAATTAACCATCAAAATCTCGGCATTTTTCTTGGATAAGTTTTTCAAAGAAAAGGTGTTGTCGAAAAACAGATAAAAACAATCTCCCCTCTTTATCACCTGCCGCTCATCATTGATTTTTATTTCCAGATTGCCTTTTAGCACAAATCCAAAACCTTCATCTTCCTCGAACTGTTTTTTATACTCAATTAAGGGTTCAAGAGTCAGAACCACCGGTTCCATCTCCAGGTATTGTAACTTGGGTATTAACTTTTCAATTTTATAATTTTTGCTGGATCCCTCCAGAAGCCGGTCTTTAAGCGAAAAAATATTTTTTTCCCGCTCGGTGATATCACTGAAAAAGGCAGACAACTGAATTCCCAGCACATCCAGAATCTGTTTCAGATTAAGCACCGATGGCACGGTCAGATCTCTCTCCAGCTGAGAGATAAATCCTTTGGTCAGATTGGCATTATCGGCTAATTCTTCAATGGTCAAACCGCGCAATTTCCGCAACCTTCTGATTTTGGTGCCAATCTTCATGGTATATTTGTTTTATATATTAAACATAAATTTTAAAATAACGACAAAATTTAATTTCATT
>CAZTXJ010000132.1:4448-8778 GCA_964617285.1 uncultured Calditrichaceae bacterium | reverse complement strand
AAACATGCCAAACAAAAATATTTCAGATTTGAAGTATCCCGTTGGGGAATATGATTATCAGCAGGTAGTTAAACCTGCGGATATCAGGGAATGGATAAACCAGATCGATGCATTTCCCAGAGAGGTGCGCGAGGCTGTTTCCGGTTTGGGCAAGGATCAGCTGGACTTGTCTTATCGTCCCGGGGGATGGAACATTCGTCAGCTGGTTCATCACGTTTGTGACAGCCATTTGAATGGTTATATCCGTTTTAAGCTGGCTCTCACGGAGGACCTGCCTACCATAAAACCGTATGATCAGGAAAAATGGGCGGAGCTGGCTGATTACGATCGGTTGCCGGTAAATGATTCGCTGGAGTTCCTGGAACTGCTGCATAAACGCTGGGTGGTTTTGCTGCACTCCATGAGTACGTCGGATTTTGAAAGGGAGCTGAATCATCCCGAATCGGGCGTCCTCTCTCTGAAAACCTATCTGGGCGCCTATGCCTGGCACTGCCGGCACCATTTGGCTCATATTACCGGAGCATTGCAAAGGTCGCACTAAACTCACTTCATCAAATATTCATCGTCCCGCACTATTATTAATAAGATATTTGGATAATAATGATTTAATTTGTCCCATTGGAAAGGAGGATATTTCGTATGGTCATCATTTTTTTAATCGGAAGGTTAATCCTCGGTTTTTATTATTTGTATAGCGCATTTAATCATTTTAAAAATTACCAGAGTATGACCGGATTTGTAAGTTCCAAAGATGTACCGGCTCCTACCCTGGCTGTTATTGGCTCCGGTTTTCTGCTCTTAATAGCCGGTTTGAGTTTTCTGCTTGGATTCTTGCCCTACATCGGCGTTATTGCCCTGGTACTGTTCTTTTTACCGGTAACATTTTGGATGCACAATTTCTGGACAATAAGCGATCCGGCTGAAAAGAGAAATCAGCGAATTCATTTTATGAAGAATATGGCACTTATGGGATCAGCTTTGTTGTTTCTGTTTATACCAACTCCCTGGCCTTTTAGTCTGGGTTAATGACAAAATTGAAAAATCACCCGCAGGACGGTCATGTTTGAATATACTGTTCATGGCCGTCCGTTTTAGCATTTAACTTCGGTTAGCAGGTACGGGTGGGAAATAGACTGATTTAAACCAGCACGGTCTCTGGTAAATAATAACATCCAATATTACAGCTAATGGTGAACATCTGTCTGGAATTCCGGTAAAATTTCTACCCACCTCCCTCATTTTGTTTATATATTTCCCTGTACCTCTTTAGTACTCGGTTGATTTATTTTTAATCTGGCAAGTTAGCCATTATATTTAAATAGTATCCGACTCGACTTATACTTTAAGGAGAAAAATATGACACTGTGGGAAAAAATACGTGATGGGATTCTGGATATATCTTCCAAAACCGGAGATTTCATCAAAAGCGGAGCAGAGAAGACCGCCGAAACCGCAACATATACTTCAAAACTGACCCAGTTAACCTGGGAAAGGCGGGGGATCCAAAATAAGATTGAAGATGAATATGTTGAGTTGGGAACGCTTCTGCACAAACTCCAAAAGGAAAATCGAATTGACGATTTGAAAAAAGAAGCAAAATCCAGTTTTGAAAACCTTGCTTCCTACGAAAAGAATCTAGCGGAGATCGATTCGGAAAAAGAACTGCTTGCATCTCAACATAATATCGGGCGGGCGGAAGAGAAAGCTGCCCAGAAACTGGCTGAAAACCTGGAAGCCGGAGGTGGAACAATGAAGAAAGTGACGATAAAGGAGGGCTCGTCAACAATTGGCAAGAAACTGCGTGACATTCGCTTACCCAAGGAAGCGCTAATCGTTAATGTGATGCGGGGTACGGAAATGATCATTCCCGATGGGAACACACTGCTACAGGCAAAGGATGAGGTTACTCTCTTAGGTAAGAAAGAAGATGTGGAAAGGGCGGGTAATATTTTTTCCGCCTAAACTGACATCATGAGATCCAATACTACTTTACTAAAAAAGCGAATAATATTATCTCCGAATGAATATAAATACCGATTTGTTTAAACGATTCCGGTTATCGAATTTCCGGCAAAATTCCGGGCAGGGGAAGGTAAAAAAGTTCGGCACCTTTGGCGGAGTGTTTACCCCGGATGTTTTGACCATCCTCGGTGTAATCATGTATCTGCGACTGGGCTGGGTGGTTGGCAATGCCGGATTTTTGGGAGCAGTGGCCATTATCCTGCTGGCAAAATCGGTGACCATCTGCACCGGCCTGTCCATGTCCTCCATTACCACCAACATCCGGATCGGTGCTGGTGGAGCCTATTCCATTATCTCAAAATCGCTGGGACTGGAAGCCGGCGGCAGCATAGGTATTCCCTTTTATATTTCCCTTACTTTATCCGCCGCTTTGTACATCATCGGATTCACCGAAGGCTGGTTACGGGTTTTTCCAGGACAAAGCCCCATTATAATTTCTTCCATTGCCTGGCTGGCACTACTGACCATTTCCTATATCAGTGCCCACTTTGCTATTAAAGTACAATATCTGATCATGGCCATCATCGGTTTGTCGCTGGTTTCTTTTTTCTTAACACCGGCAAAACCAACCCCCGATTTTATTCTGATGGGTAAATTTCAGGATGCCAACTTCTGGCAAGTGTTTGCTATTTTTTTTCCTGCAGTTACCGGAATTATGGCCGGGGCAAACCTGTCCGGAGATTTACGGGAACCGCGTAAAGCCATTCCCCTGGGCACATTGAGTTCTATCGTTGTCACTATGTTTATTTACATATTAATTGCTTATGTCGTTGCAAGAATAAGCACATCTGCGGATTTACGAACAAACCAGATGATCATGGTCGACAAAGCGCTGTGGGGACCGGCAGTGATTGCCGGAATCATGGGAGCCACACTTTCCTCCGCACTGGGCAGTATGGTAGGTGCTCCCCGGGTGCTGCAGGCACTGGCCCAGCAAAAGACCGTGCCATTTCACAATATCTTTTCTGCTAAAACCCGGAACAACGAACCTCGCAATGCCATCATCTTTACCGGAATCGTCATTGAACTAGCCCTCATTCTGGGTAACCTGGATTTTCTGGCTGCGCTGATTACCATGTTTTTTCTGATTACCTATGGTATGCTAAATCTGGTAGTTTTTATTCAGCAGAGTATGAATATTATCAGCTTCAGACCCACCTTTAAAGTGCCCCGGTTCGTTCCTTTAGTCGGGGCGATCGGATGCCTTCTTATCATGTTTCTGATTAATCCGGTTTTCAGCCTTGTAGCAATCGTGAGTATTGTGGTACTCTACTTCTGGTTGGAACGTCGCGGTCTCAAGTCCGAATGGGGTGATATCCGCGGTGGGCTGTTTTTAGTGCTGGCAGAAAGGGCATCCAGAATCTCGATGAAGTTTCCCAGGCATCAAATGACCTGGAAACCGGACCTGCTGGTGCCAATTGACGATCCGAAGGTCTGGGCCGGGCCGCTCCTGTTTATCCGAAGCATCACCTACCCGTCCGGCAGTATCTTTACTTTTACGGTAAAGAACCGTTTTCTGAAAGAGACCCAGACTGCCCTGGATGATCTGATCCTTCCCCTGAAAAATGAGAACCTTCTGATCAACTCCACCATAATTGAAGACAACAATTTTTTACATGGTGCCCGGTTGGTGATGCAAACTCTCAAAGCCAGCACTTTTCGTCCGAATGTGTTGTTCCTAACTCTGGGTAAGGATCGGAAAAAAGATGAGACCTTCGACAGCCTGGTAACCGAGGCAAGAAAAAATGACCTGGGCATCGTGATTTTACGCCAGCATCCCCGTATTGCTTTCGGGATGCAAAAAACCATCAATTTGTGGTTGCGGGACAAAAGTCCCAACTGGCACTTAGCCATGCTAATTACTCTCCAGCTTCAACTGAACTGGGAGGGCTCGATTAACCTGGTGACGGTTGCCCCGGATAAATCTCACGAGAGAAGATTATACGCCTTCCTGGACCGTTTGAGCGATCAGGCCCGCCTGCCTTCCATGACTGAAGTTTATGTGCTGACCGGTACTTTCGAAGAAGCATTAAAGAGTGCACCCCGTGGTGATATAAATTTGTTTGGTCTGCGGGAGAAATTGTCCTTCGAATTTATGCGGAGCTCCACCGAGTTAACCAAATCCTCCTGTCTATTTGTGAAGGACTCCGGTCAGGAAAGCGCACTGGTTTAAAAGGACAAAGTTAATTCTCATCAACAAAGAGGGTGTAATTCTATGGAATCCCAATCCATACCGGATAAATTTTATATAGATCTGGAGCGTCAGGAGATGGAATACTGGTCGGATTATTACCGGGCAGCCGGACCG
>CAZTXJ010000132.1:1292-4348 GCA_964617285.1 uncultured Calditrichaceae bacterium | reverse complement strand
TAAAACCGATGGTGGCCCTGCCGGTGGGCAGAAAAGGCTGGAAGCACTATCTGGCCTACCATGAGTCCGAACCGGTAGCCTGTGCCGCATGCTTCATCAAAGGTAAATTTGCTTCTCTGGCCTTTGCTGCCACGCTGCCGGATTACCGGGGTCTTGGCGCACAATCCGCCCTAATTGCCAGGCGATTTCAGGATGCTGCCGAGGCCGGGTGTAAATGGATGGTGGTGGAAACTGCCGAGGATAAACCGGAGCGTCCGGTGGCTTCTTATCGGAATCTTAAACGCATGGGATTTGAACTGGCCTATCTCCGCCCAAACTATATCTATTATTTTAACCAGACCTGACCAGCGAAAGTGTTTTTCAATGCTGGCAACTTTGCATCTTGCCGGTTCGTAAATTTATCCTGGTATGAGGACAGATGAAGGAAATATAAGCTCCTGGCTGAAGGATGAGATTGTTTCATTTGTGCAGTCCTCCCCGGAAAATTCATTGCGGGCCAAACGGGGTGAAAAGGCCTGGGAAACTCCACTGGTTGGATTCTCCTGCGGGACCGATCCGTTATATCAGACGATTAAAAAACACATCGGCGGTTTTTACTGGACACCGATCAATATTTTCTACCACACCTTCCCCGATCTGCCAGTTGAATTTGATAAGGTGAATGTGGTCTGCTGGATATTGCCGCAAACCCACCGGACGATAAAGCAAAATCGCAAACAGGATCGTTATGCTTCGGAAAGCTGGGTGCGCTCCCGTTTATTCGGAGAACAGTTTAACCATTTGCTCCGGCAGCAAGTAGTAAATGTACTGACCTGTGCCGGTTATCAGGCCATTGCTCCGGCTGGTCCCGACCTGGAAAAATGGTGGGAACATCCAGTTCATGGATACGTCTCCCGCTGGTCGGAACGCCATGTGGCTTTTGTTTCCGGTCTGGGTACGTTCGGATTGAGCGACGGTTTGATTACCCCATTAGGTATGGCGGTACGCATCGGTTCAGTAGTTACCAATGCACCTCTTCAAGCCACACCCAGGCCATATACCGATATTCATCAGTACTGCCGGTTTTACAACAATAGTCACAAATGCGAGAAGTGCATGAGGCGCTGCCCGGCCGGAGCTATTACCCGGGATGGTCACGATAAAATTAAATGCCGTGAATACATCCGCCAGGTTGCCCCGGAGTTTGAGAAAAAATATCAGCTGGATCAGCGAGCTTGTGGTCTGTGTCAGACCAAAGTACCGTGCGAATCCAGGATTCCCCGGATGAAGGATTAATTAGTTCCATATTCAAACCTGCCAATCAACTTCCTGATTAAAGAGTACCGTGAACCTCAAAATGAATGTATATTTGGCCTCTGAAAAACGGGTTTTAGATACAGATGAATTCGATAAAGAAATTACTGGCTACCGAATATATAGAGCCGTTGCGGGAAGGCGGTTCTCTGCCGGCCATCGTCAAGGCCGATGACGACCAAATCTATGTCATGAAATTTGTTGGCGCCGGACAGGGCGTTAAAGCATTGATCGCCGAACTGATATCCGGGGAAATTGGTCGTGAGCTGGGTTTTAACGTGCCGGAAATTGTTTTGCTGGAACTGGATCCTGCCATTGGTCAAGCAGAGCCGGATGCGGAAATCCAGGATTTGTTAAAAGCCAGTGCCGGCATAAATCTGGGCATGAAATTCCTCTCCCACGCCACCACCTTTAATCTTCTGGCAATTCCGCACCCCTCCCCGGAATTTGCCTCCCGGCTGGTATGGTTTGACGCCTTTATCACCAATGTGGACCGCACACCGCGTAATGTAAATATGCTTATCCACAAGGAGGATATCTGGCTGATCGACCACGGGGCTTCGCTCAATTTTCACCACAACTGGCAGGATCCATTTAAACAGAGTGAAACACCCTTTCCCTTCATAAAAAATCATGTGCTGTTACCATTGGCTGATAAAATTCAGAATCTGAACGGGCAGTTCATGGGAAGATTAAACCATACCTTCTTCGAAGCTGTCGTGGCACAGATTCCGGACGAGTGGCTCCCTCCGGAAAATAAATTTGACAGCTCCCGGTCATTGAGGCAGGCTTATGTGGATTATTTAGTTCATCGGATGGAAGTCTCGCAAATCTTTGTGGAGGAGGCCGTTCGTGCCCGATCGCAAATCCTATGAATATGCCGTCTTTCGAATTGTGCCATATGTGGAACGGCAGGAATTTATCAACGCGGGGGTGATCCTATTTTGCCGGCCCTTCAACTTTCTTGACGTTTTAATCGACTTCGAGCTTGAACGCCTCCGGACATTTGCTCCCCAGGCAGATCTGAAAATGATCCGATCCCAGCTAAAAGCCATCCAGGCAGTTTGTGCCGGTAGCGACGATATCGATGCTGTTTCAGGCATGACCCAGTCCGAGCGCTTTAGCTGGCTAACTTCACCCAGCAGTACGGTTATTCAAATATCTCCGGTGCACAGCGGCGTTTGTACGGATCCCGGTGAAACTCTGAAAGAACTGTTCGATTTCTTTGTAAAAAGAGCCTGAACGGACATATTGCCATAAGATTTATTTTAAAAAACCACCCATACCCCGATAAAAACAAAGCAAACCATACCTGAATATCTTATATTATACGTAAACCGGGATTTAAAAACCCGGTTCAAAAGTTGACCCGGTCTTTGATGGCTGTTTAAAATACTATTTCGGAAAGGAGTTAAAATGAAAAGCATATTGATATTTGTGGGAGTCCTGATCGTGGTGCTGGTTTTATTTTTCTTCATTTTTATCTATTCCGGTGTATACAATGTGAGCGCATTGGATCATCATACCGCTTTTGTTCGCTGGATAATGAGTACCACCATGGAAAACTCGGTAAAACATCACGCCAAAAATATAGAAGTACCCGCATTAACCGACTCGACTATGATTTTAGCCGGTTTCGATCATTACCGGCACATGTGCATCGGTTGCCATGGCGGCCCGGGCATTGCCCAATCGAAAATCGCCAACGGGCTTTATCCCCATCCACCCAAGCTGGTGGAAACAGCAGATCAATGGACACCGGC
>CAZTXJ010000132.1:0-1192 GCA_964617285.1 uncultured Calditrichaceae bacterium | reverse complement strand
CTCCCCAGCGCTCTTTTGACCTCCTCCACCCGGTATTGATTCACAAAATCAAAAAAATTCTGCTTTAGCTGGGTATTGATTACCTGGGAAAGATTATGGGTGGAAATGGATAATTTATCCGAAAGATCCTGCAAAGTGAGCTCACTATTCTGGAATGGCTTTTCCTTTTCCATGAGATTTAGAAGCTGATTGAGATAGGCTTTTGCATTTTCCAGGGTTAAACCCGATTTCTCATATTTGGGAGCGGTTTGGACTGGATCATCTTCAGTCTCTCCGGCATCCGCACGGATTTCCTGTTGAGCGGAGTTAGCAGTCACTGGCTGAAGATCACTTTTGGATGGAGAGAATTTTCTTTCCGGAACCCGAACCTGGGAAAATATTTCCGACTTGCTCAGACCCAGATACCCCATGATGTAAATAAAGATGGCCGTGAGCAAACTAATGATATCCAATTTGCCACCCAAAATTTCCCGGCCGGCCAGAATGAGCACGTTTTCCACAAAAACCACAATCCAGATGAAAAAGGTCATGTAGGTAATATTACGCAACCAGTTCAAATTAATTTTATCGATGGTGGAATAAACATCCTTCAATCGAATATTATATTTTTTTATCAGAGTAATCGTCAGGACCATATAGGTCAGTCCCTGCAGAGAAACCAGCCAGCTGGAAAAATCCAAAAAGAATGGCCTCCCGGTAATTTCCCAGCTTTTAATGTAGGTGATCAATTCGCTTTCTGAGACAAAGTAAGCCGGTATGTTGTAAGCTTTATAAATGATGAATGGTAAGAAATGCAACCATTCCTTTGCAGAAAACTTTTTATTTGAGGCGATGAGATATTTGGCATAAAGGTAATGTAGCGGTCCAAACAGAAAGGGCAGCCCATCCAGGGCAATTATCAGCTGCGGGTGACGATAAAGCATTTGATTCTTGAACAAAATGGCATTAAAGATAAATATTGAATAGGAAACCATCAGAGCAGCTAAAATCCGGTTGGCCTTTTTATTCCCATGTCTCCCCAGTAAAAGTGAGGAGAGAAAAAGCCCCTGGGCTGCGCCAAATAACATAAGAATGGTAAATCCGTCAAAGGAAATGGAAATATCCATTAAAACAACTCTCTAAATCTCTCAGAATAAATTAAAACAAAAGATACCCATTTTACAATTTTTAATTCATTCCGACAAATTTTTTC
>CAZTXJ010000131.1:5651-8950 GCA_964617285.1 uncultured Calditrichaceae bacterium | reverse complement strand
AACTTTGGCAAATTATTATGGAAGGGCAGTAAGGTCATTTTGCCCCGAATGGTTCCTCCGACCCTTCAGGCAAACCGTCATCCGCTCTTACAAATAAACGTCGCTTGTGCGGAGTGCGACAGCTGCGAGCGGGTTTGTCCCACCAGCGATGTTTTTGGTTTGCTGGGTCTGGCGACGCCCATTACCCGGCGCAAAACGGCCAACCGGTTAGCCAGGGGGGAGAAAATCTCCCGGGAGGAAGCCCTGGGATTCCTGGTCTGTACCCGCTGTGATAATTGTACCCGGGTTTGTCCGACCAATATTCCGCTCACGAAAATGTTTGATATGGTTGAGCAGGATACCAATTTTCAACTGGCGCTGGATCTGGATGAGGAAAAGAAAAAGGAATTTGTAGACCGTTTCTGGGAGATTATGAAAGAAAGCCCGCTCTATAAAGAGCATACCCTGGCTGAGCAAAAGGAGGAACGGTCTCATCTGGAACACGGTTTGAAAATACTGTATCCACGGGGATTCGCCTATGCCAATCTTTTTATCGATCCCGAAACCTGTATTCACTGTGGCATGTGTGCCCACGAAAATGCCTGTACCTACGGCGCCCGTCAGGGGAATCCTCGTGAGATTCCGGAATTGCTTGACGAAAATTGCGCCCTGTGCAATGCCTGCATTAATTACTGTCCGCAGAATAAAGCCATTCAGTTTGAGCGGGATTATACTGACAAGCTGATCGAAAATGCGGTGGATCTGGAGGAAAAGCGTTACTGGCAGCAGCGCCGGAAATTCCTGCGGGACACCACCACCATTCAGCGTTCACCGGAACTGACCGAAATGGCGGATATCTATGTTACCGAAGACATCCTGATGGAAATTGACAAAGAAGCGTCCACCGGGCAGATACCGGTATCCGGCATGGGGCAGGGGGATCGCCATATGAGCATTGGTTTTGGTGCGGAACGATTTTCCCATTTTCACATCGTTGGTCCGGCACAAAACCGTCTGCACGAGGGAGACCCGGATGAAGAATTATCAGTAAAACTGGGAAAACGACACCGCTATTGCAAGTTTGACCAAAAAGGCGATCTGCACAATCCGCCCTTTCCCACCATTAAATTAATGTCTCCCTTGTTGTTCAATGTGGTTCCCCTGGAAAGCAATGGACGGGTGGAGCTTGCCTTCCTGAAAGTTGCCGAAAAACAGAAAACCCTGGTGGTGATGGAATTTAACCGTCTGCTCGAATTCTATGATGTGTTTCGGGAAGAAGGGGGCTATAAATCACTTCCCCCGGTAATCGTTCCCCGGGTAGATCAGGAAATGATGAGCCATTTGCAGGTCCATCCCCGCTTGAGCAGGGATTTGCTCACAGACCTCTGGCAAATGCCGATGTTTGAGATTGTCTATCACGACAACATGGAAAGAACTATCCAGTTTATAACGGATTCCGTTTCATCGGTGGACGGTAGAATGCCACTCATTTGCGGATACCTGGAAATTTCCGAACATGATATCATCGGTGGGATGGAAATTTTCCCCCATATTCAGGAGCGGGTTGAAACTTTTCTGCAAAGCGGGGTAGATGTGTTGCATATTCATGGTCTGCGGAATAAGGATCGTTATTTTGTGACCTCCCAGGCGGTGAGAGCGGTTCATCATTATCTGCTGAGCAGTGGTCGACGCCACCTGGTTTCCATAATCGCCTCCGGTGGGATTCGCCTGGCCTCGGACAGTCAGAAAACCGTGCAGCGGGGTGCCGAAGCAACCCTGATGGATTTCGCTGCTTTGCTCGCATTGGATCCCTATGCCTACCGGGCCATTATTGAAGAAAAGACCACAACCGATAAGCTGATTTATCTGGATATTGACTGGGCGGTAAAACGTCTGAACAATCAGATGGAATCCCGGAAAATCCAGATCCTGGAAGTGCTGGGAGCGGCTGGTTTCAAGGATTTGAAAAAGACTGTGGGCGAGGAAGGCCGGTTGATCGATTTCTACCAGTTAGAGGAACGTATCCAGAAAAATATTTTTGAGAAGGAAGAGAAGCTTGGAGAACACCGGCGCTTAAATGAGGAACTGATCCGGGAAGAGCCGATTCCGGAAGAGTTTGATTTGCGATATAGCCGCTTAAAAACAGAAGTAAAAAAGTTGCGTGCCCCGCACGACTTCTACAAACTGGACAGCGTCAACCAAACGGTTTATAATCGCGATCATGTCTGGCCGGGAGTTTTGATCGAAACCATTGGACATATGGCCAGCGGCGATCCCCGGATGCTGAAACTGAAAAATGTAAAAAGTACCGGATTGCTGGGTGATGGCTTCGATGTGATGAAGATATTGTATCAGCGGGATCCGGATATGATTCCGGACTGGGAGCTGGATGAGATCCGGACGGCGGTAAAGTTGGACAAGGATTTGTATCTGCAGGCTCCCTGGACGTTTGGCGGCAAGTCGGTGGGTTCGATTGGTCTGGACACCTGGCGGGCCCATGTCATCGCTTCCCGCAAATTGGGTATCCAGTACGATACCGGGGAAGGCGGATATCCTACCTGCTTTTTCCTGAACCGCAAAGGCGAGCCGATATTTTTTACCGAGCCGGATATTCAGAAAATCAAACCGTATTTTGAACATGACAAGCATTACACTGTCCGGCAAATAAAGGAAATTCTCCAAAAGCAAAACATTACATCAGAAACCAATCCTGGAATATTTTCAACATTGGAACCCTATCCGGATTTGCAGCCGTTTTTGTTTTATGTGGTAATCGATGCCGAGGACGAACGTTTTGTTTCCACCGAGCTGAAAACCGGTCTTTTCGGGGTTACCAAAGAAACTATTCGGAAAACATCGCGAGTAGTAATTGCCTACAGCCAGGGAGCAAAAATGGGCATCGGCGGACATATTCTGGCCCAAAAGGTTAATAAACTGGTCTCTTACCTCCGGGGAATTCAGGGACTGGAATATCTGGTTCAGGATAAAATCAAATCGCTGGTGCAGCGAATTGAAAAGATCGAGAAAGATGCTGATCACCCGCTGCAGGAAATTGCAGCTGGTGCTTACAACCATCTGCTTCAGGCCCAGGAAAAACAGGAAATTTTCCCGGAACTAAAATTGTGGCTGTGGCGGATTCAGCAAAAAGCCTATGAATTGAAGGAAGCCGGGGAAATCGATCCTATCGAATTTGAAAGGCTGCTGCGCCTTTGCGAAGAAGTAGTCGGTTATTCCTATACCAGCATCATATCGCCTTTCCCGTTTCATAACTGCTATTCCATTGAGGACGTGAAGGCTTTTATCGACATCATTCGTATGAT
>CAZTXJ010000131.1:2585-5551 GCA_964617285.1 uncultured Calditrichaceae bacterium | reverse complement strand
GCGCCCCTGGTGGCTATTGGATGCGACCGTAATCGCAACTGTCACGACGGCTGCTCCCGCGGTATTGCCACAAGTAACCTGATAATGCAGAATCTGCGCGATGTGGATCTGAATTCCCGGCAGATGATCAATGTTTTTCTGATGATGCAGATGCAGGTGATTCGGGCGTTGGCAGCGCTGGGGGTGAAAGATATTCGTGAATTACGCGGTCGCTTTGATAAAATTCAATGGTTGGGTCTGAAGGAACGGGTTGATTTTCGCATCAGGCAACACCGGGAATTTTTACAGCAGAAACGGCAAAAGGCGCCCGAGCCGGTTCATGCCACCGGTCAGTCCAATTGCGGAGTAGCTGCAGTGATCGGAACGGATCCGGTACCCAGCTATATTTTAGATAAGACGCTCAAGTCCATGAAGAATCGGGGCATGGATGGGGTGGGCATTGCCAAGACACTCTGCTTTCCCGAATATCCGCATCATTACGCTTATCGTATTATGGTTAAGGGCAGATTGCAACTGGAACTGGAGGAGGAGCTGCAACAATTGCATGCTTATTTCCGGGATGAAGCGGAAATGAGACATGCGGCCAGGGAAGCGGTTCTGCAATATCGCTCAAAATTAGCCGAAAAAATCCGTACAGTATTTTTGGATCCTTACTTTGATTTTGTTGGAGGCACGCGGATTGACAAAGTTCGGGAAAGTTATAAAACCGATGAAAATGAACGGGAAAAGGATTACCGGGATTTTGGCAATGCCAATACCGATCCGGGAGATATTTTCAGGTTCTTTGTCCGGGTAAAACCAGCTGTACTAAGTGAGTTTATTGAAAAGGAAATTTTGGAATCATCGCGATTTACCTATATCAGGGAATATTATCCGGAGGTCAATTCAGCTAATTATCAGGCAAATGAAGGATTTCTGAGAAAGGCGGAAGATCTCTATGTCTTTAACCACTCGGTAATGCTAACCCAGGCACTTTATGTCTATACTGTGGAACCTAAATCCTGGGAAGAGTATGTGAAGCAAGCCGGCGATGATAAAGAAAATTTAATATTCCTTAGCATTGATAATCCCATATCTGACAAAAACATTGAAGGAATTGGTGAGCGTTATTTAAAGGCTTTGCGGGATTTTGTCCGAAAATATCCTTCCACCCTGAACAAAGATAAATATTTACCGCGCGTTAATAAGATTGCAGCGGTTATGTCCTGCGGAAAGAACTTTGGTGTATGGAAAACCGCCGGCAGAGAAATTCCCTGGGTTACGCCGCCTTCACCCAATAATATCATCCATGTGCGGCTGGCGACAGGTTCGGTGGTAGAACAGATGAATGCCCATCCCTTTGGTAAGCTTCATACTGCACTTACTCACAATGGTGAGACCACCAATTATGAGACCTTGAAACAGCGGGTGGAACAATTCGGACTACCGCCACTTGCCACGACCGATACTGAAGTCGCATCCCTGAAATTTCATCTGGTAGCCGAGGAGCTGGAATATCCCGATTGGGCGCTGTTCGAAAGTTTTTCTCCCACCACCGGCGACGACCTGGCGCTTTTACCGCCGGAAATCCGGCATCATCTGGAAGAAGTTCAACGAGTGGAATTTACCAGCTCTCCAGATGGACCATATCAGTATCTCTGCCTGAGACATCTGCCCGAGAAAAATATTACCGAGCGGGTGGATTTAAAAGATCCGGCTGATCTGCGGCCCAGTACCACTGCCATCTGGTCGGATAATGCCAATGGCCGGAAAAAATCTTTCAGCATCATTGCTTCGGAAGAACAGGCAATTCAGCAAATGGTTAGTTTGCTGGATCAGGAGGGATTGATTGATGGTGCGGCGCCGGATGAAGTTCTGGTAAGTTCCGGGATGATCAGCCGGCTTCGCTATGATACTGAAGGTAAAATTACCGATCTGGAATTAATAGACCGCTATGGTCAGAAAATGAATCAGAAGGATTACGGACAACATTACAGTATCGAGAGAACAACTGCTAAAACTCCGGAAAACGCATCAACCTTAAAGCAACACATTGATGATTGGCTTTCTTCCAGCGATGATCATGCCCAAACGAAACTGATAAAATTTATCCGCAGCAATCTTAACGAATGGGATTTTGATAAATACCGCTGGATTTTAACCGAACTATCAGAAGCTGCTTTAAAAGACCATGCGAGATTATCTGACAAAGCCACAGAAATATTAACCTATTTTATAGACTATTTGCGAACCCTGGACACCGGCAGTAAGGCCAAGAGTTCGATGGTAGATATCACCAGATTTATTCTTTATCAGCTATTTGACCGGTTTTCGGAATTACCGAATGGCAAATGGCAGAGAATTGCTAGCGATCAACCGGAAGTGCCGGCCCGCGAATCATCAGATTCGGAAGTCTTACTGGTCGATGCAACCGGTTTTGAACCGGAAGGAATTGATCCCACCTTTTCACTTTCCTCCTTGCTGAGCGAAGCCTACGACAAGGGGTGGCGACGTTTCATTCTGTACCGGGTGAATGGTCAGCGACTGATCTCCACCGCCGTGATGGGAAAGACCGACAGCGATGACGTGGTGATGGATGTCTATGGGACGCCGGGAGAATACTTTGGCGCGTTTATGCAGGGTGGCATTATCCGTCTGCATGGAAATGCCCAGAACTTTACTGCCATGGGGATGCATCATGGTTATTTGTATATTTTTGGCAATGCGGGTAAGGTGTGTGGATATGCTTCAAAAGGTGGAGAGGTCTTTATTCTGGGCGATATTGTCGATCGGGCCTGGACAAATTCGGTGAACGATCCCCGCTGCCAGGATCTGAAAATTCATATTCTGGGTAGCGCCAGTAAATATGCCGGAGAATCCCTGATGGGCGGAGATTTCTTCTTCGCTGGTCTAAAATTCGACAGCACTGGAAAACTCACCGTTCAGGACCGGCCTTACCGCGGTACCAAGCTATTGGGCGGCGCTTC
>CAZTXJ010000131.1:0-2485 GCA_964617285.1 uncultured Calditrichaceae bacterium | reverse complement strand
CGGGAATTTATCCGGATTCTGGATAGCCTCTCCGGGGATAAGCTGGTGAAAAATGGGGTCTCCCTGGGACCAGGCAAAGGTAAGATCAAGATAGTTACCAATCACCAGCATGAAGCGGAAGTAGAAAAAATTTTCACAGAAGATAAAATAGATAACCGGATATTAAGCGTTGCTTACTATCTGACTAACAATTCCAAAAAAACTATTGTAGTCTTTGTTTCCAAAGACGTGAATCTGAGGCTGAAGGCCAAATCACTGGGTCTTTTGGCCCAGGATTATTTTACTGACCGGATCAAGGATATTGAAAAACTCTATTCGGGAAAGCGGAAAGTCGAGAACTTTGATGGGATGCAGATTGACAAGCTGTATGAACCGGACGGATTTCTGCAACCTTCCGGTGCCGAACTGAAAGATCTCTATCCGAATGAATATTTAATTCTGAAAAACCAGCAGAAATCTGCTCTGGCGGTTTACCATTTCAATGAACAACTGATCCGCCGGGTAGAAAAGAGGAGCGCTTATGGCATTACCCCGAGAAATGCGGAACAGACTTTTGCCTTCAACGCACTGCTCGATCCGAATATTCTGCTGGTAACCCTTTCCGGCAAGGCGGGCACGGGAAAAACACTTATTGCTCTCGCGGCAGCCCTGGAGGTGAGGAAATCCTATCATCAGATTTATCTGGCCCGCCCGATTATTCCTCTTTCCAATAAGGATCTGGGATATCTGCCCGGCAATCTTGAGGCAAAGCTTGACCCCTATATGCAGCCACTTTACGACAATTTAAACGTGATCCGAAACCAGTTTCAGGAGAATGATAAATACTATAAAAGAATTGGTGAACTGCTGGAAGCAGAGAAACTTTTTATTGCCCCGTTGGCCTATATCCGCGGACGGAGTCTGGAACGGATTTTCTTTATCGTGGATGAAGCTCAAAACCTGACTCCCCACGAAGTAAAAACCATCATCACCCGTGCCGGGGAGGGCACCAAGGTTATTTTTACCGGCGATCCCTACCAGATCGATACCCCCTATCTGGATGCCCAGTCCAACGGACTCACCTATCTCATCGACCGGATGAAAGGTCAGGCCATATATGCCCACATTACCCTGGAAAAAGGAGAGCGGTCGCTGCTGGCGGATCTGGCAAGCAATTTACTATAAAAGAAACTTCTGAAAAATTAAATAGGCAGAAGATCTAGTTCAAACCTGTTGAGAAGTTCCTAAGCCTGTCATTCCCTGTCTGCCGGCCAGGCAGGCGGCCTCCGAGCCGGAATCCCCTTAAAGTTAATGACTTATTGCATTAAATACGAGATCCCGGATCACCTGCCTGCTGCAGGCAGGAGTCCGGGATGACGCATTGATTCTTAATTTAAAACAGAGCATGAATTTATCAAAAATTTCTATAAAATTTTTTCGAAATATTTAAAAGCACAAGGGGGGCTGTGTGGCCCCCCTTTTTTATTTTACGGAAAATTTAAGATCAATATTGTTGGAAATTGTGCAGGAATCCGGATAGGATACTGCCAAAAACCAGAAATCCGATGATGGCCAGGGCCAGGACGACGATGATCAGCACACCCTGAATAATAAAATATAACCGTAGTTTATCCATCATGGTTATCAATTCTTCCTGATTATTGGAAAATCGGGCGGCGGTTATTCTGCTGCCTGCCTGAAGCAGCAGCACGCCCAGCCAAATCGGTAACCAGGCGATAATAATCCCTATTCCAAAGGTGGAAATAATGGCAATTGCACCCTGGATAATATTAATTATTCCCAGGAATTTTAACCATCCGGTCATATTGTTGCTTACTCCCTGGATCTGATTGAGTATTCGCACTTCCTTGGCTTGTTCCTGTACCACTGGTTGTTCCATAGTCCTGTCTCCTCATTTTTAGAATAAAAATTTGAAGGCCATTGTGAATGTGGAAAATCTTATCAATCGGAAAATAGACTATAATTCATATATGAATAACTGGGATACTCTTGAATTCTCTTTTATTTTAATTCCGATTTTTGGTACCCATATCTGCATTTGGAAAGTGTTGTCAATCTGAGTAATAAACAGAGTTGAATGAAGACAACCGCATTTTAACAGACGGATGTGAGGTTGAATAATGGCTATCTGATTCTTGGATAAGGTGAAACTTTCGTTGTATTCTATCTCGAAATAGCCTTCGTGCAAGTCCCACCAGCCATATGAATCCTCCGGATTTTGTTTTACCGGAAGGCAGGGTTCCGTTACACAACCCTCGAATTCACTACCGCCAAAATCGACCTTGCCACTGCTGCGCATCCGATAAATTTTGTGCACGGTCAGGTCGATAAAGGGATGATTCACTTGTTTTTTCGGGGAAATGATTCCGGTGATTTGATCAATAAAATTATCAGGCGAGATTATTCTGGACAAATGACACTCATCTTTTAGTCGTCTGTTGAGGAATATAAAAAAATGTTCGGAGAATTGTAATGAAAATATTTC
>CAZTXJ010000130.1:3185-9124 GCA_964617285.1 uncultured Calditrichaceae bacterium | reverse complement strand
AATATCTGAATAAATATGAATTCGGAAATAAATTAAATCATGTTAAACATGCACTCATTTAATTAGCACAATGGGTTAATTTTATAATTTTTTTAAAAGGAGAATATCATGCGAAATGTTAGAATCTGGTTATCGAGCAGCGCCATGTTTATTTTTGTAATTACACTTTTAGCATCATCATCAAATGCACAAGATTTCTGGCAACCTACTAATGGACCGTTTGGTGGCAATATCAGATCTCTCGCAATCAACTCCAGCAACCATGTTTTTGCCGGAACGGATGAAGATGTATTTCTCTCAACAGACAATGGAGCAAACTGGGCGCAAATCAATAATGGATTGACGAAAAGTAATATCAATTCTCTTGCTATCAATTCGAACGACCATGTTTTTGCCGGGACTTATGGGGAGGGAGTGTTTCTCTCAACAGACAATGGAGCAAACTGGACGCAAATCAATAATGGATTGACGAAACTTAATATTTTTTCTCTGGCAATCAATTCGAGCGACTATGTTTTTGCGGGGGCTGCTGGAGGTATATTTCTTTCAACAGACAATGGAGCAAACTGGACAGCGATCAATAATGGATTGACTTTTTCCACCCTCAGATCTTTTGCAATCAATTCAAGCGACCATGTTTTTGCCGGAACTTTTGGAGGAGGGGTCTTTCTCTCAACGGACAATGGAGCAAATTGGACGCAAATAAATAATGGATTAATTAATAGATATGTTAATTCTCTTGCAATCAATTCAAACGGACATGTTTTTGCTGGAACTAGTGCGGGAGTATATCTCTCCACAGACAACGGAGCAAACTGGACACAAATCAATAATGGATTGACTAGTAATACTGTTTATTCTCTTGCAATCAATTCAAGCGGAGATGTTTTTGCCGGAACTTTTGCTGGAGTGTTTCTCTCGACAGATAATGGAGCAAACTGGACGCAAATTAATAATGGGTTGACTTATACTTTAGTCAGGTCTCTTGCAATAAATTCAAGCGGGCATGTTTTTGCCGGAACTGATGGAGGGATATTTCTCTCAACAGATAATGGAGCAAACTGGACATCGATCAACAATGGATTAGTTAGTAATACTGTTTCTTCTCTTGCAATTAATTCAAGTGAGTATGTTTTTGCTGGGACTTATGGAGGCGGAGTATTTCTCTCAACAGACAATGGAGGAAATTGGACGCAAATTAACAATGGATTGATTAATAAATATGTTTATTCTCTTGCAATCAATTCAAACGATTATATTTTTGCCGGAACAGGAGGCGGAGTATTTTTTTCAACGGACAATGGTGCGAATTGGACACAAATCAATAATGGATTATTTGCTACAGATGTCTCGTCTCTGGCAATCAATTCCAGCGGGTACATCTTCGCAGGAACTTTATATGGAGTGGGAATATTTCTCTCAACAAACAATGGAGCGAATTGGACACAAATCATCAACGGATTGGATGCTGGAGATGTACTATCTCTGGCAATCAATTCAAGCGGGTATGTTTTTGCCGGGAGTGATAGAGGAGTATCTCTAACGACAAACAACGGAGCAAACTGGACGCAGATAAATAATGGATTAACAAGTTTATATGTTTATTCGCTTGCCATTAATTCAAATGGTGATATTTTTGCCGGAACTGATGGAGGTGGAGTATTTTTATCAACAAACAACGGGGCAAACTGGACACAAATCAATAATGGATTGACTAGTAATACTGTTTATTCTCTTGCAATCAATTCAAGCGATCATGTTTTTGCTGGAACTAATGAAGGTGGAGTATTTTTCTCAACAGACAATGGAGGAAATTGGACACAGATAAATAATGGATTAACCAATCTTATAGTCAAGTCTCTTGTGCTCAATTCAAGCGGCTATATATTTGCAGGAACTAATGGAGGTGTATTTAGAAGCTTACAATCTACAACCTCAATTAATGAAATTGGTAATAAAATGCTCACGTCATTTGTATTAGAACAAAACTATCCTAACCCATTTAACCCTAGCACTACAATTTCCTTCAACCTCTATCAAACATCACACATCACCCTTCATGTTTATGATATCACCGGTCACAAGGTGTGCACATTGGTTAAAGGGCGAATGCCCGCCGGCATCCATGAAGTGATCTGGGATGGTACGAACGATGCCGGGGAAGGGGTCGCCAGTGGTGTGTATTTTTATCAAGTTAAATCGAATAATTTCATTCAAGCAAAAAAAATGATCTTAATGAAATAAGCAAGAACTTCCTAATAGTAAATAGACATAAATCATTGGAGGTTTAAATGCGACTAAAGTGCACCTTCATGTTCTTCATAACCACATTCTTATCGCAAGTTCAGGCGCAGACGGTGATTCTCCCCGGGGATGTGAGCGGCACCTGGTTGTCGACTGGTTCTCCCTATCAGGTTCAGGGAGATATTCAAATACCTGATGGTGCGACATTAACCATTGAGCCGGGCGTCACGGTGGAATTTCAGGGTCATTATGCCCTGAATGTTCAGGGGCGGTTGCTGGCTATCGGTACGGTAACCGATAGCATAATATTTACGGTAAACGACACTACCGGTTTTAGTCAACCGGATACCATTCTCGGTGGCTGGAATGGTATTCACTTCATTGATACGCCAACTCAAAACGACACTTCAAAAATCATCTTTTGCAAACTGCAGTTTGGTAAAGCGGTGGGGACAGGTTATCCCGATAATTCAGGCGGGGTAATGTTTATAGCAAACTTCGACAAGGTTGTTATCGCCAATTCTCTTATAACTCACAACAGCGCGGGTGGTTTGGATTCGCCGTCCGGTGGGGCTATATCCCTGGCTTTTGCCGATATTCTCGTGCGGGAGAATGAGTTTTCTCATAACCGGGCCTGGGATGGCGGAGCCATTCAAATCTGGGAATCCGCCCCTGTTTTTAGAGACAACAGCATCATTTTTAACAAAGCCGACAATGGGGGTGGCGCTGTCTGGATAAGTGGACTTTCAAATGCCCAATTCAATAATGATATTTTTTCCAATAATATTGCGCAGGGAAATGGCGGAGCATTGATCTGCTGGAACAGTTCGATTTCCACCCTTAATAATGTCTCCCTCACCGGCAATACTGCCTGGTGGGGTGGTGGTATGGGCGTCTACAATTGCGAAATATATTTAAATAATTGTATCGCGTCGAATAACCGGGCGGAAAGTTTGGGTGGCGGCATCCATGCCGATTATAGCACTCTCCATCTAAACCAGACCACTTTCCTGCAGGACACATCGGACAGCGGCAGTGGAGGCGTTCATGCCTGGCATTGCCAGGTAGATGCAGATCGCTGTCTGTTCCGGGAGAACGTGGCGATAAACGGTGGTGCCTTCCATTCCGATTTCAGTCAGGTTGAGATTCGCCGCAGTACTTTTTCCAGAAATATTGCCACCAATGGCGCTGGTATCGATGCTTACTGTATTGATTTGGTGCTGGATAGTTGTGATTTTATCCAGAATATAGCCTATAATGCGGCGGCTTCTATCCAGTATAATGCCGATACCACGGAATTCAGTCAACCCTATCAGGTAACCTTAACCCAGAACCGCTTCGAACTGAATTATACCCCCAACTTAGTAGGCGGTATAACTATCAACCAGTTTAATTCTGATTCCTCGCTGGTAGATCTCCTGGTAGATAATTGTATATTTACTTCCAATAGTGCCGACCATGCTGCCAGTTTCAGAATTATGGGTAGCGTCCATAATTTTATCGTTTCCAATTCTGTTTTTACCGGGAATGATGCCTTAAGATGGGCGGCAGGACCCTTTTTAATCGTCAATTGCCGAGGCCGGTTTATCAACTGCCTGTTCGCTTCAAATCTAGCCTCAGTTGGCGGGGGTACTTCCTCAGGCGGCGGTGTGGCAGTGTCCCAGGAAGCGCAGATCGATTTTGTAAATTGTACTTTTGCGGACAATTCATCGGCTTTTGGTGGTGGTTTGGATATTCGAACCGGCGGCAGAGTCAACGTGATAAATAGTATCTTCTGGAATAATACCAATCAGCAAATAGGTATAACCACCACTGACAGCCGGGTTTCTTCACTCACTTTAAATTATTGTGACATACAAAATGGGCTGGATTCTATTAGCGTGGATACCTCGTCCGTATTCAATTGGGGAGATGGTAATATGGATGTCGATCCATTATTTACCCATCCTGTGGGAGCGGATTACCACCTGCAGGATGGCAGTCCCTGCATTGGCGCTGGGATTGATTCGCTGGAAATCACCGGTACCTGGTATCTTGCCCCGATTACCGACCTGGAAGGGAATCCCCGGCCCAATCCCGTCGGTTCCATGCCGGATATGGGTGCCTATGAATCGCCGCTGGCGCTGCCATTAGCAATTTCTTCTAATGGAAATCGGATCCCTGATAAATTTGTTCTCCATCAGAATTACCCCAATCCGTTCAATCCTGTAACCTGCATCCGTTTTGACCTGCCCAGAGCAGAAGATGTTCAATTGTTAATTTATGATGTTCTTGGCCGGCAGATAGCTATTTTGATCAATCAGAAATTGGTTGCCGGGAGCCATGAAATTCAGTGGGATGCGGAGAACATTCCAAGCGGTATCTATTTTTATCAATTAAAAACAGGAGACCCCTCAACCGGCTCAGGACAAAGTTTTGTTGAAACAAGGAAGATGATTTTGTTGAGATAAGGGAAAAACTAACGGTTAATGGCTAATTTCCTGGCCGGTCCCAGAGAGGTTATTAGTGTAAAGGTTAAGTCTTATTGTTAGAGAAAAATAAAGGAGATCTCCCATGAGAAGATTAACTGTCCTGCTGGTTCTGATTCCATTTCTTTCTTCGCTGGCCCAGATTACCTTTCAGAAGAATTATGGTACATATCTCCATGAACAGGCCCATGCGGTGATGCAGACCAGCGATGGCGGATACATTCTGGTTGGCGATCAGAGTACCGGTGGCATGAATCCGGACATTTACGTGGTGAAAACAAATGAGTTCGGAGATACTAGCTGGACTCGCACCTATGAGAGAACCTATTCTTCAATCGCCCGCGCCGTGCTGGAGACTTCGGATGGATTTCTGGTGGCAGGTTCTGATGTGGTTACCATCGCACCGGGACGCTTTGATTTCTTCCTGATGAAAATAGATTATCAGGGGGATACGGTCTGGACCAGAACCTATGGTGGTTCAAAGGATGAACAGGCTTTCGATCTGAAGGCGACACCGGATGGTGGTTATATTCTCTGCGGACAGGCGGAAGAGGTAGGTGGTGGTGAGATGTCTTACTGGCTGGTAAAAACCAGCAGCAGCGGGGACAGCATTTGGGCAAAAAAATACGGCCGTGGGCCGGATGACCGGTTATATGGAAAGTCGGTGCAGGTGACTTCTGATGGTGGATATATTATCGCTGGTTATGTAGATGACAGAACTGTCGGAACGAGTGCCGATTATATTTATCTGGTTAAGACCGGTGCCGATACGGTATCCTGGACAAAATCGATTGACCTTCCCGGTTCGGAACTTGCCTACGACGTACAGGAAGTTTCGGATGGTTTTGTGATTGTCGGACATAGTAATACCCTGGGAACAGGGGGGTGGGAGATATTTCTGCTGAAAACAGACACTCTGGGCAACGAACTCTGGACCAGGACATACGGTGATTCATCTGATGAAAGGGCGTACAGTGTAGAGAAAATGGCAGATGATGGATTTCTGATTTGCGGAATGACCCGTTCCATGGGTGCCGGATCTTCCGATTACTATCTGATCAGGACCGATAGTCTGGGAGATACCTTATGGACCCGCACATATGGAGGTACATCTTCTGATGAAGCATTTGACGCCCACCCGACCGATGATGGTGGTTATGTGATTGCTGGTTATTCCCAGAGTTATACTGCGGGCTGGGCAGATTTTTTTCTGGTAAAGACAAATGC
>CAZTXJ010000130.1:0-3085 GCA_964617285.1 uncultured Calditrichaceae bacterium | reverse complement strand
GTCTATTTTTACAGACTTACTGCAGGAAAGTATGATGTGGTAAAGAAGATGTTATTGATGAAGTGATCATTGACTGAAAATAATTTGTGGAGGTAAACATGTGGCGCAAGATTTATTCTTTAGTGCTAACTTTTTTCTCCATTTTAATTTTTCTGATTTCCTCAATCGAAGCACAAAATCTAATACTAAATCCCGGTTGTGAGGATTCGTTGGTTAATGGGGAAATTCCCAACTGGATCGAAGTTATTGGAAGCAATTGGACCCAGCGAACGGCAGGTCCTGATCCCTATGAAGGCTTGGCTTATTTCTTTCCTGGCGTAGCCAGTGTAGCAGAGCTGCAGCAGGATGTGGATGTTTCATTTTATAAGACGACCATTGACGATAGTACCCAGCCATTCATCTTTGAAGGATATGTCCGGGCGTACGCACAATCCCCTGCCGATCAATCCCGGATCATCCTGGAATTTCTTGATACCCTGAAGACTACCAAGATAGACTCGTTCGATTCCGGCAACTATTCAAATACCACTGAATGGGTAAAAATTACCGATACAACCATTGCTCCGGCCCAAACTCGATATATCCGAATTCGATTGATTAGTACCCGAAGAAATGGTTCCAACAACGATGGTTATTACGATGCGTTGAGTCTGATTGCAGCCGTTCCGGTTCGTATTCAAGCGGAAAGACGCAATTTAATCAAGGACTTTGTTTTGCTCCAAAACTATCCAAATCCCTTTAATCCAGTTACGACTATCGAATTTCAGATTCCCAAAACCGAATTGGTTCTTTTGAAAATCTATGATATCCTCGGGCAGGAAATCACAACCCTGATAAATCAATCTTTACCCGCCGGGTGGCATCAGCTTCATTGGGATGCCAGCAATATTGCCAGTGGAGTGTATTTCTATCAGCTAACCGCCGGAAATCATCAGGCAGTCCGGAAAATGCTGCTTATCAAATAAAAATTAGATGCTAATCAAATAGAAGGAGATTACTTTAATGAAAGGGATATCTTTCTCCACAGTTTTTTTATTTATTATCCTGTTAATCCTGTCTGGCATTGCGTTTCTCCAGGCTGGCTGGTCCTGGCAAAATCCGTATCCTCAGCCAAATGAATTACACAATGTTTGTTTCCCGGATTCTTTGAATGGTTGGGCTGTTGGTAATCAGGGAACAATAATATATACACTTGATGGTGGAAATTCATGGGATCAGCGATTTATAGGAACTGATCCATTGTACGGAGTTTGGTTTATAAATTCCAATAGCGGATGGATTGTTGGACATAATGGTTTAATCATGCATACAGGTAATGGAGGATTTTCTTTTGTAACTCAAAATAGTAATACCACTGCAACACTCTATGATGTTTATTTCTATGATAGTAATATTGGTTGGACAACAGGTACTGCAGGAACGATATTAAAAACAACAGATGGTGGCACTACCTGGCAATCTCAAATTTCAAATGTTTCAGTTCCAATTAATGAAATATGTTTTATTAGTCCCGCTATAGGCTGGGCAGTTGGTTTAAATGGAACAATACTTCACACAACAAATGGTGGAATGAACTGGTCGGCTCAAAGTGCGGGAACTTCAATAGGCTTCTATTCAGTAGATTTTATAAACAATGTTTACGGACATATCAGTGGGTCGAATGGGCGATTGTACCGAACAATTGATGGCGGTGCAACATGGATTGAAGAATCTACAGGGACCTTATCAGAGGAACTTTACTGTGTACGTAATTTTAATATGAATCGTGCATTTGCCTGCGGAAGTAATGGTACAATGATATCCACCCAAGATGGCGGATTAACCTGGTTTTCAGAAAATAGTGGGGTCGATGTAAGACTGAATTCCCTTACTATTCGTAGTCAGGTTTGGGCGGTTGGAGAGGATGGTATTATTCTGAAAACCACCAACCTGGGTCAAACCTGGACCAGGCAAGACCGGGGACCCCGCTGCTGGATGCGTTCACTTAAATTTGCAGATTCTTTCGAAGGTTGGGCGGTGGGAGACAGCGGCATCATTTTATATACCTGGAATAGCGGACATGACTGGGAGGAACAGGCCCGGGCACCGTTTGATTTATTCGCGGTGGATTGCTCCAACAGTGATACAGCCTGGGCGGTGGGTGATGAGGGCATCGTAATGCGTACCATAAACGGTGGTTACTCTTGGAGACGGGTGGATACCTTAGGAACCGATCTATACGCTCTCGATTTCCCTGATGACTTGCATGGGTGGGCAGTCGGTCGATACGGCGTTATCTATCATTCCGATGATGGTGGTTGGACCTGGACGTCGCAAACCAGTGGAGTTCTCCCTGGCCAATTTTTACATGCGGTAAAGTTTATCGATCAGAATAATGGCTGGGCGGGTGGCCTAGAAGGGGTGATGATTCATACCAGTAATGGCGGCACCACCTGGACACCACAAAACAGCGGTACGGCCAACCGGTTTGCCGGGATTGATTTTGTGGATGTGAATAATGGCTGGGCAGTGGGAATTGACGGAGGCATTTTCCATACTGCTAATGGCGGTTCTACCTGGACCCCCCAGAACAGTGGTACCACCGAATTATTGCATGCCGTGGATTTTATCGACCTTAACAATGGGTGGGTCACCGGTCGAAACGGAACTATTCTGCGGACTACCGATGGCGGCACTACCTGGTTACTGCAGCTCACCCGCACCTGGTATGATGTCAGCTCGGTTTGTTTTATCAATGCTAACATAGGCTGGGTGAGCGGGGATTATGGACTCATCATGGCCACCGAAGATGGCGGTGGATTTACCGGTATAGAACCGTCCGCGAGTATTAAAATACCCGAGCAGCTGGAACTCTACCAGAATTATCCCAATCCCTTTAATCCTGTTACCACGATTAAATTTAAGATCCCCAGATCCGGACAGGTTTCACTGAAGATTTACAACATTCTGGGTGAGGAAGTCGCCACCCTGATCTCGGAAAGGCTGGCGACTGGCGATTATGAAGTTCAGTGGGATGCCGGAAAGCAGGCCAGTGGCGTGTATTTTTATCAATTAACGGCGGGCAATTTTATTGAAACGAAGAAAA
>CAZTXJ010000129.1:0-9135 GCA_964617285.1 uncultured Calditrichaceae bacterium | reverse complement strand
CTCAATCTTAAAAATGTCTTAAAAGTTGACTCATTTTATTAATTAAACTAACAGCGATCTTTTATGTTCTGAACAAGTAAAAGTGGTATGAAAGTTTTAAAAATGGAGTAAGAGGGGTGAAATAAAGATGGAATATCTAAAAGTGATGAGTTATAATATTCATTCCGGAATCGGCAGGGATGGAAAATATGACCTGGAGAGGATCGCTGAGGTGATCCGCAGTGAAAATCCGGATATTGTTGCTTTGCAGGAAATTGATGTTGGTCTGAAAAAGAGTCATTTTGATAACCAGCCAAATCTTTTAGCAGCCGAATTAAATTATTATTCTTATTTCTGCCTCACCAGAGTGACAGAAAGAGGGACGTATGGCATATTAACCCTGAGTAGATTTCCTATTATTGAGAAACAGAAATATGATTTATCTTTTGGGAGTGATTTGGAGCCACGAGGTTTATCTAAGATCATCACAGAACCGAACCTGAATAATATACTAAATGTTTATAATATTCATCTGGGGCTGCGGGTTCGGGAGCGAGCTTACCAGAGACGGAGGATGCTGAGCGAATCCATATTGTTGGAACAGAATGGGAAATTCCCAAAGATTATTATGGGGGATTTCAACGATCGGGTTATTTCGGTTGTGCACGGCAAATTACAGAGATATTTTATCGATATTTTTAATTTTCTCCGAATAAAAAAGCGGTCTACCTTTAGTTGGAAAAAAATTGCCCTGCGTTTGGATCATATTTATGTGAACCATCAATTAAAACCGGTTGATGCATACGTTTTAAAAAATAAATTGACTAACCAGGCTTCCGATCATTATCCTCTTATTGGGATTCTTGAATTAAAAAATGGAAGGTATCATAATTAATTGAGCCAACTATTTTTTTATTTTTTCCTGAGTATTTATCTGATTTCTTGGGTACTGATTCCGGTAGTAATCAATAAACGGAAAAGACCTGTAGTATCAATTGCCTGGATCATGACCATTATTTTTATCCCCTATTTGGGAGCTTTGATATTCCTGGTCTTTGGTACTGAACGGATTGTTAACCGAGGGAGAGTAAAACTTTTTTCCAATGACTTTCTTAAAAATCATTTGATAAAGACCGAAGAACAATGGACAGTAGATCTGTTCTCCGGTCATAAACAGGGCGAACCGACCCATGCCCTGAGAAATATCATCAAAATCAGCGAGAAATATAGTTTTTTCAAAGTGGTTGGTCACAATCATGTTGAGATGCTGGTAGATGCGGATTCGGCCTATCCTGCCATGGAAGAAGCCATAAAAGATGCCAGAAGCCATATTAATCTCGAATTTTACATTTTTCGCACGGACAGTATAGGTCACAGATTCCAGAATCTGTTAGTTGAGCAGGCCCGAAAAGGGGTAAAAATTAATTTTCTCTACGACTCTTTGGGATCACATAATCTGGATTGGAGTCGGAAATTTCTTAGGAAATTTCGGGAGGCGGGTATAAAAGTAAATAAGTTCTTACCGGTTAATCAGTACCTGCGTCCCTGGAATATAAATCTCCGGAATCACCGGAAACTGATGGTAGTGGATAATAGTATTGGTTTTACCGGTAGTTTAAATATCGGAGCGGATTTTGTTCCAGAAAGGGACAGAAGTTTCGGAGGCTGGAGAGAAACCTTTGTAAAAATTGAAGGTCCGGCCGTTTCCCAGTTACAGTGGATTTTTTGTGAGGACTGGTATTTCGCCACGGGGGAGGAATTAATATCACCCATATATTTTACCGAATCTGAACCAGCCGGAAATGCGCTTTTGCAGGTTGTTGCCTCCGGTCCGGATGTCCGGGAAAAAGCAATTTATAAAATTTTTCTAATGGCAATCTACCAGGCAGAAAAATATGTTTATCTCACCACACCATATTTTATCCCGGATCGGGCCCTCATTTTGGCGCTCCAGTTAGCGGCATATCGGGGTGTTGACGTCCGGATCCTGGTACCACGAAAATCTGACCATACCTTTGTGCTCATGGCCGGCCGTTCCTATTATGAAGAATTAATGGCGACTGAGGTAAAAATCTACGAGTACATTGCAGGATTTCTTCATGCCAAAATGCTGGTGGTGGATGATTATCTAACCATAATTGGTTCGGCAAATGCAGACATCCGGAGTTTTGATTTTGATTTCGAAATAAATGCCCAGATCTATGGGGAAAAGGAAGCCAAAAAGGCAGCAGAAATTTTCAGAACTGATCTGGAGAAAAGCGATTTATTAAAACTACCGGATTTTCTTTATCGTCCGGTTTCCGAAAAGATGATTGAAAATTTTTGTCGTTTGTCGAGTCCTTTGCTTTGACCCGCCTTATAGCTTTAACCTGTTGTGACTATTATTTTAAACCATTTCGCGCAGCAACCGCTGTTCTACTAGTTAAAACATTGAGATTTTCTAAGTGGGGTTTGAGTTGAATCAGCAAAGAAGAAACAGATTGAGCATTGCACCATTAACTTACTGGATACCTGCATAAATATTAATTTTTCATCCTGAAAAATAATTATTCCAGAGAAATAATTTGTATATTTGACAGATGATTTCAATAAGAAACTTTAATACCGGAAATAATAATAATGATAAAAATGAATAGGAGAAATTATGAGTACGAAAAAGATTAAGATCGACAAAAAAGATCTTCCGAAGGATGGTGAGATGAAAACTGTGGAAATAAATAGCGAGAAAATATTAATTTCCCGCATTGATGGTAAATACTACGCCACTGGTGCTTTTTGTACTCACTATGGCGCTCCTTTGGAAGAGGGTGTGCTGAGTGGAGATCGGATTGTTTGTCCCTGGCATCATGCCTGTTTTAATGCGAAAACCGGGGATTTAAAAGAACCACCGGCACGGGATGCACTACCTCACTTTGATGTTACCATGGAGGGAGATGAGCTTTTTATTGAGCTTCCCGAGAAAGTTGAACCATCCCGGGAACCACACATGGCAAAATTTGATCATCAAAAGGATAAACGCATTTTTGTTATTTTAGGTGCTGGGGCAGCCGGAAATGCGGCAGCGCAGTCGCTTCGGGAGAATGGTTATACCGGCCGGATTCTGATGATTTCCTATGAGAATCGTTTGCCTTACGATCGCCCCAATCTGAGCAAGGATTATTTGAAAGGCGAAGCGGAAGCGGAATGGATGCCACTTCGATCCAAAGAATTTTATCAGGATCACGGCATTGAATTGCTTTTAAATAAAAAAGTAAGGGAGGTGAATGTTCCCAGCAATTTGATCCTTTTGGAGACTCAGGAAAAAATCAATTATGATAAATTATTAATTGTTACCGGGGGTATTCCCCGAACCCTGAATATTCCCGGGAGGGATCTGAAAAATATTTTTACCCTGCGCAGCTACGACGATTCGGATACAATTATTAAAGCAGCCGAATCTGCTTCACGGATAGTTATCATCGGAGCCAGTTTTATTGGCCTGGAAACGGCCGACAGTTTGCGACACCGGGGATTGTCCGTCAGCCTGGTTGCGCCGGAAAATGTACCCTTTGGCAACATCTTTGGAGAACAGGTGGGGAAGATGTTTTTGGAAGCGCATCGGAAAAATGGTGTTGATTTTTACCTGTCTCAAACCGTGAACAAATTTGAGGGCAAAAATAGTGTAGAAGCGGTAATCCTGGAGGATGGAAAGAAACTCGAAGCGGATATGGTAATTGTCGGCATCGGGGTTCGTCCGGCAACTGAGATGATTAAGGGGATTAATGTGAATGAAGATGGATCCGTCTCCGTTGATAGAAATTTCCGGGTAAATGAAAATGTGTACGCTGCCGGCGATATCGCCAGATTTAAATATTGGCGAACCGGGGAAGATATTCGCATTGAGCACTGGCGGGTTGCCGAACAAATGGGCCGAATCGCCGGAGCTAATATGGCCGGGAAGAAACAGGAATATAAGGGTGTACCATTTTTCTGGACTGCCCAGTCAGGTTTTAACTTCCGTTATCTGGGTTATGTTAGAAATTGGGATGATCTTATCATAGACGGAGACATTCAGGCTAGAAAATTTATTGCCTATTATATTAAGAACAATATGGTTCATGCTGTGGCCGGGATCAACCGGGATAAAGAGATGGCGGCGATCGAAGAACTGATGCGGCATAATTCGATGCCCTCAGTTGAAGACTTGAGGAAGAAAAAGGTTCGATTGTTAGATTTGCTTTGATCATCAACAGGTGATAAGAGAAAATATTTTATCAGAAAACTTTAATTTTACTGGATTATAAGATCATCCAATCGACAGTAGTATTAATTTCTATCAGTAAATTTTTATTACTCTCCTGCACCAGTACTCAGCATTTCATAGAATCTTCATTTTGATTTATAATATAGTTTTAATGATTTAATTTGAGAAAACGATGAACTCTTAACCGAAAGGACAGATATGCCAGTACGTAAATCATCTGCAATTTGGGAAGGGGATTTACCCCATGGAAAAGGCAAAATGAAACTTGGCAGTGGAGCGTATGAAGGTTCCTATACATTTTCATCCCGTTTTGAGGAAGGTAAAGGAAGTAATCCTGAGGAGTTAATTGGAGCAGCCCATGCCGGTTGCTTTTCAATGGCATTTGCAAATATCCTCGCAAAAGCCGGGCATACTCCGACTAAAATAAACACCATCGCTGAGGTTATTTTATCAAAAGTTGGAGAGGGTTTTCAAATCACCCAGATCAATTTAAAATGCGAAGCTGAAGTTCCGGATATCGAAAAAGATGAGTTTATAAAACACGCTGAAAATGCAAAGGTAAATTGTCCGGTATCCCAGGCGCTAAAGGCGGTTGAAATAAATTTGGAAGCCAATTTAAAGAGTTAATCCCAAACTGAATTGTAATTTTGGTTTTGTCTATTTCGATCTGAACAGAATAGCGGTTAGCATTTTGGATGAAACTGTTTTCGGCGATATTGTATTATCAAATTGATTATTAATTTAGAAGAATTATCCAGGATACCTTTATGGTAGATCAGCAAAAAGTGATCGTGATAACCGGGGCGACCTCCGGCTTGGGGAAAAGTATTGCCCTGGAGGCGGCACAGAGAAAATATCGAGTTGCCTTGTTTGGCAGACAGCAAAGCAAATTAAACAGTCTGGAGAAAAAAATTCTGTCGATGGGTGCGGAAGCTGTTACCTCCCGAATTGATGTAACCAATCCTGGCGCTGTCCGCAGAGGATTTGATAAGGTAAGTAAAAAATGGGAAAGTGTGGATATACTTTTCAATTGTGCCGGGGTGGTAACACCGATTGCCCCCATTACCCAGTGCTCGAATGAGGCGTTATTTAATTCATTGATGACCAATGTATATGGTGTCTATATCTGCACCCGGGCGGCGCTTCGACGGATGAATAATCAGACTGATGGCGGGACAATTGTCAACATTACCAGTGGGGCCGCAGATCACCCCTATAGCGGGCTGTCTGCATACGGAAGTCAAAAAGCCGCGGTTAATACATTTACCAGAGCTGTGGCCATGGAATATCAGAATTCACCTGTCCGGATTTTTGCCATAAGTCCGGGTCCTTTTCAAAGTAAAATGCAGGCAAAAATCAGAAACACCGGCCATGATCTTTTTCCCGCCAAACAAAAATTTATCGACCTGTTTGAGCAGGGAAAATTACCGCATCCGGATAAAATTGCCCAGCTTTTACTTGATATATCGATAACCTACTGGCCGGCGCTATCTGGAAGGATCGAAGATATTCGGTCTAGAAAATTTCAGGAAGAATGCAAATCAAAAAATATAAAAATTCCCAGTCAGATCATTGCTCAAAAGAAATAAAACCAGCTTTGGTAATTGGTCTTATAATGGTTTTACTTCATTGAAAATTATGAAAAGTTAAGTTGATCGCTTTAATCTCAATCAAATAATTCTCTCTCCGAAAGTAATTTGGCATCTCCCAAAATCCCTCAATATTTTTTTAATTTTCTCTCAAAATTCATTTCTATTTCATAGTTTCTTCATTTTTAGATTTTATCATATTACAGGTTTTAAAGGGATTTTAAAAATTGGCAGTTATACATATCAAAAAGGAGGATAATATGACACGCCATAAAAATAGTTATTCCGGATTTGTGAAGGGGCTTTTGATCGGGGGTGTTGCCGCCTCGTCTGTAAGTTTACTTTTTGCTCCCAAGAGCGGAAAAAAGCTCAGAAGGGATATACAGAAAAAGTCTACCAGACTACTCCATGATGCGGAAGCAAAATTTGATTCAATTGAAAGCAATGCGGAAAAATTGCTTGAGGACACGGAAAAAAGATTCAAGAAAGTTCAAAAGGATACGGAAGCGGTTATTGATGAACTAAAACATCGGGCGGTTAATCTGAAAGATGCTTTTAATTCCGGAGTAGGTTCTTTCCGAAATTAAATTTATAAATAAAAAAGGATAGCAAGGAAAATTGGGGAGTTGGGATGGGAGGCAATTTAAATTTTCCTTACTATCCAGATTAAATCGGCGGCGGGAGTTGATTGGAATCTATTTTTCGTCCCTGAAGTTAAGGTTCGAATCAACGAGAATAGGGTCCCGCCTTTAAATTTAAAAAATCCTCTTTATTCTGTACTGGGCGATGGTAAGAGACGCCAGAAAAATTTTGTAGCGGATCATGATTTTCAGAATAATTTTCCGGAATATTCTTTTCAAAGCATGAGCTCCTCTCAATAATCAATACTAAATCTATGGATAAAGTAAAATTGAATTTTTATTTCCTGAGTGCAGTAGATTACAAAATTGCAGATAAGATTTTTAGAACATTGCCAACCTTTAATCCACTTCGTGAAGCCTTTCAGTATATTTATAAATAATGATCTCTTCCCCAGTACACAATTTCATAAGTCTTTTTGCTGGGTCCGATTAATAGAATTCCGTTCAAATTATTTTTTCTATGATCAATGTGGAATATACCATATTAACTTTATCTTAAAGAAAGATATGGGAGCGAATAAAATGTTTGCAAAAAGGTTGGTTTACGCTTCTTGTTTATTTTTTCTCCTGCTAATCATCTGGGGATGTCCCTATGACTCTTCCGTCCCCCTGGGTAAAATTGAAAATTCAGTTATTGACTCTAATTTAATCGGAAGCTGGAAATCCGCTGGTACCGATGTGGACACATTTGAAGTGATGAAAGTCTACCCTTTTAATCAACATGAATATCTGATACTCTTTCTGGAGAAATCCGAAATTAATGTCTTCCGGGCATTTTCCACCACGGTGGATGGACATACATTTTTAAATGTTAATGAGTTGAGTTCGGAAATAACCAGCGCACCCAATTATATTTTTGTGGAGTATCTGTTGGCGGGAAACGAATTAAAATTCCGGTTTATCGAGGATAAACTGCCGAAAGAACATTATAAGGATTCTCGTTCTTTTTATAATTTTGTAAAACGACATCTGAACAATGATGAGTTCTTCGGAGAATACGAAACCCTCGTTCGTATCCCTGATTGAGTGGTTCTTGTTTATTAGAATGTAAAATCCCGGTTCAAATTGTTTTATCCGGAGAAGGGCACCAGTTATTAAAAGGACATTCGTTACATTTCGGTTTTTTTGCCTGGCAAATATTCCGGCCAAAAAGAATCGTAGCATTACTGAAGTAGGTCCATTCTTCCTGAGGGAGTGCCTTCAATAAGTCCTTTTCCATTTTATCGACGCTTTTTTCCTCAGAAAGCTCTAATCTTTCTACGACCCTTTTCACATGGGTATCAACGGCAATACCTTCATTTATTTTAAATGCGTTTCCCAGAACCATTGCCGCGGTTTTACGGCCCACCCCGGGCAACTTGGTTAACTCATCCAGAGTCTTCGGTATGTCGCCGCCGAATTGTTCAACCAGTTTCTCGCAGCAGGCTTTCAAACTTTTCGCCTTGTTTCGATAAAAACCGGTCGGACGGATATCGTTTTGTAGTTCCTCCTCATCTGCATCAATAAAATCCTTGGGAGATTTATATTTTTTAAATAAATCTTTGGTCACTTTATTGACCCGCTCATCAGTACATTGGGCGGACAGTATAACTGCAACCAGTAGTTGAAAACCATTTTTGTATTCCAACACCAGCAGCGCCTGGGGATACAATTTTTTTAATTCGGGGATAATTGTTTGGGTGATTCTTTTTTTATTCATACCGGTGTATCCTTTTGTTGAGCTAAAGATAAAGAATACCAACAAAATATCCAAAAGTTCTGATCTCATTTTTGATGGTATTTATCAAAAAATTCTTTCAAAATATTCTGAGGTGGGTAAAACTTCTTTGTAAAACAAGCGGGAATGCTTTTAATTTGCGTTAATTATCAAAATAGTTTATTTTTGTATGACTATCACATAGACTTACAATTTATTCGTTCACTTTATGAATATCCTGCTGCATACTTTTTTCCTTCCAGATAAAATTTATTCTAAAACTTTCACCAGGGGAATTATCAATGATTGATTGGCTAAAGTATAGATCTTTGTTTCCGCATGTTACTGAACATATATATCTGAATCATGCCGCTATTTCCCCCATGAATCTTCGGGCCAAATTGGCGATTCAGGATTTTCTGGATCTCCGTCACGGTAAAAACATAGAATTCTGGCCCGACGCTTTGGATCAGAAATCACGTTTCCTGAAGCTGATTGCCAGACTGATCAATGCTGAGGCGGATAGTATTGCCCCGGTACAAAACACCTCCGCAGGTTTAAATGTTCTGGCCCTTGGCCTGGATTGGCAAAAGGGAGATCGGATTTTATTAAACGATTTCGAATTTCCCTCCAATGTGATCCCATTTACCAATCTGAGCAGGAAAGGTGTGGAAATCGATTTTGCCCATCATCAGGATGGTGTCATCCATCTGGATAATCTTATTGAAAAAATTACACCCAGAACCCGTATTCTCTCTATCAGCTTTGTGGAGTTCATGAATGGTTTTCGGAATGAGATGGAAACGCTGGGTAAAATCTGCCGGGAACGGGATATAATTTTCTGTGTAGATGCCATTCAGGGGGCCGGTGCGCTGAGAATCGATGTAAAAAAATGGCAGATCGATTTTTTATCCACCGGTGGTCATAAATGGATGATGTGGCCGGCCGGTCTGGGTTTTATCTATATCTCTCCCAGAATATTTGAGC
>CAZTXJ010000128.1:0-9149 GCA_964617285.1 uncultured Calditrichaceae bacterium | reverse complement strand
TACCATGGGAACTGTTATTGATGCCTTAAGAGGTAAACCCGGAGATACCCATCACTTGATTATCAAACGTGAGGGCAGACAGTTTGAAGTTGTTGGAACAGTTAAAAGATTTTTATAGTCTTGCTCAAACGATCCATGGGGCAAGATGATTAGATTCTGTTAATGATTTTAAAAAAGAATGCGTTAGAAATAAAATATTCTTGTTGACTTTTATTGCCTTATTTTATTAACTATCAAAAAATATTAGTAAATCTTATTAATGCTTAACCGGATGTTAAACCTGAAAAGGTAAATGACGTCAGCATGTTAAGATACTTCTCGTTTACAATTCTTTTTTTTCTCCTCCAATTATTGTCTTGTAACGATCTTACATACAATCCAGATGGAAAAAACGAAAATAATATAACATTACCAGCCTGGGAAATTGAAATATACCTGGTGAATAATCCTGACACAATAAAGGCATCTGGTACTACCAGTATTAACTATTCACTCTCCGTTCGTAATGCTGAATTTAATCGAGTTGAATTTTATCTTAATGGAATTTCCATTGCACAGACAACCAACACACAGACTTATGAACTAAATACCATGAGATTTGGAAATGGAATCTATAATTTTACTGTATCGGTTTGGGCTTATTTAGGAACGGGTAGTATGGCGGATCTATTTGGGAAGGAATTTGTCCGGAATTCAACTGAATGTATAATGGTTATTAATAACTAATATATCTATAAATTTAGTTCAACAATTGGGTAAAATATTTTATGAATAAATGGTCTTTTTAAGGAAGATAGGTTGGAAATTAAAACAATTTGAAAATATATTTTTGTGGTGAGGGACTTAATGCAGGAAAGTAAGATTCATCTTAACACCTTGTTGTTATTTTTCATATTTGTATCATTGGGTTGGGGGCGAGAATTTGCCATTCGTTTTGCGACTTCCTATAATAATTTTTCTTTAAAAAATATAGAGGAATTTCAAGGTTTAGCTGCTCTTAAATTAAATAAGCAGGGAATACCCGTAAAAATTGTCGACGATTTTCCCTCCTATTTTGGTGTGGAGATGCAGATTCTAACCAAAGTAAAAAGTAATTCTTATGCTGGTTTTTATTATGGACATTCATCGACAGGAGGAAGGATTCATTATCGGGATTATTCCGGTGAAATTAAAATTGACCAGGTGATTTCTGGAAAGTCAGTCGGCATTTATTCACAATTTGTGCTATATGATCATAATGTAAATTTGTCAATTTTCAGTAAAGTTTCGGTGATTTTCCTTACTTTAAAAAATCAAGAATATTTTCAGTTTCTGAATGAAGTTGAGAAATCCAACACCACTTTTTCAGGATTCTTAGGTGGAATTACGCCAGGTTTTCTAATGGGATTTAACTTTGGACATTTTAGCTTTGCAGGATTGATCAGTTATCAGTTTACTCCAGAAACTGATTTAAAGCGGAAGGAGAACGCAAGCTTTTTATATTTGGATAGCTCAACTAACCAAATCAGAGTCGGTTGGGATGGATTGAGTGTTGGTGCTTCGCTTGGAGTCATATTTGAACTAAATAAAATACCACTATTTTGAATTTCATAAATAAAAAATTCAGTATTTTTTAGCACACGATTTAAAGCTGAATCTAATTTTAGGAAAAGGAGCGCATTATGAATGGGAAAGGCTTTTGGAAATTTGAAAACAAAATATTAATTATGGCTTCATTTGTTTTCCTGGTAACTACAAACCTTAAAGCACAGGTCACCAACACAGAAAATTTCATTTCATCTTTAAAGTTTTATTATAATCACCAACCGGATTCTGTATGGGTAGATGGAGAATTGGTTCCAATCGAAAAAGGCAAATCAGTAAAGGTGCACCGATCACTGGTAAAAATTAAGGCAACATTAGAATGCTATTATCCCATAGAGCAAACAATTGAAACAAAGGCTCATATCCCTAGAGTGGTCAGACTCAAGTTTAAACATCTGACAACTCCGGAGAGAGATGCCTTTAGGAGACTAAACAGATTAAACTATATTGCTACCGGAGCAAACCTATTGGGCGCAAGTTTTTCAGGCGAAAGTAAAATCTCTATGTTTTCAGTTACCGCTTTTGGACTGGTCGAACAGTTAATTTGGAAGAATAGACTAAAAAAATATATAGATTTGTGTACTGGCAGTTATTCAGATCCAAAATTCAGGCCGGGTTTTGTTGATTTTCATTTAGGTGGTTCGTCAATTATTCCGGGTGAAGTGAAATTAGAAGAATCCAGAATCGAGCAAAATGAGTATCAACTTTATTCTGTACCCATTCAAATAAGAAATCATGTTCAAAAGGAAATCAAAATGAACTCATCAATCAGATTTGATTTTGAACTCATGAAACGTTTAGGCCAAAAATTTTCTGTATTATTAGGTCTACAATATTCACCTTTTGTCAATATTAACTACAATTTTAGGGATTCTCTGGAATATCAGGTTAGGATCGTAAATGAAGATTCTCAAAAACTAACTAAAAATTTGATTCAGTTAAATTTTGACCTCAATTACTATCTTTCGCATAAAATGAATCAGGATGTTTATCTAATATTTGGTGGCTATTGGATGAAGCCATTAGAGATAGAGTGGGAAAATCCACTTTCTTTACCACCGATTATACCTACAGGGCAGGCTTATTTCCCCACAACCGCAAAAATAAAATTAAGTGGAGCGGGTGCCTATGGAGGATTAGGCTTTAATTATCGGGTTGGAAATTTGATCTCATTTTATATGAAATATCGAGTATATTCTCCGTTGGAGTTTAAATTAAACGATAAGTTGAAAAAGATTTTATCTTTTTCGCTGTCATCAGGAATAGCTCTGAATCTCTAAAACACAAATGTCAAAGCATTTATAAGGATATTTTCTGATAATCCTGTTTTATATTGTTTAATAATAAAAATAGTATAATGAGATTTTACTCCCAGCTTTTTTATTTACTATTTATTTTTTGTTTTATTCCAATCGAGGCGTTTGCACAAACTTTACTTACTACCCGGGCAGAATCTTTCATTACATCGTTGATGGAAAATAAGAGTGTTGAGGAATATATAGACCCACATGAATTAGATATTTCGAATCGTTTGGGTATTCACTATGAAAATGTGGTAAACAAATTTCTAATCTCCTATGATTTTGAAGATGAAATCAGAGATCAGATTAAAAATCATCATTTGGACTATCAGATTGAAATTTACGACCTGGAAGATGGATTTTCCATGCTATCATTTCAAATCCCCACCCTCGATTATCTCAGAGAGTTCTATTTTTACCGCAATCTCCTGGTTTCTCCAATTTCATATTATACCCGAAACTGGTTTACAAAGGACAGTAAACATTTTAGAATTATTTTAAGCGATACTCTTTATTGGAATTCCTATTGTACTGAAAATCTGGAACGTTTTTATCAGAAAACCACCGGATTGCTTGGGTTTCCCACGGAGCAGGACAAGTTAATTCAACAACAAAAAATCTATTATATTTTCTGCCATGACGAAGCAGAGATAAAAGAATTAACTGGATTCATTACCAGGGGCTTATACAATATTGCGAACGATTTTGTCATCAGTACTTTTAATGCCCATTACCATGAACTGATTCATTTATTAGTAAATTACCGGCTTAAATATCTACCTCTTTACACCATTCCTTTTTTTCAGGAAGGTTTGGCTGTGGCCCTGGGAGGGAGGGGCGGAAAAGAGCCACAGATCATTTTAAATCTGGGTTTATTCCTGCAGGAGTCGATGATGCTTTCTTACAGGGATTTATTATGCAAAACCAATTTTAATAAGTTTGACGCCTCAATGAGCTATCCTTTGAGTGGACTATATAATTTCTTCCTGATCAAAGAAATTGGAATCGTGAATTATCTTAAACTTTATCGAAAATATTCTGGATCGGCTGAGGAAGTTAATCAAATGGTTATTTCGGAAACTGATTTACCAGCTCCGAAGAACTGGAATAATTTTATCGTTAAATACATGGATGACTCTGATATCAGTCTGGATCGAAATTATCCCGATGCGTATTTTGTTTTCGAGAATGAGAAAGTGTATATAGCGGAAAAAAATGACCGTTATTATTTTAAGATGAAGGATACATTGCTAATCTCCGGGTCTCATCATCCTTCTAATTTTATAAGTAAAAAATTTTATGAAATATTTCCTGCCGGAAAATATAAGGGTGAAAAGTATTTGATTTTAGCAAATATCAATGAGATCTCCATCTATAATTTATTCACCGGAAATCTAATTGCCAATTTTGTTAGCGCATTTTCCATTCCCGCCCGAACCGTTCCGCTAGAAAACGGATATTTCACATTTTCCGTTGCAAAAAGTATATTTGATGAGGATTTTAAAAATATCATGATTCATTAGTTACCGGATCATTTTCTTTTTTGTTTGTTTCATTTACTCTTCATAAGAATTTCGTCTGATTAAATTTACAGTTCCAAACCAATATCCCTTTCCCGTACCATTAACAAAGTCAACATTCATTAATTCTTCATTTCCCAATTTTAATTTTACAAAGTTTTTTCAGTGGTTTCGATTTTTTTGCAGAATGTGAAAGTGCCATTATGCATCAGGAAAAAGGAATTTTTTGGCTGGCAAAGCCCAGGTGTTTAGTTGGATAATCTTAAATTGAAATAAAAATTGAATAAATCTGAATGAAGCAAATCAAATATCAGTCCGATAAAATTTTTACTAAATTAAACAACTTCTCATTTTTACTATTTGCACTTTGCCTGATTACCCTTCCAAATAAAACCTTGACGCAAAATATTTTTAATCGTCAGACCCTGACCGGTGACTGGGGAGGGGTGAGGGGAACTTTGATAAATAATGGAATTGCTTTCGAAGCGGTTTATACCGGGGAAGTATATTCTAATTTTTCCGGTGGATTGCACCAGGGTAGTGTCTACCTGGACAACCTGGATTTAACCTTAGCCCTGGATGCGGAAAAACTTTTCGATTGGAAAGGCGCAGCAATTTTTATTTATGGGTTAGGTGATGATGGGGAAAATCCTAGCGAGAACAGCGGCGATATTCAGGGCATCAGCAGCATCGCTGCCTACAACACCTGGAAAATATATGAAGCCTGGATACAGCAAAATCTGACGGATCAGAAACTATCAGTATTGTTGGGTCTCTACGATCTTAACTCAGAATTTGATGCACTTCATTCTGCCAATTTTTTTCTGAATCCTTCCCATGGCATTGATCCGACTTTTTCCCAGAGTGGCAAGAATGGTCCTTCCATATTTCCTAATGCCACACTGGGGCTGCGCTTGAAATGGAGTCCTGTGCCTTCCTTTTATCTTCAAACAACCGTTTTGAATGGGGTCGCCGGTAACCCAAACGATCCAAACGGTACCCAGTTGATCCTGGCGAAACGTAACGGTATTTTATCAACCACTGAAATTGGTTTTATAAACAATCCTCGTCGAAAAAGATCATCATCAAACGCACCGGAACACCGGCGACATATCGGTCGTCTGGGTAATCCTTCGTACCAGGGAAAAATTGGTGTGGGTTTGTGGTTTTATTCCGCAAAGTTTGCACCGCTTTTAAATCCCGAACAAACCGGTACCGATCAGAAAATTGGCGGAAATCTAGGTTTCTATCTGATTGCCGAACAGACCATATTTCATGAAAAAAGTAAACCGGATCAGTCCCTGGAATTTTTCAGCCGGTTAGGCTATGCCAATCCCAAAATAAACCGTTTTGTTTTTTACCTGGGTGGTGGATTTGTCTATACCGGACTTATTCCCGGACGGGACCAGGATGTAATTGGTATAGCAGCAGCCGGGGCCTACAATGGAAATGAATATAAACAATTTCAGTCGAATATGGGAAAACAAGCGAACCCAGCCGAGTGGAATCTGGAATTATCCTACCAGATGATGATCATACCCTGGCTTAACCTGCAGCCGGATATTCAATATATTATTCATCCCAATACCAATCCGGCAATAAGAAATGCTTTTACCATGGGAATCCGAACCAGTATTACTTTATAGTAAACTTCAGAAATATGAGAATAATTGATAGAAAGGAACGTCATGAACTTAAGAAAAATATCAGAACCCAGAGTAAAATCTGAAATCGATCCCGAAATGTCTCGCCGGGAAAGGTATAGGCAATTTGCCTTCCCACCCACTTTATTTATTATGCTCCTGTTAATGCAGGTCCTTTTTATTGGCAGGATCCGGGCAAATGATTCTGTGGGTCCCGAAAAAATGACTGTTTTACGGGATACCCTGAGCAACGGCTTGCAGGTAGTTATTGTCCATAATCCACTGGCACCGGTAGTCACCACCGTAATGAATTATCTGGTGGGTTCGGATGAGGCACCCTCGGGTTTTCCCGGCACTGCCCATGCCCAGGAACATATGATGTTTCGTGGAAGTCCGGGGCTATCTGCTGATCAGCTGGCAAATATTACCGCAGCCATGGGCGGGGATTTTGATGCCGAGACCCAGCAAACCGTCACCCAGTATTTTTTTACCGTTCCGGTTCAGGATCTGGATGTAGCTTTACATATCGAAGCCATCCGGATGCGGGGCGTTCTGGACAGCGATTCTCTGTGGAATTTGGAACGGGGTGCCATCGAGCAGGAAGTGGCCCGGGATTTATCTAATCCGGAATACATTGTCTACACCGATCTCCTGGCCACCATGTTCAATGGAACGGTCTATGCCCATGATGCTCTGGGTACGCGACCTTCCTTCGATAAAACGACCGGTGCCATGCTTAAAAATTTTCATGACACCTGGTATCTACCGAATAATGCAATACTGGTGATCGTTGGGGACATCAATCCGGAAAAAACACTCTCCCAGGTGAAACAACTGTTTAGCGATATCCCTTCGAAACCCTTACCCGCAAAACCCCAAATTAAACTGCAGCCGGTGAGACCGGATACCATCGAAAAGAATACCGATCTGCCTTATGGAATTTCCATTCTTGCCTTTCGTATGCCCGGAATTGATAGTCCGGATTATGCCGCCAGTCAAATACTGTCCGATGTTTTGAACAGCCAGCGGGCAAATTTATATTCCCTGGTTCCCAAGGGAAAGGCCCTGTTTGCCGGTTTTGCTTTGAATCAACTTCCCAAAGCGGGACTGGGATATGCCATTGCCGCTTATCCCAAAGGTACCGATGGTAGTGCTCTGGCGGACAGTGTGAAAAATATTCTGCAAAGTTACAGGAAGAATGGATTACCGGCAGAGCTTATAGATGCTGCCAAAAGAGGAGAAATTTCTGATGCAGAATTTCAGAAAAATTCGGTCTTTGGTCTGGCCATGAGCTGGTCCAATGCCCTGGCGGTTGAGGGTCATACTTCACCCCGGGAAGATATTGAACAAATCTCAAAGGTAACCGTGGATCAGGTCAACCAGGTGGCCCGGAAATATTTAGATCCGGATCAAACCATCCTGGCGATATTAACCCCAACCACCTCGGGCAAGCCGGTTTCTTCCAGCAGTTTTGGAGGTAAAGAATCTTTTACACCGGGACATACCGCAGCGGTCAAATTGCCACAATGGGCAGCGGAGGCGCTGAAACGAATCTCCATACCCAAGTCTACAGTAGATCCAAAAGTATTTAATCTTTCCAATGGAATAAAACTGATTGTCCAGCAGGAATCCATCAGCAACACAGTGAGCCTGTATGGTCACGTGAAGAATCAGCCGGATCTGCAGGTACCCCAAGGAAAGGAAGGTGTGGATCAGGTGCTGGATCAGCTTTTCTCGTACGGCACCACTTCATTGGATCGTCTGGCTTTCCAAAAAGCGCTGGATGATATTACCGCGAGTGAATCCGCCGGTACGGATTTTTCCCTTCAGGTATTGACCGATCATTTTGAGCGGGGTGTTCAATTACTGGCCGATAATCAGCTCCATCCCGCACTGCCGGTGCAGGCATTTCAGGTGGTACAAAAACAGCTGGCGGGGACAATTGCCGGTCAACTGGAAAGTCCGGACTATTTAACCAGTATGGCCCTAACTACTGCCCTGGTGCCCAAGAAGGATCCGACCTTGCGGCAGGCGACTCCGGAAACGGTTTCGTCATTAACCATGCAGGATGTGCAGGACTATTATCAGCAGGTATTCCGGCCGGATATGACCACCATTGTCGTGATTGGCAATGTTAGTCCGGAGAAAGCCAAAGAAGTGGTTCAAAAGTATTTTGCCGAATGGAAAGCAACCGGTCCCAAACCGGATATCCAGCTACCGTCAATCCCGATCAATAAACCGTCCACGGTAAATGTGCCCAATTCGAGCCGGGTTCAGGATGATGTTTATCTGGCCGAAGCCCTGGAGTTGACCCGCTCAAATCCGGACTATTATGCCCTGCAAATGGGAAATCACGTTCTTGGAGGCGCCTTCTATGCCACCCGGTTATATCGGGACTTGCGCGAGAAAACCGGTCTGGTGTATACGGTCTCTTCCTCCTTTGATATTGGCAAGACCCGTGCATTTTATCAGGTAAATTATGGTTGCGATCCGCCCAACGTATTAAAAGCCAGGGATATCATTGTGCGGGATATTACTGAAATGCAAACCACACCCATCTCTCCGGAAGAGCTACAACAAGCCCGGGCACTACTGTTGCGGGAAATACCGCTGGCCGAATCCAGTATCAACAGCATAGCCGGTGGATTATTATCCCGTGCTACTCACGATCTGCCCCTGGATGAACCGACGGTTGCTGCCCATCATTATGTTAAGCTGACTGCCAGGGAAGTACAGGCTGCTTTTGCCCGCTGGCTGCGTCCGGATGATCTGGTACAGGTTACCGAAGGCCCGGCGCCGCAGTAAAAACCGGACAGATCGTAGGCGTGAACACTACGTGGATTGGAGGATTGGAGGGAGGTGGAGGAAAACACCCTGGGAGTAATGGAGTGATGGGATAATGGAGTAGTGGAGTTGTGGAGTAATGGGAAAATACTGGAGTGATGGAGCTGTGGAGTAATGGAGTGGTGGAGTACTGGATAATTTGTCATATCAGCATAACGCCCACAAAAGTATTTGAAAATTACTGATCCCAGTGTTAAAATTGAACAGGTGCCTCGGAAATATCACCGGATCAAGCTTAAATTTTATCCTGAATTAAT
>CAZTXJ010000127.1:0-9484 GCA_964617285.1 uncultured Calditrichaceae bacterium | reverse complement strand
GCCAGCGAATTCAAAACTTCCGGGGCGGTATGGAAGGTGATATCGGGATATCCGGTTCCTTTTTCATCAGTAATCCGGAAATAAAATCCCCAATCCTGGATCGAATTGGTTACTTTGAGTAAAAATTTATTATAACCCGGATGAAGAATTACCGTGACGATATCGCGGTCTATCTGGGCGCTTTGTTTCAGGTAATGCTGCCAGATCTGCTCATCGTTCAGCCATAGTTTGCAAGCTTCGTCTGTGCCCAAACGAATTTGTACTTTTCTTTCTTCGGGAGCATAGGCATAGATTAAGGCATACCCGACCACCCAGTCAGACTGTCTGAAAGTCGATTTCAAATTAAGATAACCATCACGCATCCCATCAACCGCTGGCTGCCATTTTATTTCACCCTGAACACCTGAATAAGTGGCATTCAGATCAATTTTTTGTTCGGGTGGATAAGGATAGAAAAATCCCGATACATTTTTCTGGGAAAAAGGCCCCAGCACATACCAGAGATTTTCCAAAGGAGCACCCTGCTGGAAATACTCTTTAGCAATTGCACCAGAATTATTATTTAACTGATCGTAGTAAGTATTGGTAAACGCAGCCAGATTTTTAAAATTTTTCACATTCGACTCCCCGGCCGTTTCTACTAATTTGTTGTAGAAATTGATATGATCTTGTTGATTGCCGTTAACCGGAATCATCGTCTCCAATACATACTTCCATACTGATCCCCAGCCCAGATCCGAACGCCTGACAAGAAGATCAACAAATTCGTCCGTAGAGTTTGCCAAAATTGCTTTTGCGGATTGGTAATTCCCCACCCTATTATAAAGAATAATCTGAACAATCTTTTTTAATGTTTGCATGTCACTGGGAGTCTCGAATGAGGAGAGATTTTGCATAACATCAATGGCTTGTTTCGTATTCACAACCGGTGCCGAAACAGTATATGATAAGAAATTCTCCCAATTCTTATTATCATTTGGATCCGTTTTTACTTCCTGAGCCAATAAATCAAGACCGGATGCAATTATTTGACGTGCCCTGGATGAATCCCCCACCGAATTATAAAATTCGGCAGCAAATATCAAAATTTCACGATTCGAAGGTGCTTTCTTTAATACGCCTGATAGAAGTTTATCTGCCTGCGATATTTTATTAAATCTCCATAATAAGGCAACTTTCTGTATTTCAAGGGCCTGGACAATATTCTTCGAGGGAGCCTTTGAAATAACCTGATCCAGATATTTCAAAGAATTTTTATAATCCCCAAGTTCACAATTTATTTCACTCATTCGTAAGGCCGAATGATAAAAGCTTGGCCAATTACTAAGCGCCTTTTTCAATTGCTGAATGGCCTCGTCGAATCGGCCAGCCTGCATCAGTACTTCACCCATACTGTCGTAGGGATTTGGTTCATCCGGAGCCAGTTCGCGATATTTTTCGAAGTACTTGAAAGCGGTCTGGAAATCACCCCGCCAGGCAAAAAGATATCCCAGATCGTTATAAATCAACTTTTGATTGGGATCCATTTCCAGTATGATTTCATATTCACTTAATGCCCGATCCAGATCGCCAACATTATGCTGGTAATACCGGGCCAATTCTGTGCGGAAGTCTATTTCCATAGGCATTGCTCGAACAGCTTCTTCCAGAATATTCTGCAGGTCGGAATATCTTCCCGCGAACTTAGTCTTGATAATTTCGAGACGTAATCGATCGTGCTCCGATAATTTATCAGAATATTTCTCAGCTTTGCTTAACGCATCAAATGCTTCTGTTCTGCTAAAGCCTTCATACTTCATTCCGGCCAATCGGAGATATGCAACAGCAAAAGTAGAATCAAGTTTTACCGCTTCTTCCAGATTTTTTAATGCATCAAAGTAAAGTAATTTGTCGAGATTTTCCATTGCTTTGGAATAGCAGCGAAATGCATCAACCGAATTGGTCATACTTGCCAGCCTGATGCTTTCATCGGATTTTCCCTGGATATCCGCTCTCAGATTTTCCCTGACTTTCTGGGACAATTCATCAACCATGGCGAAAATTCGTTCCAGACTGGTACCGGTTACCGGTTCAATGGGAATTACTTTGTTTAACTTGATATCAATTAACTCTACCTCTATCACCAGACTGGTTTTTTCGCGATAATATTTCCCGGATATAACCAGATCCGTATTGGCACTTCGGGACACCCTTTCAATTTTATCCAGACTGTCCCAATTTCCCTGATTCTCGCCAATCTGTTCAGCAACCTCCAAAAGTCTGCTATAACTGATAATATTCAAATAAGGGGATTGTTTAAGATCGGTGGTTAACATATCCGATAATCCGCGTCTCAGCCAATCTAAAGCCGGATCTTTGGTATCGTTTTTGAACAAAAGAATAGCTACCGATCGTTGTGACTCCGGAAGGACCTGCAACACACTCGAAGAAACAAAGCTATTACTCTGGTTTTCATTTTTAACCGTGGAAAGGCGAATTTTTCTCTGATTCCCACTCTCGCAGGAGATGAATAAAATCAGACCTAAGGCAAGAAAAAACCAATACTTCATTTTTGGAATGTTCATTGTATAACCTCAAACACAGACTTAATACGAAATTTGAAATTAAAAGTTGCTATGTTTTAAGAAAACTTCCTGATCTTAAAATGCTGTAAAACAAATAATTTATACATAAGTTATTCAGATATTTTTTTAATAATGACCATGGTTATATCATCATGCTGCTTTTGGCCGTTCATAAATTGGGTAATATCCTTGATAATTTTACCTCTGATTTGCTCAACTGTGGTGCTGCTAGCCGACTGAATCGATTCAATGAGTCTGTTTTCAGTGAATTCTTCCTGCACAGGATTCATGGCCTCCGTGACACCATCGGTATAAAGTGCTATAATTTCGCCTGTATCCAACTCAACCGGAACCTCAACAATCTTTTGACTGAATAAGGATCCCTTTTCCAGACCAAGACCGATTCCCGGCGGAGTAATAATATCATATTTTCCATTGGCCTTAAAATGCAAAATAGAATTATGTCCGGCGCGGGAGAAAATAAATCTATCCTTTTCAAAATCCAGAATCCCATAGATCATGGTAACGAAAATTCTGCGATCGATATTAGAAAATAAATTTTTATTTATCTGAATCAAAAGATCACTCGGTCTCAAATTCTGAGCGACAAGTTGCAACATCATTCCTTTAATTTCCGCCATGTAAAACGAAGCAGAGGTTCCTTTTCCACTGACATCGGCAATGGCAATCCCCAGATGCTGGTCATCCAACCGGAAAAAATCATAATAATCTCCCCCAACCTCCGAAGCGGGCAGACAAACAGCATCGACCTGAAAGCCATTTATTTCCGGCATTCTATCCGGCAGAAGGCGTTTCTGAACCTCCTTGGCAATCTCAAGTTCCCGTTTAAACCTTTCCTGCTCCCGTAAATCTTCGTACAACAGCGCATTTTCCAGGGCAATTCCGGCTTGCCCGGCTAAGGTGGCGGCAAAATGTTGTTGGGGTAAATCAAATTTAACTGATTTGTCGGTTTGGGCAAAGAACAGCATCCCAAACAATTTATCTTTTACAACCATGGGTACAACCAATCCGGCTTCATCCGAAGGTTTATGTTTTAGAGCGGTTTGTATTTCCGGAGAAACATCATGGATAAAAAAACCGCTTGAGTGTTTCAGTAAAAAATCCTGGATATCCTGCTCCAGCTCAATATCCGGGTAGTCTACTTTTCTCTCCTCAGGCAGAGTTATTTCTTCAAATTTTCCACTGCCATTTCGTTTCCGGATGTAGAGCCTGGCGGTAGATGCACCGATTGCATTTTTAATTCTTTCCCTTACCAGTGTAGCAAGGTCACCTATGATAAATTTACGGCTAAGCTCATTCCCCAGCTTATCAATAATTTCCCTTTCCCGCAAACCTGTAACCATCTCATTAAAATTCCGGGCCAGATCACCTATTTCATCGGTTGTTTCTATCACCATCTGCTGTTGAAAATCTCCCGCAGATACAGCATTCATTGCTTTGCTTAAACGCTCCAAAGGGCTGGTTAACCTGCGACTGATGATGATGGATACCAGTGAAAAAAGCAGAATAAACACAATGGAAAGAATAATATTCAATTGAATTCTTTTCTTCAGATCCAAATTGATCTGGATCAGGGAAAAACCAACATGCACGCTACCAAGTATTCTGTCCCCAACCTGTATATTAACCTGTTGTCTGGCAATGTCCTCCTGACTGCTTTGGGCAATAGCTCCCTGGTCCAACCGTTTGACGATCTCTGCTCTTTGCCAGTTTGCTTGAATGGGTCTTTCCAGTTCAAGAAAATCCTCATTTAAGGTATAGGCCCGGAGAGAATTGCGATCGTCATAAATGGCAATATAGATGATGTCCTTATTGAAATTCATCAGTTGCGAGATATAGTTTTGATAAACCGACCAATCCTGCCGATCCAGAAGCTGCATTGTAGCGATGTTTTCGGCAATTCTTTTCATCTGCAGCTCAACCGATTGGCGCCGGTCCTTTATTTCGCGGATGGTGAAAAAATAAGTTACCACAATCATGATTATGGCAACCAGGATGGTTGATAACAAAATAAGTTTTGTTCGCAGATTTATTTTCAATGGATAAGTTTCCCTATAATGACTGTAAATATAAACAGGTCATTTATACAATCCAACGCAATATCACCGGATTCGTTGCATAATTTAATTGGCTGCTGTTTTTGAAAATGAAAATATACTTCCCTGTGGTTGATTCATCCTGTCAGGTTTTTTATCTTTTTATAACAAAATATCGGGTAGCAATAATTTGCAGATTTTATTATTACGAGATTATTTGATTAATCTGAAATAAAGTTTAATATTAGGAACAGTGCATGGACCGAATATTCCCCCAATCAGGTGTAATTCCCTTCCGAGGAACTTTACAGCACCTGGAAATTTTACTGGTAACATCCCGCAGTAATAAGCGCTGGATCATTCCGAAAGGTCTGATTGAGCCCGGATTGTCTCCGCAGGATTCTGCCTTACAGGAGGCGTATGAAGAGGCTGGCATCCGCGGCCACATTGTGGGAGAAGAACTGGGGCACTATCAATACCGGAAATGGGGTGGAATCTGCGTTGTCACGGTTTATCCCATGAATGTGAGCGAAATTTTGAAATCCTGGCCTGAATCCAGCATGCGTTCCAGAAAATGGTTCAAACTTGAAAATTGTCTGAATAAAATCAGAGAAAAAGATCTTATAAATTTGATCGAAACATTACCCGCCTATCTTAAGAACCAAAAAGAGACCACCTGAATTTTTTTTACAAGTTGTGCTATTAAAACAAAGAATTCTATGTCACCCTGACGAGGTTCTGTTAAAACAAATAATTTCCTGGCCATAAATATTTCATTCCTAACAGAATTTTCTTGATAATATTTCACAAATAAAAACACCGAAGGTGTTAAACATTTATAGAAAGATTCTTGCACAGGTTTTTCAGAACACCAGAGGTGTTCAACATATTTCCTAAATAAAATTTGGGCAATAAATTGAATCTGTTAAAACATATCCCCAATCGATTGGCACAAAGGATTATTATTTATTTAATAGCAAAAGGAACCTCAGCGAAATCGAATAACATTCAGGGTAAATTTTCATTATATTAAAAAGTTCAGATTTACCGCTTCAATTCATCAAAAATTTTAACGGATATGGCAAAAAATCATAAATATGTTAACCGGGAAATCAGCTGGTTATACTTTAATGAGCGTGTTCTCCAGGAAGCTGCGGACATTTCTGTCCCCCTGATCGAGCGTCTGAAATTTTTAGGAATCTACTCCTCAAATCTCGATGAATTTTACAGTGTCCGGGTGGGAACGCTTACCCGGATGATCAAGGCCGGAATAAAGGAAAAAACGATCCTGGGTCGAAATCCCAAACATATTCTGCAGGACATTCAGAAAATAGTAATCCGCCAGCGCGATATGTTCGATCGGATATTTAGTCAGTCCCAGGAGGAATTAAAAAATCAGAATATCTACATCATCAATGAACAAGAACTGAATGAGGTTCAGACTAAATTTGTTCATTCCTACTTCGAGCAGGAGGTCAGACCCAGACTGGTGCCGATTATGCTGGACTCGGTCCCAGGATTTCCATATCTAAAGAATTTGGTAATCTATCTGGCGGTTTATCTCTCCAAAAAAGAGAATCCGAGCGATGCAAAATATGCCTTAATTGAACTTCCGGCAAAAGTCCTGCCTCGTTTTATTGTCCTTCCCAAAACCGATGAAAATATTTTTATTATCATGCTGGACGATGTGATTCGGTTTGGTTTAAAGGAAATTTTTTCGATTTTTGACTTTGATACTTTCCAGGCATATACAATTAAGCAAACCAGGGATGCCGAACTGGATATCGATGATGATGTTACCAAGAGTTTTTTTGAGAAAATTTCCAAATCCATAAAACAGAGACAATGGGGACAGCCGGTTCGATTTGTGTATGATGCGAATATCCCGCCGGATCTTTTAAAATTCATCATTGAGCGGAATAATCTGAAGAATTTTGAAAACCTGATTCCCGGAGGCCGGTATCATAATGCCCGCGATTTTATGAAATTTCCGGCAGTCGGTTCAAAAAAACTGGTATACCGGAAAATTGTGCCTCTCTATCACCGCGATATCATTAAGCACAAAAGTATTTTCACTGCGATGCGCGAGAAGGATATTCTTCTGCATTACCCCTATCAATCATTCCATCATATTACAGATCTGCTCCGGGAAGCTGCTATAGATCCCCAGGTAACTTCCATTAAAATTTCCCTGTACCGGGTGGCAAAAGATTCCAACGTGATAAACGCGCTGATAAATGCCTGCCGGAATGGCAAAGATGTGCTGGTAGTGATCGAACTGCAGGCCAGGTTCGATGAGGAAGCAAACATTCGCTGGACCCAAAAACTGGAGGAGGAAAATGCCCGGATTATTGACGGTGTGCCAGGACTAAAGGTACACTCCAAACTCTGCCTGATAACCCGGATGGAAAATGGGGAGAAAGTACATTATGCCAATATCGCCACCGGCAATTATAACGAAACTACCGCTAAAATCTACAGTGATCATAGCCTTTTAACTGCCAATAAAAATCTTACTTTTGAGGTCAACAAGGTTTTTAAGTTCTTGGAGAATAATTATAAAACCTATAATTATAAGCATCTGATTGTTTCCCCGTTTGCCATGCGAAAAAAATTCTATAAACTCATCGGTAATGAAATAAAGAACGCCAAGGCTGGAAAAGAAGCTTATATCATTGCCAAAATGAACAGCCTGGTCGATCAGGAAATGATTAATAAATTATATCTGGCCAGTAAAGCAGGAGTGAAGATCAAAATGGTGGTCCGAGGGACATGCTCGCTTGTTCCCGGAGTAAAAGGTATGAGCGACAATATTGAAGTGATCAGCATTGTTGATGAGTATCTGGAACATTCAAGAATATATATATTCGCCAACGGTGGAAAAGAGAAATATTATATCTCCTCTGCAGACTGGATGATGCGGAATCTGGATAACCGGGTGGAAGTTACCGCACCCATATATGATAAAGAAATTCAACAGGAGCTTAAAGATTTTATGAACATTCAGTTTATGGATAATAAAAAAGCCCGGATTATAAGTGAAAAACAGGATAACGTTTACCGGGCCGAAGATGGCAAAAACAAAGTGAGGGCACAGGAACAGATTTACCTCTATCTGAAGGAACGCTTAAAAAACCAGGCAACTGAAGAAACAGTTTCTTTAGCAGATTCAAACACGAAGCCTTAACTATTAAAATACAGAAACTAAACTTCTGATAACCGGCTCCGATTGGAGCAAACAACTGCCCAGGTCAACTCTCAATGGGAGAAGAAATCATTCCAAAACGTTTCTTTCTGGAAAAACAACAACAATTTGAATCCATACGAAAACAGTTACCAGACGACCTGAAAATCATCTATCGATCATCCAGTAAAATATCTTCAATATTTTTTGACAGCTTTAATTGGCTATTACTTGAAAATAATCTGTGCTTATTTAGGCGATTAAACACATTCTATCTATCAGATAACGCCACTACTGAGATAAAAGCGCAGCAAAAAATTCAGGAGAAGAAGCATCCGAAATTTTGGTGGGAATTTCCTGAAGGCCAATTAAGAAATTCACTGGAAAAGTTGATAGATATTCGTGCCTTAATAAAAGTAGCTACAATACAACAATCACGAAAATCTTTCAACGCTCTGAATGCAGATGATAAAATTGTGCTCAAAGTCCAGCTGAATAATTATCAAGATCAGGTTGATCATGTTTACAGCCTGATTGAATTGATTCCATTAAAGGGCTATGAAGAAGACACTAAGGTAATTGCCAATTTTTTAGGTGACTTCGGACTTAAACCTGCAGCAAAATCGCCGCTCCATATTTCACTGGAAAAAAGGGGGATTTTACCGGGTCAATACAGTACCAGAGTCCAACCTGCTCTTGAACCTGAATTATCCGCGGGCAAAGCCTGTAATTTAATTCTGCAGAAATTATTTCAAGTCATGCAGCTAAATGTGGATGGCGTTAAGCATGATACTGATACAGAATTCCTGCATGATTTCCGCGTCTCTATTCGGCGGGCACGGGCGCTTTTGGGCCAGGTAAAAGGTGTTTATCCCCAGGAAGAAACCAAGTCCCTTAGAAAAAACTTAGCCAAAATGCAGAAACAAACCAACCGGCTGCGGGATCTGGATGTATATCTGTTAAAGAAAAGTAAATACCAGTCCATGTTACCACCGGATTTACAGCAAGGGTTAAAATTCTTTTTTGAGGATATTCAAAAAGAGAGGAATAAAGAACAAAAAAAGGTAAAAAATTATTTGGAGAGTTCTGCTTTTGAAACCGATTCAGATAAATGGGAAAAATTCATCGTCCATTATAACAGGAATGACTCAGTACTCGTCCAGCAACCGGTCTTCGATACAGTAAAACCGCTGATATTTAATCAATACAACAAAATTATTCAAACGAAGATGAAAAATAAGGCCGATACAACGGCGACCAAATTTCACCGTCTTCGTATCGAGTGCAAAAAATTGCGCTATTTATTGGAATTTTTCTCTTCACTTTTCCCGGAAAAAGAAATCAATCTCAGTATTCAGCATTTGAAAAAACTTCAGGATGTTTTGGGTCTTTACCATGACTGCGTTGTACAGAAACGGGAACTCTCAACCTACCTTGCCAATCTCGAGGTTACCGGTAAAAACCATCTCAACTTAATTGCCTCCCTTGGGGGCCTTATCACGGAGTTATCCCGGGAACAGGGAAAACAGCATAAAAAATTTGATAAAATCTTTCTGTCCTTTAAAAAGAAACAAAACATTGACTTGTATAACAGGCTTTTTGGATAAGAGATGAGGAATTGGTTTGATTATTGTTGCCATCTATAATATCAAAGGCGGTGTCGGTAAGACGGCCAGTGC
>CAZTXJ010000126.1:0-9486 GCA_964617285.1 uncultured Calditrichaceae bacterium | reverse complement strand
CTTCGGATTGACCTTCAGAATGTATACCAGTTATAATCTTTTCCCTAATCCTGAACAGTCGGGCACTCTTTTCCGGTAGCTGATAATGGAAATTATTTAAATTTATAAAACCTGAATCAATTATCTGCAATGATTCCAATGGATTGATTACCTGAAAATGGTTAAAAACATTGGAACCTGTATTAATCAAAGTAATGTCGAGGCTTTGAGAGAATGTTTCATTTAGATTAACTGCCAATAAAAACAATGAGTCGGCTTTTTTTGCAGCAATAACTTCGATTTCAGATGAGCTATTAACGGAAGCAAGGACCTGGGTAGAATCTAAAAATGTATAAAAATTTGCAAATCCCCAGTACCCGGGAAATATTGCATAAGCGACTCCATTCGTATTTGTTCCTCTCCAATCCTCAAATAAACCATAACCGATCCATCCTGATAATCCATAAAAAGGATTATCAATATAAGTATTGTTCAATCGAAACATGGAAAAACCAGTTAGATCAGATTTCCATATCTGGATGAGGTTTCGGGTTAGATCAATACCAGCATCCAATGAATTATAGTTAATAAATATGGAGGGACCATAGGCCTGGTCTCCCATTTCAGTCAAATATATCGGGATTTGATAAGTAGATAAATCGTTTACGATATTGGAAATTCTCTGATTAATTGAACTCGCACCATTGCCGTAAACGTGAAAGGTAAGGAAATCGACATATTGGTCTCCACCGGCATTCATAAAACTATTGGTCATGCTGGAACTCATATACTCCTCAATACCTCCCATTCTGATGTCTGGTGAGACTTGATCGAGGGCAGATCTTGCATGCTGTGCCATCAGAACCAAATCATCAACAGTACCAGTAAACGCGTGGGTGGGAAAGGAAGCCAGAGCATTAGGTTCGTTCACAAAGGTAAGTAAAATATTTTCAGGATCTAAACCTATGCTATCACTAAGCCAGAATGCTAAGGATCTTACAAATTCCTCATACTCACTATAATCATTAGGCGGGAATGCACCGCTGATTCCACCCATAAAAGTTCCCGGGGTTGAAGCCAGCCAGTTGGCACAATCCCAAATATTAAGGTTTATTATAATCCCGGGGTATTCTCGGACAAGTCGTTTAAGAAACTCATCATAGTTAGTGTGTTTTCCATATTGGATATCATAGACTGCGTCAATATTGAATCTTATTTCTGAGCTATCCGGATTAGTATTGTCGTTCACTGGTTCAAACAAAAACATTGGTACCTGGATTCGAATCAAATTAGGAGGTGCTAATCGATACCTCTCCAAAAATACGAGACTATCCTCACTAATCCACCCACCTTCCCATCCAAAATAGTCAGGGCCCTTAGAAATGACCTGTGAATAATCGATTTCTATTGTTTGAACAGAACCACACCTGATGAAGAACAACAGAAAAAAAATCGAAAAATGTAGATTTATTTTTCTCATTTCCAAGTTCCTCATAAATTTAAATTTTTAAAATTAATCGGATGCTCAAATTTCATAACAATGGAGAAACTTCGAACACCACACTTCCCTGTTGAAATAAAATTTAAATTTGAAAAGGTATTCAAACTTGTTTGGTGACAAAATCATTAATTGCGTGTGGATTATAGGTTGACTTTAGACTGTCACTTTGCTCCATCACCGACTTTTTGTAATCTTTACTATTGCTTATTTTTTCAATCGTCTGAATCAGTTCATTTTCTGTTAAATCGAAATCAAAACCTGCCATCATATTATACAATCCATAACGGCTTTTAAAATCTATCTTATGATAAGGGGGATGAGATGGCAGGAGAACTTTACCTGCTTTTAATTTCTCTATTCTTCTGCCATTACCTTCCTGCTCACTATGAAAAGGGATAATAATTGACGGTATTCCCCACCATAAGGCTTCCATGGTTGTACTGTACCCGCCATGGTGTATAATCAAGTCCAGATATGGAAATACTGTGGAAGTTTCGATCCACTTAAAAACACTAATATTAGGATAATTTTCTTTTTGTAACTCTCCCTTAAGTATTTCAAACGGATCTGAAAAGATCACATGTACATCAAGTTTTTTTATGGATTGAAGTAGAAATTTATAAAATTTTTCAACATTCGATCTCTGAGCACCACCACCGATAGTTATAAATATTTTCTTAAATCTTTTCTTTTTATCTATTTTAATCAGTCTTTCATCCCACACGGAATCCACATGATAACCATAAAACAAATGCGGTTTATTTGTGTCAATAGGTTCTATATTGGGTGTGCCGGGTATTAAATATGCGTTTCCAGTAAAAACTTTACAACCACCTTCAAACGGAGTTTGTTTAATTAAATCGAAAAGAGGCCGAAATGCAGGGAGTGTTTGTGGCATCCTCAACATTTCCTGCTTGTTTTTCCACCAGAGAAATTTGGTATTCTCCGGAAAAATTGCATATCGTACAATTTGTATAGTGGGGATTTGAAAGAAGCTACCCAAAAAATAAGACAAAAGATGACCATCTCCGATAATCAGGTCTGGTTTCCATTTATTTATGACACTAGAAATTTTATTAAACCTGCGTCGGGTAATCTGATCGGTAAAAAAGCCATCACGTAATACCTGATAATCGCAACCGGCAAATTCCCAGAAGAATGGTTTTGTATTTAAATGATTTATCGGGTAATTATGTATAGGTTTAATTTTCGCTATTATTTTTACTAAATACTGATCAAAAGCAAATGGTGCATAAAAAATTTTGTGAGGAGTCTGAATAAAATTTTTAGATTTAGATAAATGAATATTAAATGCTGTATCCCAGCCCTGCTTATGTAAAATATCTGCCAAACGCCCGCATCTTCTTACATGTCCTAATCCACCACCTAAATCATTACCCAGAAAAAGCACTTTATTTGTCATCAACGATCAAATTAAATAATTTATTCATAACTTAATTAAGTTTGTGCCAACATCTACTCATGAATTTATGTTATAAGATTCAAGAAAAACAATGAAGCAAAACCACCCAATTTTAAAATTTTTTAAACTCAATTCGATTTGTTGAATATGCTGTTCTTTATTTTAAATAAAGCCCACTTTGATAAGGCCGAAAATTTTTTTATTAGGTGACTATTCATTTTCATGCGACCGAGCATTTCCACTGATGAAAGGCTTGATACATCGCACTCAATTAAGAAATCCCAGACCTCATCAGGTAGAAACCATATCTTTTCTTTCTGGAATTTAATGGCATCATAGGATTTTTTAAATAAGTTATTCCAGAGAGTTTGATATTGAAACAAAAAGTCTTCTGTGAATATTTGCTTCTCAACAGACAATTCCGCAATTTTACCCGCAAATTCTCCTGAGATTAATACCGGCTCCACTCCCATACACATCCAGGGCGTTGCCTGACCGGCGGCATCACCTACAATCATAATTCTATCGAACACAATCTTATCCATATGTTCAACTGGAATTGTACCACTTTCATTTCTGATAGGAGATGCATTTTTTAAATACTCCGAAAATGGTTTGAAATTTTTTATCGCCTTTGAAAAATTTTCTTGTAATTGTTTTGAAGGAAATCGAACTTCAGAATTTACCACGGCAAACCCTACACTTGCTCTGTCTTTGTCAATTGGATAATACCATCCACCACCGCTACCGAATGCCTTTGATGCTGCAATAAAATAGGCCAGATCGACATTTGAATTGTCACAATTTTTGAACATATATCCATAAGAATGACTGTAGAGTTGTGGTTTTACCAATCCCAATTTTGAAAGAGAAAAATGTTTTTTACCCGAGGCATCAATCAGTAAATCGCATTGAATTTTTTTATTATCATTTGTGTACACTTCAATTCGATCATCACCGTTCATGAGAAATTTTTCTGCTCGGGATTTTAACAGTTTAAAATTATTTCTTGAAGCAAGTTCATTCAAATATATGTTACAGGCTTTCAAGTAATCCAGGGCAACCAATTGGTCTTGATCAAATTCATGAAGCGATTCATAACCATTTACCGTCCGTATTGCAAATCCCCGATAGGTTCTTAATATCGCCTCTGTCAATTCATATTTATCAATTGTATCTTTAAAGGTTAAACGAGTAGGGTTATTTTTCGTCGATTTCCCTGATTCCATTAATATTACTTTGACAGAATTATTTCGGGTAATTTGTCTTGCGGCAGATAATCCAGCCAATCCCCCGCCAATGATGAGTATATCACAGTGCATAGATTATTATTGTTTGTTCTATGAGGAGCAAAAAGGAGAAATAGATAACTTTTGATGAATAAGAATCACTTCAATAAAAGTAATTTCTTGGTTTGAGTTCCGAAATCAGTTAAAACTTGATAAAAATAAACACCCGAAGGAAGCTCAATACCATTAAATCCTTTACCATCCCAGATATATTTATAGTTTCCCGATGATCTTACAAAAAGGTCTGTACTGCTCACAACCTGACCCGATACATTGAAAACACTAATTCTCACCTGGGATGGACTAGAGACTCCAAATTCAATGGTGGTATAATTGTTGAATGGATTTGGGTAATTTTGATAAAGTAAGAAATCTTCAATTACCTCTATATTTCTATAGATTCTCAAAATTTCATGCTTTTGAGAAATACCATTAAAATCTACATCCTCCAACTGGTACCAGTAAAATAGGCCACTCTCAACATCTTGATCTTCAAATTGATAATAGTGTCTGACGTTTGAATTACCAAACCCCGGAATTAATTCCTGGTTTAATTTAAAAAAACTCAAATTTTCAAGTGTTGTATCTTTATTATTCTTCGCTTTATACAAATTGAAACCTGCATTGTTTATTTCTGACTCAGTTTCCCATTTAATCACATTACTATGAATATTCTGACTTACCATAAAAGAAGACAAAGTTACAGGTAAGGGCTGATCATCATTTTCACCATAGATGAGAATGCGATGAACTCGTGGAGTACCATTCGTATATAATTGTAAAGTATGACTACCCTGGGTTAAATTTTCAGAAATAACAATTGCTTTGCTCTCCCCATACAAACGATTACCCCAGAGAGAATTTGACGTCTGCCAGCCATAATTATTCCCATCAAGTACAATTCGTAAATCGTCATCCTCATCATCATTGAAATAAGATTCGTATCTGCCATAACTTGTTGGGGTGGGATCTTCATCCGCAGATCCCGAGACGAAAATAGTAATTTCACCCGCATGACTTAAAAAATTATATGACCTGAATAATTGATTATTTCCGCCAGAAGCTTCTGAATCGATCGGATCATCTAAGATAATTCCACCATTTGCAGCTCCCAGAACGGTTACATCATACAATAGAGGCGTTTGATCTCCCAAAATCTGGAGATTTCTTGTGCCACTCGCCAAATTTGTATTTATTAAAACCGTCCTTGATAACCCGTCTAATGCAGCACCATTAAAAGATTGTGGAGTATCCCATCCATAATCCTGTCCATTAAGGATTATTTTAATATCATCGTCCTCGCCATAACTACCATATTGCTCTGCTCTTGCCGTTACTAAAACTGCACAATTACCACCCGGACTATTAAAAAGGTAATTTTTCCATAGATAATTAGTCCTTCCATCACCTATTTCAGTCGGGATCTCCTTCAATAGAATATTACCACTTGGCAAAACACTGGAATCTGGATGAGCCTCGGTTAATACTTCTACATAGTCTACAATTAGTTGGTCGGGCGTTCCACCGCTCCAAACCCTTCTATAATAGCCAAGAGGATCTGTATGGTAAACCAAATTATCATTCCATATCTGAACAGAAAGATGCTCTCCAATCATGGTTACAACTTCCGATTGAAAAACCTGATTGCCATCGATATAAAATATGAATTCATTTTCAGCGGATTGGTCCCGGACAATTTTGTAATTATGCCATTGCAGAATATCCTCAGAAAGATCAGTTTCTTCAAGCCAGGTATTGGGCATTAGGAACATATTTGCCACAGATGCACGCCACCAAACATCCTCAGGACTGTAATCCGGATATGAAGGATCATCTCCGACCTCCATAAACCACGCTTGACGTGTTGCCTGATTAAGAGCTGTGGTATACCACAATCCGCCACCCCTACTCCCTGGTCTGGCTGGTGTAAATGCCCGGATACGCATAGTAACCGTAACATCTCCGTACATATTATGGCCATCCCAGATGCTGGTATTACACCAGGGTATTGTGTTATCAGCACTTTGTAATTCCAAAAGTAAAACACCGTCATTGACCGTGGCAGCAGTTGCAGTTCCTTCAAGGTCGTTTCTCCACCATCTCTTAAGTGAATTACCTGTAAAATCATCCCTTTTCATAGGCAACTGACTTAACACGTCGCTGCTGATGAGGAAAATATTTATATAGAATAAGATTCTTAATATTCGCATTAACAACTCGCTGATATGAGATTAAAAAACTAACATTTTATCGTTGACTTGTTTGTCAATATAATAAATTTTGTTATCGGACAGGTATGATTTTCTTTGCAACAGTCCAGAAAGTTTTTAATGGCCAGAGGATTTTTTGAGGCGTCGGGAAAATCCAAATAACAAAGAAGACCAGAAGTATTAAATAGTAGAAATTTTTGATCGATAGTGCCGATAAAATAAGAATTGGAAATATCATGTTGGGAAAAATAACATGCAGGATATTCCCTGATCCTCTTATGTCCTCAAAATAAGGATCGATAACAGATTTTCTCTTAATTTCTTCTCCAAAAACCAGAATCAGAAGGATTACATCAATAAATAGTGCAATATACATTGGATTATAAGAATAATTCTGGATGTTAACTTGAATTGTACCGGATAACATGATCAGAATAAAAAAGAAAAAAATTCTTTCCAAAACTAAAAATATATTAAACAAATGGAGAACTATTTTCTTACCGTGCCTTACAGCAAAGGTGCTGGTTTTGGTTTTAGAATCCAGAATAAAGTCCTGGAATTGATGACCAATATCATACGCACCACCTTTAAAGATTGAATATACCAGAAAATATAAACATTCAAGGGACAGAACATCCCCAAAAATAGAAAAACAAATCAAGGTGGGCAAAACCAATTGGGCAAAAAATGGGATTATTAAACCAATCGTTCCCCTCTCTTTAAACCGAATTGGAGGCAATGAATAAAAAGTGGCAATGAATACTTGAACAATCCAAAGAAAAAGAAAGTAAGGTTTATTTTTAAAATAGAGACCGGAGACTAATACAATCAAACCCAGTAATGCCAGAATTACATTTTTTTTATGAACCGATAATAAAATAAATATATTTTTCTTACCATGAATCCGGTCAATCTCCAGATCAGCATAGTCATTTATGCTAAATCCATAGAGGGTAGAAGTAATACTAAAAATCAGAAAGACAAAAAAATCAGATATATTTGTCTGAACCGACCTGCCATTAATAAAAATCAGGTAAAAGCAGATTCCAAACAAAACCGGAATTTTATCAATACCCCAGTCTTTCCATCTAAAAATCGATTTCAGTTCATTAATTTTAGTAATAAACATAGGAATAAACTTTATGAGTAATAAGAAAGGTTAATCAGATCTACTTATTATTATGATTTCCGGTTCATTAATAGTTTTGCCAGATTAAGGAGATTTTGATTTTTCCCTTTAAAAATTTCTATGGCTTTTAAAGCTTTTTCGGTGTATTCATCAACCAGATAGACTGATTTTTCCAAACCATATATCTTTACAAAATTAATCTTATCCTTTTTACCTGATTTTCCTGTCTCATGTTCTGTTCCATTAGTATCCAAAATGTCATCTAAAACCTGGAATGCAAAGCCCAAGTTTAATGCATAATTCTTAATTGCATTTTTTTCATGGAGGTTCGCCTTCGCAATAGTTGCTGCAGATAAACCCGCGAGAACAAAAAGTGAGGCTGTTTTATGGGTATGAATAAAATTGAGATTTTCTTCAGTGAATTGGTCATTTTCATTTTTTAAATCTGCAAACTGTCCTCCGGTCATTCCTTCTGTCCCGACAGCACGGGTAAAATTTGTTAATAATTCATTTTTGATATCTTCGGATAATAAAGAGTCCGAAGCAACTATTTCTAACGCCTTCATAAGTAATGCCACGCTTGCCAAAATAGCCGTATCATAACCATAGATCAGATGATTTGCGGACTTTCCCCGTCGAACACTGGCATCATCCATATAGGGAAGATCGTCCAGGATAAGAGAAGAAGTATGAATCATTTCCAGAGCACATGAAGTTGATAGTAGTTTTTCTTTCGGAATCCCGAAAATGTCTCCAGCCAGGAGACAAAATATTGGCCTTAAACGCTTTCCGTTAGAGAAAAGAGAGTACTTTATCGATTCATTAAGCCCCTGCAAAACAGGACCATGATTTTGATAAATTAAGGAGAGTTGACTATTTATATAATTTTTCAACTGTTCAAGTTCTTTTATAAATTGTTCCATACAAGTATTCCAAAGACGGGCAAATCTGACATTTGATAATAAATTTAAAATTTTTCTTTAATTCTGTCTATTTACATATCACAATCGAAAATTTCTTTTATTAAAAAAAATTGCTAAATTTGAGCTGCTTTTTTCGTAATAGAAAAGCATCAAAAAAATAGTTCACTAATGCTCCCAACAAAATTCCTATAAAGTTGGCTAATAGATCGTAAACTCCAAAGAATTTTACTAATATTAATAAAACCAGAAAATTCAGAGTTATACCAATAAACACATATTTATGATATTCAAATAATTGAGTGAGAATATTGTAAAATTTTAATGAACCTCTGAAACCCAGAAAATTCTTCATAAGAAAGTTTGAAATTAGAGAGCCCTCAATTCCAAAAAGTGCTGCCAAGGTTATTGAAAAATCAAGGAAACGAGTGAGCATAAAATATATGCCTAAATTAATGATCAGACCACTTAACCCAATAATTAGAAACCTGACGAACTCATATCTCTTTCTGAATCGAATTTTTAAAAGATTCACCAAAAATTCCAGTTGATCAGGAAAAGATAGCTTTGATGTACCATGTAACCTGTCCGGAAAATTGATGGGGACCTCGATCACCCGAGCCCCATTTCTCAATAATTCAAAAATAAGAGAAGTTTGAAATGCATAACCGGTGGTTGACAGGCTTGAAAAATCACATTTTTTTATCAGACTTGCTTTGATACATCTATATCCCGAAGTAAAATCCCGAAGCCTTGGTAATCCTCCGAAAAATCTGATCAACCAGTTACCAAATAAACTCAAAAATTTTCGGTAGTAGGACATTTCCGGCATTTCCGCTCCGGGAAGGAATCTGGAGCCAATTATCAGGGTAAAACCATTTTTATAAAGGTCAACGAATAAAGGAATCATAGCCGGATCGTGCTGTAAGTCAGCATCCATTTCAAATATAATATCCGCATTGAGTCTATCAATGGCATGTGCCATTCCTCTCTTGTACGCATCACCCAATCCTCTTTTTTGTCCAGTCAGTAGGT
>CAZTXJ010000125.1:0-9570 GCA_964617285.1 uncultured Calditrichaceae bacterium | reverse complement strand
ATCCGGATCGGCCACATAATTATCCAGACTGATCGTGGCAAAATTTTGACCCTCCGAAATCGTTTGATTCGGAATATCCGATACCACCGGTGGATCGTTAACCGGCGTTACAGTGAAGGTGGCCGGATCACTGTCTGATAAACCTCCCGGATCGGTGGCAGTAAAGGTAATGGTTTCACTCCCATTCCAATTGCTATTCGGGACAGTAATCGTCGCCACCCTGCTGGGACTGATGGAGACTGTTAACGAGGTATTGCCGCTGTATGTCCAGGTTATCTGATCATCCGGATTGTCCGGATCGGCGACATAGTTATCCAGACTTATTGTGGCAAAGGAATTCCCTTCCGCTACGGTCTGATTTGGAATATCCGATACCACCGGGGGCTGATTTACCTGTACAATGTTAAATTGAACATTGGCAATGTCCCAAAAACCATCCGGATCCTCAATTCTAATGGTAAAACCAGCTGATCCGACATAAGCCAGAGGATTAGGGGTAATAACCAAATTTGTCCCGTTAACTGCTGCAGTCACATTGTTTTGGTTGGAAATATTAATGATCATTTCGCTGACATTATTATCCGGATCGCTGATAAAACTTGATAGCGGGACGGTGGTTGGTGAGCCCGAAGGAATTTGATTTAACGTCCAGACAACATGGGGAATCCCCACCGAAACGATATCCGATGGAACCGATTGATTACCAGCCGAATCAACCGCCGTGAGTCGGAAAGCATACAAGTTACCCGGTTGAATTGAATTCCGATCGACTGTTTGAACCAATGGATGTGGAATTGTTTGGACCATCTGAAAATTGGTAATACTATTCACACTCCGGTAAAGCCGGTATTCCAGCATATCCGGTTCCGGGTTAGCGTTCCAGGATATTTTCAAAGAATCCGTCTGTGCATATAAATTATGAAAAGAGATAAATGTCAGTACTATGAAAAAGATTGAAATCCTTTTCAAAATAAGTCTCCTTATTTGATGAGTCTAAAACCCTTCGGAAGGATTGTTTTAAATGGTGTATAATATTTAGAGAGGATAAAAAATCGAATAAATACCCAAAAAGGCCAATTGCATAAAATATTAGCCCGGGGTTGAAGCTTGGCTGAGCGGTATATGACCACACAGATAATATCCACGTCCAGCCCGAAACACATTTTTTAAAACAAGGGTAAATAAAATTCCCTTTCAACATAATTCTCCAAAAAGCAATCGTCTTGATTGATTGCAAAGATATTGCCAGTAATTTTCGGTAATAATATGGAAGGTTTACATCCCAGGCAGCAGGAATTGAGTAAAATTTTTACAACATAACACCATGGAATAATTTTTTGAAGGGATTGGGATTTCTATACAAAATTAATAAGAACTTTTCCGGATATATACAAATACATTCCTGCAGCCGACCCGTTTATGAAAAGAACAAATTAATTTACAAATAAAAAAAATTCAAAACGATATTTTCTGCTCCCGTATTCGCAAAAACATTAGATTCACTTGAAAAATAGTATTTGAAATAACTGGGAAAATTTTCTATTTTCATTTCAGCAGAGTGGGATGATATTATGTCTAAAACCTTACAAACCGCAGAAATTAAACCGGAAATTGCCCTGAAAGGCATACCAGCCTCCCCTGGGATTGCCATTGGCCCTGTATATTTATATTCCGAACCAACCCTGGTACCCGAGCTGCGGTTAGTCCCCGATACTGCCATTAAATCCGAAATCAATCGGTTCCAAAAAGCCATTTCATCCGGGAAAAAATCGCTGGAAAAAATTGCTGAACAAACCTTCAAATATTACGGTAAGGATTCTGCTGAAATCATTCAGACTCAGATTGATATCCTGGAAGACCGGATTTTTTTGGGCGAAGTTGAACAATTAATAAAAGAGAACAATTACGACGCAGCTTATGCTACCTATAAGGTATTTCAGAGCAAGAAGGAGCACTTTTTAAAATTTTCCGATGAATATTTTCGGGAACGTGCCTTTGATGTTCAATCCCTCAAGCGACTAATTCTACGGGAAATGCTGGGAAAAAAAATAGCACATAATGTCACCGAAAACTCGATTGTCATTGCAGATACCGTTAGCCCCGCAGATACAATTCGCTTACATCATCAGAATATATTAGGTTTCTGTACAAATGTCGGGGGCAAAAACTCCCATACCGCCATCGTTGCCAGATCTCTCGGTGTCCCGGCCGTGGTGGGAACCGAGTTTGTCACGGATGTAGTCAAAGCAGACGATCAGCTGATCCTTGATGGAAATGAAGGTGTAATCATCGTAAATCCCGGTAAAGAAACAATTCGGGAATATCAGGAAAAACAGAAAAATTTTCTTACCCTCGAGGAAAGTTATTTAAAAGATGCCCATGAACCGGCCTTTACCATCGATAAGCATCTCATTACTGTGATGGGGAATGTTGAATTTGTGGAAGAGCTCGATCAGTTTAAAAAATCGGGTGCCGAGGGGATCGGACTCTATCGGACGGAAGGTTTATTTTTGGGGGGAAATGGTCTGCCTACAGAAGATTCCCAGACCGAAAATTATTTAAAATTTGCCGAGACATTAAGACCAAATACTGTGGTCATCAGGACCCTGGATATCGGCGGGGATAAACTGCTGCCGGATATCGTGGGTATCCCGGAGAGGAATCCCTTCCTGGGCTGGAGAGCCATCCGGTTCTGCCTGGACCATAAGGAAATATTTCTGCCACAACTGAAAGCGATTCTACGGGCAAATGTTCATGGGAATATTCAGATCCTGCTGCCAATGGTCAGTGCACTGGAAGAAATCCGTCAATTCAAAGCTGTTTTTGCAGAAGCGCAGGACATTCTGAATAAGGAGGGAAAAAAATATAATCCCAACATTGAGTTTGGTATGATGGTCGAAATTCCTTCTGCGGCAATTTTAGCAGACGCTTTCGCCGGTGAAGTCGATTTTTTTAGTATCGGGACAAATGATCTGGTACAATACACCCTGGCGGTTGACCGGGCCAATGAAAAAATCTCACGACTTTATAATCATTTTCACCCTGCCCTTCTCGAATTAATTAAAAAAGTGATCGATGTTGGAAAACAGACCAATACACCGGTCAGTATGTGCGGCGAAATGGCCGGAGATCCGGTCGCCGTCCCGTTGCTTATTGGCATGGGTCTTACCATATTCAGTGCTGCCCAAATCGTCATTCCGGAGATTAAAAATGTCATCCGGCATCTTTCCAGCGAAGATTGCCATAAGTTGTACCAAAAATCAAAAAAATTGAAGACCGCCACCGAAATACAAAAACTCTGTGAGGATTTTTATCAAAAACTAAAACTCCGGATTCATCAGCAGAATTCCAGAAATTAAAATTTTTCATTAATCATAACAAACTTAAAAACCACTTGCGGATCAATTCCATATTCCCTATTAATTCATACCCATAATCTTTCTGAGCGCAAATTATTTTTCATTAGGAGAGTTGTATGCACAATTCTGATAAGTCCCAATTTTACAGATTTATCTGCGATTTACCGGAGCAAATCGCAAAAGCACCTACTTTTCTGGAAGACCTGCCATTACAAATCAATCCAAAAGATTATGACAAAATTATAATTAACGGGATGGGAGGATCGGCCATTGCCGGAGATCTGCTGAGTGCATATCTTCAAACCGAGCTGAAAATTCCCTTCCTGATTAACCGGAACTATGGTCTTCCTTCTTTTGTGGATAAAAAGACACTGGTATTATCCTGCAGTTACTCCGGTGATACTGAGGAAACTATTCAGGCGACCGAGTTCGCCCTGTCCAAAAAGACTACTGTTATCGGAATCGCCAGCGGTGGAAAATTAAAGAAGTTACTCAAAAGAAGAAAAAAGCCATTCATAACAATTCCCGAAGGTTATCCGCCGCGTCAAGCTCTTGGATTTCTGTTTTTTTCAATGCTTTATTTTTTGCAACACAATGGCTTTGTGAAACCCAAACTGGATGAGATCCGCGAAACCATAAGAGTACTGGAAAATATCCGGGAAAAAAATAATCCCAAGATCACCCAGGCGCATAACCTGACCAACCACATTGCCCAAAAATTGTATAATAAAATTCCGGTACTTTACACGGCTTCGGATTTTCTGCTACCGGTGCTCACCCGATGGCGAAATCAGTTCAATGAAAACTCAAAGGTTTTAGCATTCAGCAATAATTTCCCGGAACTTAATCATAATGAAATTATGGGTTGGGAAGCACCCCGGGATTTAATAAAAAATTTTAATATTCTCTTGCTTCGTGATAAATCGGAGAACAGTAGAAACCAAAAAAGATTGATGATAACCCGAGAAATTCTCCAGCACAAAAAAATCCCCATTTTTGAGATTTTCAGTGAAGGTAAGAGTGAATTGGCCAGGATGTTTTCACTAATTTATATTGGGGATTGGATCAGTTACTATTTGGCACTATTGTATGAAAAAGATCCGCTGGTGATCGGAAGTATTCAAAAACTTAAAGAAGCTTTGAGCAAATTCGAAGCATAAATGGAGGATGAATTTCAATGAAAGCGATTATTCCTGTTGCCGGATTCGGTACCAGAATGCGACCCCACACCCTTACCCATCCCAAGGTCCTGTTGCCGGTTGCCGACCGACCGATGATTGCTCATATCGTCGATAAAATTATTGCGGATGGTATTGACGAACTTGTTTTTGTGGTAGGGTATCTGGGGGATAAGGTTGAGGAATTCATCCGGCAAAATTATCAGGTTAAAGCATCTTTTGTTGAACAGAAAGAATTTCTTGGCTTGGGCCATGCTATATATACTGCCCGAGATTTCCTAGGTGATGAACCGATATTTATCGTTCTGGGAGATACCATATATGATGTTGAGCTGAAACCGACCCTGAAGAATAAAACCAGTTCTCTGGGTGTTAAAACAATTGATGATCCCAGAAGATTTGGTATAGCCGTTTTGGATGAGAAGGGTTTTATTACCAAGCTGGTAGAAAAACCAAAGAAACCGGTATCAAATCTTGCTTTGGTCGGACTTTATTTTTTTAAAAACGGAACCACGCTCAAAAAAGCTTTAGCTCAATTGATCGAAAAAAATATTCGGACTAAAAATGAATACCAGCTCACCGACGCCATCCAGCTTATGATTGACCAGGGAGAAAAAATCAGTACTTTCAATGTGACCGGTTGGTACGATTGCGGTAAGCCGGAAACTTTATTAGAAACAACCGGAATTATTTTGCAGAGGGATTTTTCCAGGAAAAAATATAAATATGAAAATGTGATTATAAATCAACCGGTTTATATTCATGAAAATGCGGCAATAGAAAATTCTATTATTGGTCCGAATGTAACTGTAGCAGAAAATACCCATATTTCGGATTGCATCATTTCAAATTCGATCATTAGTCCTGGGGTTAAATTGAAGAAGATAAAGATTACCGACTCAATTATCGGAAGTCACGCTTCGGTAACCGGAAAATCCAAATCTTTAAATCTTGGGGATTATTCTGAAATATTAATTGATTAACCGCGATTTCAATAGGAGTCCACAATGAACCAATATTCTTTTTCCTCTGAATCTGTTACCGAAGGTCATCCGGATAAGATGGCCGATCAAATATCTGACGCCATTCTCGATGCGATTTTAGAAAGAGATTCTTTTGGTCGGGTAGCCTGCGAAACCTTTATCAGCAATGGTCTGGTATTTATTGGCGGAGAGATAACCTGTGAGATTTATGTTGATATTCCTGGTATTGTCCGGCAGACGGTCAAAGATATTGGGTATACTGATCCTCATTTCGGATTCGATTACGAAAGCTGTGCTGTGCTCACCAATATTAACCAGCAATCTCCCGACATTGCCATGGGCGTGGACCGGGCTGGTGCCGGTGACCAGGGAATGATGTTTGGCTATGCCACCAACGAAACAGAAGAATTCATGCCCATGCCCATCTTTCTGGCCCACAAATTAGCCATGCGATTAAGCGAAGTGAGAAAGAAAAAAATCCTTCCTTACCTTAGACCTGATGGTAAAACCCAGGTCACGATTCGATACAAAAATAAAAAACCAGTAGCGGTCGAAAAGGTGGTGCTGTCAGCAAATCATGATCCTGATATTGACATGCAGACCTTAAAAAACGATATTATAAACGAGGTTATTCTGAAGGTGATCCCGCCTCAATTAGCCAAAGAAAAAATAGAATATTTGATAAATCCCACCGGCCGATTTGTGGTGGGCGGACCCAAGGCCGATACCGGTTTAACCGGAAGAAAAATTGTGGTGGATACCTATGGCGGAACCTATCTGGTGGGCGGAGGCTGTTTCAGCGGGAAGGATCCGACAAAAGTGGACCGCTCAGCGTCCTACTATGCCAGATATGTGGCGAAGAACATAGTTGCTGCCGGAATGGCAGAACGATGTGGCGTGCAGGTGGCCTATGCAATTGGTATCGCTGAACCGGTAAGTATGATGGTAGAAACCTTCGGAACAGGCAAACTCCCGGATGATGAAATAAGCCGGATCATCACAAAAATATTTGACTTCACTCCTGGTGGAATGATAAATGCCCTGGATCTGCTCCGGCCTATCTATAAGAAAACGGCAGCATTCGGTCATTTTGGAAGAAAAGATAAAGATTTTACCTGGGAAGCTACCAACCAAGTTAAAGAGATTCAAAAATATATGTAATAACTTTTTCATGATCTTTTTATAGTATAAAGTTAGAATACACTACCAAATCGAAGCACACAAAATTGAGGGTCCACTGGATCCTCATTCTATTTTATCCAATTCTTGAAATTTTAATCTCAAAGCAATAAATTTCAAACATAACGATGTTTTAAGGAAAGAAGGCTGTACCTGATGGATGATAAACGAACCATTCTTCTGCAAGCGATGGGATATTCCGACAAAGCCATTGATTATATCAATAACCGGACTAATGTTGGTGAAATCGAAAACGCCTCCATCACCGCCAAGAGTCAGGGAACTTGCGGAGACATCATGATATTGCATCTTCTGCTGGAGGAGAAGCTTATCCGCGATGCAAAGTATGAATATATCGGATGCGCCGGCCTCCAGGCAGCCGCCTCTGCCCTGACCGAAATGATAATCGGGAAAAAACTTTCTGAGATAAACCAGATAGAAGCAGCCGACGTTCTGGCATTTGTGGGAGGTCTCCCCCAGCAAAAACATGAATGTGCTTTGCTCGCCAGCAACACCCTGAAAGAAGCCCTGCGGATTCAAAGAGAGAAACAACCTGCGGATTAAAAACTTTCCAATCCAGGTTCAATTAATTTTTTTTAGTACACAACCTTGCCGATCAAATTTCTGTTTTAACGAATAAAGTTTCAGAAACCTGAGTCGCTCTCAGATTTCTGAGGTTAAAAGCACCGTTTTCTATCCCTTATAATTTTTAGTACTCTTCAAAAAAAGTGTTTTTAACTCACTGTTATTCTGTGAATTATCTTCTCCAACCGACCCAGCTTTCAAAATAAGCGTAAACTCTCCCTTTTATTGGCACTGAATTTGACCATTTCCTGATAAACCGGAGACGAACTATGAACATTATAAAGCTTTTCCTTCTTGTTATTCTGATTAGCTCACTTTTAGTATACTGCAGTAGTTCAACCAATCCCCTGGGAAATAATAGATACAGTTATACCGCCTATGACAGTACCGGCCATCCGGTGGTTACGGGTTGGATCAAAATCGAGATATCAGATTCCAATCGGGTTGAGGGGAGTTGGTATCTCACTAAAACACGTTCGTCAGTAAAAACCACCCATGCGACCGGGGATGGCATGCTGGAAGGAACCATCGACAATAATGGAATAAGCCTCGATCTCAATCCTGGGTGGCGGGACAATAACACGGTTTTGGTTGGGAAATTCGAAGATAATAAAATTACCGGCAAATGGGCCTGGATATCATTTATCGGCATCACCGAAGAAGGCACATTTATCGCAAATTAAACTAAAGGAGGCAAACCATGAGACCTTTATCAAAAATTATCAGCTTATTGCTTTTTTTGTCCCTGGTCTTTCTTGCCTGCGAACGCATCACCTCCCCGCTCACTTCAAAAACCAAATATGTTCGTGCACTTACCCCAAATGAGACTGAACTGGTGTCGGCTGATAACCGCTTTGGGCTAAAACTCTTTCAACAGATCGTTAAATCGGATTCACAAGAAAATCCCTTTATCTCTCCGCTCAGTGTCTCTATGGCCCTGGGCATGACCTTAAACGGAGCCGATGGAAGCACCCGGGAAGCCATGGAATCAACCCTCGAATTACAGGGCTTGAATCAGCAGCAAATCAATGAAGCCTATCAGAGCCTAATTAAACTGCTTCTCGGCCTCGACCCGCAGGTGGATTTCCGAATCGCCAATTCAATCTGGTACAGAGATGACCTGACATTTGAACAGGAATTCATTGATCTGAACAAACAATACTTTAATGCTGTGGTGCGGGCTTTGGATTTTTTAGATCCGGCATCGAAGGATGTCATTAACCAGTGGGTAAAAGATAATACCAATGGAAAGATCCCCCAGATCATTGATCAGATTGATCCGGTGGATATTATGTTTCTGATCAATGCGATTTATTTCAAAGGGATATGGACATATCAGTTCAAGGAAGATCTTACCCATGACGACCTGTTTAATTTAGCAAATGGGGGACAAATTGATTGCCGGTTGATGTACCAGGAGGGAAATTTCGAATACCTGGATGCCGATAAATTCCAGGCAATTGATCTTCCTTATGGCGATGGTGATTTCCGAATGGCCATCTTCCTGCCCAAATCCGGCATAACTGTCGATTCCCTGATCCTCTCTTTAGACAATGACCTGTTAAATCAATGGTTACAGAGTTTCTCTGTCCGGAAAGGAATTATCGAAATACCAAAATTCGAGCAGGAGTATAAAATTCAATTAAATGACGTATTAACCCTGCTGGGGATGGGAATCGCCTTCGATCCATATTGGGCTGACTTTACGAAACTGTATGCCGGACCGGAAAATGCCTTTATCAGTGAGGTACTCCATAAAACATATCTAAAAGTGGATGAAAAAGGAACCGAAGCTGCCGCGGCTACTTCAGTCACAATTTCTTTTACCTCAGTGGGAGATGAATTTTATTTCAAAGCCAACAGACCATTTCTGTTCATGATCCGGGAAAATCACTCCAATACGATTCTGTTTATCGGAAAAATGAGTGCACCTACATTTAACTAAGAATAGGAACTTTTAAAAGCGAGGCCAAAAATGTTTCGTCTTATCGTTGCCTGTGTTTTGTTACCATTGATGCTCTGGGCACAATATTGGGGCGAGCGGGTTACTGAGGAAAGTTTTGAACAATCCGAACTGTATTTCACCAGTCACTATTTGAATACTTTTGGATTAAACCGGTTTCGGGAGGTGTCCGTGGGTCTGGTAGACGATCCGTTTCTAAAGCTATATTTAAATCCCGCCAATCTGCCAGGCCTGAATGGCAATAATCTGATTTATCTTGATTTTCGGGGTGACCGGACTGAACCGACTATTGTCGAAAATTACCGAATTTTTCCGGTATATAG
>CAZTXJ010000124.1:0-9663 GCA_964617285.1 uncultured Calditrichaceae bacterium | reverse complement strand
ATACCGGATTCTCCCCCTAATTATTTATATCTTACTTTGTTCATCAGTCTGGTTGTTTCGGCCATTATTGTTCTATCAGCAAAACTCGCCCAAAAGGGTAAACCAATGGTTTTTGGTCTGTTGAATGTCATCATCGGACTATTTGCCGGGCTGCTCGGGATGTTTCTCACCCTGGTCAGTCTATTCACCGACCATACCATTGCCTATTACAACGAAAACCTATTTCTCACCAATCCGGTTACCCTGCTGATCCCGGTTATCGGTATCGCCTATCTCTTGAGGAAAAAATGGTCCGAAAAATGGTTGCGGAATGTCTGGTATCTTCAGCTGGGCCTGGGAGTTTTGTTGCTCATCCTGAAACTATTTCCCCCATTCGATCAGGATAATTCTCTAGCCCTGGCGACTTTTATGCCAATTTACCTGGCTTTTGCCTTATCATTTTTCCGGATTAAAAGAAACCGGAGTCTACAGGATTCCGCCAGAGTTTCAGCTAATCAAATAGTTTAATTAAGGTAACCGTTCATCGTTTCGGGTGTTTAAGGAGAAACCAAAGGTGAAATACTGAATGGTATTCCCCTCGCCGTGCCCGATGACATACCGCAATGGTCCGACAACGGTATCCACCTGGATGCCAATCCCATATCCGGTGTATTGATTTTTTGATATATCAGGATTCTTATAACTCTCCCAGATATTCCCAACATTATAAATTCCCAGGAGGGAAATCAGACGGGTCCAGTGAAACCGGTTTTCCACCCGGTAGATTCCGATATTGGGACCGGCAAACTCATCATAATCGGCCCCGACAAATTGATCCGGACCACCCAGATAAAACTGGCGATAATATTCCGCCTGTTTGGAGAAACCCAAAAATATATGCAGGCTGGTGGTGATTCGGGGAATAATAGTACCGTAAAAATTCTGATCCAGAAAGATCCGGCTATAATTTGCTTCTTGTTTGATAAAATCCAGTGTTTTCTCATAACCCAATCGGCCAAAATAACCATGGGTTGGTTTTAACGGATCATCCAGTAGATCCACTTCGGCGTAAAGCCTTCCCAAATGCTGTGGATACTCCCAGGCCGGCCAGACAATTTCTCCCGGCGAGGCAATGGTTGGTTTTATCAACAACTTTTCTAACATGTAATCTACTTTAATAACCCCGTAATTTTTAACTATCAGACCCAAACCGGGTGCACCCCCGAAACTCCGGCGCTGGTATGACGCAATCTTTTCCTGATCAAAAAATATGGTTACCGGGTAATCCTGATAAAATCCATACAGATAGGGAAATACCCGGCTGCCCAGCATACGCCGGGGATAGCTAAGCTCCCACTCCACCAGTTGCACTCCGGAAAAGAGATAGGTCAGATCATTCCGGAATCCCGGGGCGGGAAAGTCATTCATTTTTAAATTCACACCCACAATTATTTTTTTGTCATCCTGATATTTCACCCCCAGACGGAGCAGCTTGGTGGGTTTTTCTTTCACCTCCAGCATCAGGTTATACCGGTTACTGCGATGGTGCTCTATCCGGTAAGTGACGGTTTCGAAATAACCCAGGCCGTATAAAGATCCAATCCGGGATTCCAGTAAATCAAGATTTAACGGTTGACCGGGTTTTATTCCCAAAAGTTGATATATAAAATGAAAGGATAATTTTTTATTCCCACTGATAAATACTGAATTGATAACTGCTTCCTTCAGCGGGACTTCCTCACTGGTAATTCTTTGGTTTTCCGCGAACCGGGATAACGGTTGAAGTAATTCCAGTTGCTGATATGCCGCCTTTTTGCCCTGACTGATCATCCCATCCACTTTACGTCTATCAAAATCCGTATTGGAGTAATTTTCCAGATCCGGGGTGATAAGAACATTGGTTTCCGCAATATTTATTTGCTCCCGTTGATAACCGGCCAGAGAGAAGGATTGAAGCAGAATTGAAAGGGCACTGTTGAGCTCATCCCTGGTGCGCATGGGCGTACCCACATTTACGGCGATTATGTATTCTGCGCCCATTTTTTTACAGACGTCGACCGGCAAATTATTCAGAACGCCCCCATCCACCAGCAATGAATCGCCCCAGGCCACCGGGGTAAAAATTGAGGGAACGGACATACTCGCCCGGATGGCTTTGGAGAGGGATCCTCTTTCCAGAACAACCTCATTTCCGGTTACCAGATCTGCAGCGATACAGCGGAAGGGAATTTGCAGGCTGTCAAAATTCACGATATCCAGTTCTTCCAGAGTAAGACGGGATAATAGCAGCGAAACCTTTTGTCCGTAAATTAATCCCGAAGGCGGGATAATTTTATAGTTTTCGAAAGCCAGCGGTAATTGAAAACGGCCATCATCCCATTTCTCCAAATAGGTACGTTTTTGACGGGTCGGCTCGTCACTAAATATTAGCGGCCAGTCAATATAATGGGCCAGGGAATCGATTTTATCAATCGAATATCCGGCCGCGTACAATCCGCCCACTATGGCACCAATGGAAGTACCGGCAACATAATCAATCGGTATCTTCAGGGAGTCGATCACCTTCAGGGCACCAATATGGGCAAAGCCCCGGGCACCGCCGCCACTGAGCACCAGACCAATCTTTGGCCTGCTTTTTTCATAGTGAATGGGTTCACCGGCTTGTATTGCAATGTAAAAAGTGAATAGGACAAAAAGGATGAACCAGTTCTTGCCGAACATAATCACTATTGAACGTAAAATATGTTTATCAATCATTTTAATCCGATGAAAAGAATTCCTTAAAACTACTCTCCTCCCGATACATCCGGTGCGACATATTCCCGGCAAACATCCAACTTTTTACAATATTCCGAGTCCCAGCTTTTCAGAAAAATACGGTGAACCAGGTCGTTGGTTACCGGACTATCCAAAACAAGCCCCAGATTTCTGGAACTGTTAAAATAGCTGTAGCTCCAGTTACTGGTACCCAGCCAAACCAGACTGCTGTCCACAACCAGATATTTGCAGTGCTCTACCCTGGCAAAGGGAACAAACCCGCCACTCCATTGCGGTATGGTACTGATCCGGATCTCGATATTGGGAACAACCTGCAGGCTTTTCAGATACTGTATGCCCGGCTGACGGGTATTCCAGTTGGAGAGAATCATCCGAACCTGGACTCCGCGAGCAGCAGCCCGGCGCATGGCATTATCGATGATGTTGAAAAAATGACCTCTGGAGACCGGATTGTAGGAAAGCAATTGTACTTCCACCCGGGTTTTTGCCGAATCGATAAGCCGGACAATCTCCGTTTCGTCCCAGGCCATTTCCGGATACATCACAAACGGGCTGCTGAAGGTGGGATAAAGAAATATCTCCTCCCCACCCTCATTTTGGAAGCGGAGGGGATTGCTGCGGTTTATCGTAATTCCGACGGGCAATGCCGGGAGGGTTGACGGAGCGGTCTGATCTGTCTCCCCGGAAATTTGCCAGTCCAGTTCAAATATTTGTTTTATTAACCGGGCCAGCTTTGCATTTTCAATCCTTATCCCCAACTCATGGATATGTTCCAGGGCCCGCCAGTCCATGTTCTGGCTGCCAATAAAAACTTGCCGGTCGTCCACGATAAAATATTTGGCGTGCATCACCCCGCCCTTTTTATCATAAAGGGAAATACGGCGGACAGATATGTTTGAGATTTCATTAAGGGAATCAAGGGTTTCCGGATAGGTCCCAGCCATCCGGGCATCAGCAATGATGCGGATCTGAACGCCTCGCCGGGCAGCGGTGACCATGGCTTTGACGATAGTATTCAGGGCGGTCCCAGCCTTGTCCGAAAGATAAAAAATTTCCATATCAATGGATTTTTCGGCGTTATTGATCATTTGATACCAGACCGGAAAAGTACGGGCGGTTTCCTCAAGGCCAAGCGTCGTTTGCACCGGGACACTCTCTACCAGCTGAATTTGCTCCGGCAGTTGACCCAGGGCAGTCTGTAGTAACAGAAAAATGATAAAAAATGAGGGGGGGATTATTGAATTTAACAATGGGCGGATTTTCATCAACATTTTCCTTATCTTAAAATTGGAAATTTTGTTCGGATTATTTGACTTCATCTGATACAATTTATATACTAAATTATGTTTTTTCAAAAGCTGTTTAATTCGCCAAAAATGAAATGAGGAATCTTACACCACACCTCCGGAGGTCGATTTTGAAGGGTAAGCAGATAACACAGATCAGAATAACCCTGAAGCAACTGGAAAAAACCGGTCAATCTTCAATTTGTTTGAAAGACAATTTTTTCGAATTCCATATCTCCCGCCAATCCCGGCAGAAATACAGCTTCGAAGAATCTCTCTTTCAAATCAGTGGAAACGTCATTTTCGCTAATTTTCAGGCCACCCGGACTTTTGCCCAAAAAATAAACCAAAAAAGGGATGTTATCAATTTCCCGGAAACTGCGGTCAGGGCGGGCGAGATAAATGCCATGGGCCTGATTGATGAAATTCTGCATTACGTCATCGGGCTATACCGGGAAGAGAAAAACGATAAAGTATCCCAGCAGGCACTGAAGTGGATTGAAGAAAAAATCGGGGTCAAAGAAGTCAATTCGGCCCTGGAAAAATTTACCGAAGAATTTCCACCAAAGGCGGTTTATTCCGGGGAAACGAGCGTTAAGGATTATCTGAAAACCAGGCAACACCGGGAGATGGCCCTGGAAGAGCTAATGTTGCTCTGGCTGGCCAATCTCAATCCGGCTTTTTCACCATTTCTGGAATTGTTTGATGATGAACAGCTGGAAAAGTTTACCGTCTATCACAACATTAGCGAATCGCTTTACGATTTCTTTGAACAACAACCCAAATTCGGACCGGAAAATCAAAATCTGGTGGACATGCTGCGCAGTCCGGCGATTGTTGAACCCTATTCGCTTTCCGGCCAGTTGGATTATATCCGGCAGAAATGGGGATTCATGCTGGCAAAATTTCTGTTCCGTCTCCTGCGCAGTCTGGACATCATCCGGGAAGAGCAGAAAGCGCGGTTCCTTGGACCGGCGCTATCCGAGGTCGCGACCTTCGCCGGTCTGGAAATAGAGCCGGAGCGTTTTAGCCCGGATAAGGATTGGATGCCCAGAGTGGTACTGATGGCCAAAAGCACTTACGTCTGGCTGGATCAGCTGTCAAAAAAATATCAGAAAAATATCTCCCGTCTGGATCAGATTCCCGATGAAGAGTTGGACCAGCTCGCCCGCTGGGGATTTACCGGTCTCTGGCTTATCGGGCTGTGGGAACGAAGTGATGCTTCACGAAGAATCAAACAGTTATGCGGAAATCCCGAGGCGGTGGCTTCTGCCTATTCGCTTTTCAACTACGACATTGCCCAGGATCTGGGTGGTGAGGAAGCCTTTAACAATTTAAAACATCGTGCCTGGCAACGGGGCATCCGGATGGCCGGAGATATGGTGCCCAATCATATGGGAATCGATTCCCGCTGGGTCATCGAGCATCCGGACTGGTTTATCTCCCTGGATTACAGCCCCTACCCATCCCACACCTTTAACGGACCAAATCTCTCCTGGGATGGCCGGGTGGGTATCTTTCTGGAAGATCATTACTACAGTCGGAGCGATGCTTCCGTACTCTTTAAACGGGTAGATTTCCACACCGGAGATACCAAATATGTTTATCACGGGAATGATGGCACCAGCATGCCCTGGAACGATACTGCACAATTGAATTATCTGAAACCGGAAGTGCGGGAAGCCGTGATTCAGACCATTCTCTCAGTAGCCAAAAAATTCCCGATCATCCGCTTCGATGCGGCCATGACGCTGACCAAGAAACATTACCAGCGCCTCTGGTTTCCCGAACCGGGTTCCGGCGGCGATATCCCTACCCGCAGTGAACACGGCTTAACCCGGCAACAGTTCGATGCCGCCATGCCGGAAGAATTCTGGCGGGAATTGGTCGACCGGGTTGCTCAGGAAATCCCGGATACCTTGCTGCTGGCCGAAGCTTTCTGGCTGATGGAAGGCTATTTTGTCCGAACCCTGGGAATGCATCGGGTTTATAACAGTGCCTTCATGAATATGTTAAAGAATGAGGATAATATAAAATTCCGTTATTCAATCAAGAATGTGCTGGAATTCAATCCGGAGATCCTGAAACGATACGTCAATTTTATGAATAATCCCGATGAAGAAACTGCAGTTGCCCAGTTTGGCAAGGGGGATAAATATTTCGGAGTTTGTACGCTCCTGGTTACCATGCCGGGTTTACCCATGTTCGGTCATGGCCAGGTTGAAGGTTTCACCGAAAAATATGGTATGGAATATCGTAAGGCCTACTGGGATGAGCAGACAGACCGCGATCTGGTGTACCGCCATGAGCGGGAAATTTTCCCCCTGATGCGAAAACGCCATGTTTTTTCGGATGTCCGCAATTTTTACCTCTACGACTTTTTTACACCCGAGGGTTATGTCAACGAAAATGTCGTGGTCTTCTCCAATAGTTTTGATGGGGAACACGGTCTGGTTATCTACAACAACAAATTTGAAAATACCATGGGATGGGTTAAGAATTCAGTGGCCTATTCGGTGAAAAAGCCCGGTCGGGAGGAGCGGGTGATGGAGCAAAACAGCCTGGGTCATGCGCTTAACCTGCATCATCAGGATAATTATTTTTCAATTTTCCGGGATTACAGCTCCGGTCTGGAGTATATCCGGAGCAGCAAGGACCTCCACGAGCGGGGATTGTTTGTTTCACTGAATGCTTATCAATATCATGTCTTTCTGGATTTCCGGGAAGTGGAAGACAACATCTGGCACCACTATGCCAATCTGCATGCTTACCTGGATGGCCGGGGAGTTCCCAGTATTGACGAAGCGCTGAAGGAAACCTTCCTCCGTCCAATTCATCAGTCCTTCCGGGAAATTGTAAACCAGGGAGTTTACCGGAAACTGATAAAAGTAATTGACGATAAAAAAATATTGCAGACCGAACCATTACTCAAACGACTGCGGGATGAACAGGTACCTCATCTGCTGCATGAGATTAAAAACTTTACCCAGGGAGAAGGGGACATAAATGAAATCGTTTCCCGGATGACCAAAGTTCTCAATGCTCTGCCGGACTTACCAGGACTGGAAAAGAAAATAAGCTGTCCCGGTTCCAGAAAATGGTTAAGCGTAGGCAAAACGATCAAAAAACATGTCCGGGAGGAAGACCATCGTGTTATTTTGTTGAGCTGGGTGTTGGTGCACCGGCTGGGAGCGGTATTGAGTAAAACTGACATCCCAATGAACAGCCGTTATGGTATGGATGAGTGGTTACTGACCAAGATTATGGAAGACACTTTCCGAAATATGGGTATGGATGATGCGACAGCTTACCGGGCGGTGATGATGATCAAAATACTGACTACCCATCAGGAATGGTGGATGACGAAGGCACCGAAAACCCGGGTTGCCCATGAAATTATGCGTATGCTTTTGCAGGATGAAGATGTGCGGAATTACCTGCAGGTAAACCGCTATCGGGATGTGCTCTGGTTCAATCAGGAAGCTTTTCATTCGCTGGCAGACTGGCTTCTGACTGTTTCGGTTATTGATGTCCTCCGGCAGGATTTGAAGGATAAAAAGGAGATCTGCCAGAGGATTATCGAAAGGTATGATATTATCAAAAAGTTACAGAGCGCGGAAAAGAAATCGGAATTTCAGGTAGAGAAGTTGATGAATGCGCTGAAGAAATAGAAAAAAATATGTGTAACCCCTAACGGGATTCCAATTAAACGGGATGCCATTGCATCAGACAATAGCATCCCGTTCCATACTTTTTATTTCATCAACACCATTTTGCGGGTTTTAACAAAATCCCCCGCTTCCAAACGATAGAGATAAATTCCACTGGCTACCTTTCGTCCCTGATTATTCAAACCATCCCAGATCACTGTTTTGTATCCGGTCTCCTGCCGGCTATTCACCAGGGTGCGGACTTCCTGACCAAGCAGATTATAAACTGTGAGGGTTACCCGGGTACTTTGCTTTAAAGCATATCGAATGGTCGTATTCGGATTGAAAGGATTCGGATAATTCTGATACAGATCGAACTCCCTGGGAATTATATCCTGCTCGCCGGCTATAGCAGTAGGTATGGCCGGCAATTCAACCACCTGCCCGTTGGCCAGAACCGCATACAATCCAAAGGAGGGTCCGTTCTGATTGGCTGTGGAATCCAGAAATCCCGAGGCAAACACACCGATGGCACTATCCGCCAGTGCGGAAAGATCCACATCAAAACTGTCCAGGATTGCCGAGGTTGCGCTATTGACCAGATCAACCGTATAAACACCGGGCTGAACAGCAATATATCCGGTTACATCGCCATAACTGACATCTTCGAAGAGCGGTCCAACATTCCGAACAACCACATCAACTGTAGGTGCGTCAGTGGCACCGTGGGCTACAAACATTTCCAGAGAACCTGGCGTCTGGGACACTTCCCGACCCGAATCATTTCCGAAAAAGGTAAAGGAAATATCCGCTCCGTTGGGATTAGGCGCAAAATTGTTGGGATTCAATACACCGCTGGCAAACCCAATTTGAACATCGTTCGGTGCAAATTCTCCTAACAATGATACAATGGTGTCATTCACCGAGGTACTATTTCCCGGTGCAATCCCAACCGTAAATAATTGTCCCGCCGGGATGGTCATGAAGGGTGTGGCGTGCCGGAAAGTAAAATCATCTATCCAGAGATTGTCATTATAATAAATATCCACAACGCTGATGTTGGGATCCGGTGCATTATGCACCAGCTGGATTTGGGCATAATTCATGACTTGTGGTAACTGGATAACATCACCATTGGCCATGGCCAGGTATAAACCGGCAGACGGACCATTTTGGTTGAGGGCGGAATCTGCAAATCCGGAGGCAAAAATCACCGCCGCACTGTCTGCTAATCCCGATAAATCGGCTGCAAAGCTGGAAAGGATAGATTGTCCGGATGAATCCATAATATCAATGGTATAGCTGGCCGGCATAAGAGCAAGATAAGGTGTTACATCTCCGTAAGCCACATTATCAAAAAGTGTGACGGCCAGATTTCGGGCCACAATATCCACAGTCGGGGCATCAGTCACGCCATGAGCAAGGGAAATTTCCACCTGCCCCGGAATACTGGATACTGTATGTATAGAATCGTTCCCAAAAATTTTCAATGAAATATTTCTGCCCTCGGGATTTGGAGCAAAATTGTTGGTATCGACCACTCCGGTGGCAAATCCGTTGTAATAAACACCACTATCCAGAACAACCGGAAAATTCCGAATCGTATCAAGCACTGAAATGCTGTTTTCCGGGGCAAATCCGAAATTGAGCAGCGTACCGGCACCCACGCTCAAAAATGGAGTAGCAGTGCGGAACGCAAAATCATCGAGTATCTTCGTCCCATTCAGATAAATATCCACCATGGCCAGGGAAGGATCTGCTGCGTTATGAATCAGCTGCAATTTTGCTGCAGCAACCGGTTTCCAGGGCGCGTTCGGTGAAGGTTCACTATTTGTGGTGAAAGTATTATTCAGGTCTTCGCTTGTTTCATCAGCCCCGGTAACTCCATTACCGCCACTCATCACCTGGTTACCTTCGGTATAATCTACCCGGTGTGCCGAATATCCGGCTGTAGGTGATAAGGCAGATAC
>CAZTXJ010000123.1:5133-9787 GCA_964617285.1 uncultured Calditrichaceae bacterium | reverse complement strand
ATCGTTTATGGCATAGCCGCTGTGATTACCGGGCTATTCTGGATTCTGGGACTCTTCTCCGATCGGCTTCCCAATCCCACCGACGTATCAACTTTTGCCGAAAAAGCCGCAGCAGCAACCACCAAAGGATTTTTAATTGCTGACCTTATTTTCGCTCTACCCTTATTAGTTCTCAGTGCTATCGGTTTATGGCATAAAAAAGCCTGGGGTTGGGTAATTACCTTTATGGTTAATATTCTGTGGTGCTATTCTCTGACTGTGGTTTTTATCCGGGATATCTACTCAACGGTTTCCCCGGGACTGATTCTTTTCTCTCCCTTTGTCCCTTTCGCTATCTGGTCTTCCATCTATTTATGGCAAAAACGCCGGGTCTTTCAAATCGATCTGAAATCCAATTAGCCATCTCAGCTTTTATCAGTCATCATAAGCGGGCACCACAATACTTGCAGAATTTCGCGTCACGATCGTGTCCTTCCGCACTGCAATGTGGACAGGCCTGGGTATTGAACCCGGCCTTCGATTCCACTTTGGCAAAAGCAACAGTTACGATTCCGGTGGGAACCGCGATAATGGAATAACCGAGGATCATGATCAGTGCCGCCAGAAATTGCCCGAGCCCGGTCTGGGGAGAAATATCCCCATAGCCAACCGTGGTAAGGGTGACAATCGCCCAATAGATACTCCGGGGGATACTGGTAAAACCATGAACCGGCCCCTCAATAAGATACATCAACGAGCCGAAGATAACTACCATAGTGAGTACGGTAAATAAAAATACCGTGATCTTGCGGCGGCTGTCCCGCAGCGCCTGACGGAGCAAACGCGCTTCACTGATATATTGCACCAGCTTTAAAACCCGGAAGATCCTCAGTATCCGTAAAATACGGATTACCAGCAAATACTGGCTTCCCGGAAGAACTATGCTTAAATAGGTAGGGATAATCGCCAGTAAATCGACGATTCCGTAAAAACTGGTGATGTATCCAATAGGCCGTCCAACACAAACTATGCGGAGGATATATTCTATGGTGAATAGAATAGTAAAGAACCATTCCACGGTATAGAACCAGGAACCATAATTTTCGCGGATACCCGAGACGCTGTCCAGCATTACTGCCACGACGCTGAGCAGAATACTGAAGATCAGTACCACATCAAACCATTTACCGGCGGGTGTATCTGCTTCAAAGATAATTTCATGCAGTTTTAAGCGCCATGGGCTCAGATTATTTTTATGCTGAAATTCCTTCATGGTATACACAATGAATTAAGTTAAAAATGTCAATCACATACTAAAATTACAGCAAATTATTAAAGCAGGAATTAAATATAAAAACGATAGGTATTGCAACGACATGAAAATTTTGATGTCTCACCGGGAAGAACTTCCCGCGGTCCGAATACAATTCCTTCCCGAGTTTTTGGCCCGGTAAAGCGCTTTATCTGCCGCCTTCATCACTTCTTGAGGTGTGGGATACCGATCGCAGCGCTCGGCCATGCCAATACTAACCTTTATGGTTACTTTTTTTTCTGACCTGGGAACACTCTTTAAATTCTCCGGTTTTTTCCGTGGTCTTTTTTTACTGCGGATAACAAATGGATTCCTGGCAATAGTCCGCCGTAAATTATCCGCAATTTTAAAAGTTTCCTTTACCGATCTACCGGAAAATACAATTGTAAACTCTTCTCCGCCATAACGAAAAACCTTTCCGCCACCCCCTACCTTGGCAAGCCTTGACCCAACCATGCGCAGTACCTGGTCTCCCACATCGTGTCCGTGGCGATCATTCAATTTCTTAAAATGATCGATGTCTACCATGGCAATGGTATAGGAACTGGTCAGTTTTAGGAAGGCTTCCTGGAGTGCCCGTCTACCCGGCAGACCGGTCAATTCATCCCGGAAGGCCATCATATAGGAGGCTTCCAGCACGGATATAACCAGAATCAACCCAGCGGTTGCGAAATAGAAAGTGGAATGGCTTCCCGGACTCCGGGCAGCAAGAGCCAGGAATGCGGCCAGAAGTGCCCAGAAAAAACCACTGTCCATGACTCCACTTTTTAAAATAAAGCGGATAATCAGGAAGATCGCACTTAAGAAAAAGATTAGCAGAATCGGTTGAGTCAGATGAGCAGCGGTTAAACCAGATATGTTGAAGAATTGGTGATTCAACACCTTAAAGATTCTAATATCATTATCCAGGATCAGGGCATAAACAATAACCGGCTGAATAAAAATCAGTCCCAGCCGACCGATACCCCGGATAGTCAGAATTCCTCTTTCCTGGATAACCGATAACAAGATAAGGTTCAACGGAAGCAGCACCGAGAGCACATTGACAATCAGGTGATTGTTGCCCTGAACCCGTTCCATCAGTAAAGGAAAATGTGCTAAAATCCGGTCCGAGATAACCAGGACAATAATGGCAAAAAGTAACCTGCTCCGGTTAAAACGCCATCCCAGCAGAATACCAACCAGATAAACGGTATAAGGATAGAAATGCATCACCGGCTTGTACCACTTCTGAAAAAAATCGAGCTGGATAAAGGCGACAGCAGCAAGGAGAATTAATGCTCCCGGGAAGAAAAATTTGAACAGGTTTCGCAGCGCCACGAATTATTCCTTTCGATCTTGCTTCTATCTTCGAAAGTGCCGGAGTGAACCTTAGTAGATTTTGGCAATACTGTTTTTCTATGCAGCAGTTATTTTTCGGGCAGCAGTATAAGCTTCAGGATGTTTTTTCAAAAGGTGGCGTTTACCGCCTTTTACTCCCAAAATTTCGCCGTCTGGAGTGACGATAAGGTTTTCATAATTGATAAATAATTCCCGCACCAGATCCCGGAAGAAAAATTCCCACTCCGTTTCTTCAATTTCAGGAGAAATACGATGATAATTGTAGGCCGTCTTTCCCTCAAACAAGCCAGCCTCGGTTTCCAGCCTGCTTTTTTCCGCTTCACTGAAGAAACCAAAGCGATCCGCACTTCCCCGGTTAAATTTCCAGAAATCTTCCTCGGTGAGAATAATATCTTTGGGATTGTCCTGTTTGTCTCTCATTCATATATCCTGTTTGAGCAAGATATCTTATCCACCCGACAGTTTTGCCTGATACCCATTTTCTTTGAAATATTTAAGCAGGGTTTCGCGATGGTCACCCTGGATGATAATAATCCGGTCCTTCACCGCACCGCCCGTCCCGCACCGGCGCTTCAGTTGGGCGGCAAGTTCTTTCAGGGTTTCCTTGCTGCCCGGCACACCAGAGACGGTGGTAACCGTTTTACCGCCCCGACCTTTCACTTCCCGGCGAATGCGAATAATTCCATCGCTAACTGGTTGGAATTCCTCTGATTTTTTTGGTTTTTGGACGCTTCCGGTTTCGGTGCTGTAGACCAATCTGGTTTTATTTTTTTTCGACATTAATTATTCTCAACCTCTGGAATTTATTTTCAAAATATTCCTACCAACTTCATTCATCCTCCCCACCTTCCGGTACGCCCGGCTGAACCTTGATAACCTTCTCTTTTCTGATGTGCACCGTGCCCGGTTTCACCCCGCGTGGTTTGGTGACATATTTGGCCTGGGTGTAGGAAACGGTCACTGTCCCACCGGATTTTGCTTTACTGTGAAATGCAGCAATCGCTGCAGCCTGTCGGAGAATTTCCCGATCCGGATTCTCACCTTCTTTTGCCCTTAACAGAACATGACTGCCGGGCATTCCCCGCACATGAAACCACCAGTCGTTTGGCCGGGCAAATTTGATGCTTAAATAGTCGTTATCCTCATCAGTCCGGCCGGCATAAACCTGCCAACCGCCCTCCAGCTGATATTCATAAAATTTGTATCCGGCTGCGCCCGGATCATTTTGATCCGGATATTTCCCCCTAGAAACCACTATCTGATCCCACGTTTTCTGGCATTGCGCACAATCACAATGGAACCGACCATACAAACGAAATAAAGTGGTCCCAGGTAAGTGAGAAAATTCCGGTCCTGTACGATAAAGAATGTTGCCAGTATGGCAATGGCCCAGAGAACCAGGATAGCGAACTCGTGTGAATATTTCATATACGAGTCTCTCCTCAAAAAAAATCAATAAATATTTACTGTTCTATCGGATTATCATCTTCCGCAATGACGCATCCCGCCCGGCTGGGATGGTCAAGTACCAGCATATCCGGTTTTGCATTACGCAGAGACCATAAAACAAGAGCATCCCCACCGGCAGCTGCAGTAAAAAGCAGTCCATATAACATCACCTCACCGTGGCCAGTCATCAAACCCAACAGATAGGGAATCACTCCTAACAGGACACCGGGCATCGCTGCACCCAGCCGGTATGCCCGGACGGTGAGGGCTTCACTGCAATGAGCATAGGGTGAGAGGGCTTTAAAATTTATGCCAAAACTGATCGTCCTGAATGATTTTTGGCCGGCGTATGCCCAGGTAATCCCATGGATCGCTTCATGGAGAATAATTCCAAGCAAAACAAACAGAATGTACCACCAGAGATGAGGGGAAACCGAACGAATGGCCAGTCCCACACTTCCCTGACCCCAGAGTGCCTGATACAGACTCACCTGGACAATTGTGGTTGGAATGACAAAGGCGAGACTATACAGACTCGCCTTGCCCATAGAAATGGAAAGATCTTTCTGATCT
>CAZTXJ010000123.1:0-5033 GCA_964617285.1 uncultured Calditrichaceae bacterium | reverse complement strand
AATCCATGAGCAGTAAGAAAAGCGGTAGCGCCGTTCAGATAATAATCCGCCTTGGTTTTATCTTCTTCCGAGGTGAGAATGATTACTTCAAAATTTTCGGCCGGTGCCAGTTGGGCGAATCGCTGCATGGCCCGGGCAGCGGGCAAGCTTCCGTTGAATGCAATCAATGCCCGGATTTTTTCATCTGGAACCCGGGGTAAGGTAAATTTATCCGGCACGCCATAAACCGGGGTAATGGTCTCCTGCATTAATTTGGTCAGGGAATCTCCAGGCTTATCCACCGTTTCGAAGTGAAAATAGGTCTTCAGGCCGATAACCACCGCATCATAATAAATCGATTCCTGCAGGATGCGCTCGCTAGGACTTCCCTGTAGTTCGGCGGACCGGTGAGCCACATTCTCTGAGGTACATTTCTTTTCAAATTTATCCAATAAGGATTTAATCCGTTCTTCCGCTTCACGCTCCTTGGCTTTACTGATCTGGTCCGCATAAAAAAGACCACCGAGCGGAACAGGCCCAATGGATTTTTCAATTCCGGGCAGATCCAGAATAACCAGACCGGTTAACTCGGCATTATTGATTCTGGCAATGGTGGTAGCTACGTTCAGAGCAGTTTCGGTAAAAGGTGATGGATCGAGAGGAACAAGGATACGTTTGATCATGGTTATTCTCCTGGATTATTATCTTGATATACTATGTGAATTTCGCTTTCAGCAGAACAAATATTATTGATAAATTTTCTAATCGGCAATAGTTTTATAAACTATTAGGATTGCTCGATTCGGAAAAATCTCTTTATTACTTTTATACAGACTTAACCTGCACCGCCAGATGCACCGCCCCCACCGCCACCGCCACCTCCCGAGGCGCCCCCGCCCGCGCCGGAACTTGAACTCATGGTGCTGGATGCGATCTGAACCACCGAGGATATAGCGGTGGCAAAATCTGCCGGAGAGGCATAGGCACCGTGAGGATAGATATACCAGGGGAAATAGTGGGATTGCTGTTGTTCGGGTATACTCTCCATCATCTTTTTGATGGCCTTTTGACCCACACCCAGGGCCAGGCCGTAAACCAGATATTTTTCTATGTTGCTGAGCCAATCACTTCCCGAGCTTTCCACAAAGTGATATTTAACCAAATAGTGGCGTAAAGCCTGCCACTTCTTCCGTTTCAATTTCATTTCCGGGGTATACCGCAAAATGGCAAAGGCAATGCCCAACATAAGTCCACCGGTTATCACCGCAAGAATCCCGGGAGCACCAAGATATACCAGAATCAATACCCCACCGGCAATGGCAGCAATGCAGAGAAGAACTCCATAAACGGTCCCCCGAATACTGCTTTTATCGTACAGGGGAATATCAGTCAGGTGTTCCTTCACCATCTTGCTCCACTCCAGAAACCATTTTCGTACCCTGGTTCTCCTTTTCCGGAACATTTTCATCGGTACAATATTTTGACCTCCTCCCAGTTCATCAAAAATAAAATGGATCAGGTCCGATTCATAATCCTGCAATTGGCCACCCGCTTCCTGAAATTTTTCCGGCACCTTTTTCAGCAGGAATTCCGGTTTATTGCTACTCCACCATTTTTTGGCTTCCGGCGGAACCTGCTCCAGTTCAATGTAACCCCGCCGGGCAAGATCGAAGAGGGTTGAGGAAAGAGCCGCACCCCGGACCTGTTTATTCATATATAAAGCACTAACGATTGCAGGAGATTCGTCCTGCGGCAGTTCCGAATCAATTTTCTGGTAATAGGGGACCTGATATCCCCTGCCGTATTTTTGATATAACAGGAATAGTCCGAGTATATTGATCAGGGCCAATCCGATAGCAAAAGGCCAGGCAGTTTTCTCTCTCTGCTTCTTTGCCAGAAGCCGTTGTTGTGCCCGCTCCCGTTCCTCATTTGCCTTTTGTGCCCATTCTGCTTCCTGGGAAAGAACAGTAGGCAGTACATTGCCGGTTTCCTTTTTTACCGCGAATGGAACCCATTCCTTCGGGAATACAATCCGGGCTTCCCAGTAGGTTCGGGCCGGAAGCGGATCGACATCCATCACCAGCTCATTTTGCTCAAAACGGATACCACCCCACAAAGGTCCATGCGCCCAGGCTTTCACCACATCTGAAGTGATTTGACCAGGCAGTTGAATGTTTACGGTCACCTGTCCAACCGGCATTTCATTTTCCTCGCCCACAAATTTGTAATATAATTCGGCCACATCCTGATAAACGGTTATCACATTGGTCACCAGGTAATGTAAGGTAAATGTTTTGCTCTGGTTTTCGGCCTGATAATGCCAGCGCACATAAAAAGAATATTCGCTTTGTTGAATCGTATAGGTGCCCGGTTCTTCCGATTTACTCTCCCGGTAACTTGTGTTTTCATCATTCAGACTAAAATCCAGGACATTGCCAATTCCCTGCAGGGGCAACTTATAGTCTGCCCAGCTGAATTTTCCCCGGAAAGTGTAGGTGCGGGATTCGTCAATATACATATTGCCATCTGGCAATACCCGGGCCTGGATAGCAATTCGATCGATCCGGTAACTTTTTGCAACCGCTGAACACGGTTGATAAAAAATTATTAGAGCAACTAACAGGGTAAATACGAGGTAAAATTTTGAATACAGGTTTGTATGAATATTTTGCCAACATTTCAAAGACTGCTTCATACGGGAACTCCTGTTAAAGTTGAATAGCCAATCGTTTAAACTAAAATAATGTTATCAGAAACTCTTTCGCTTTGCCGAAGGCAATAGCCCTGTGACTGATCCGGTTCTTGACTGCTTCCCCCATTTCGGCATATGTCTGATCAAATCCCTCGGGAACAAATAATGGATCATAACCGAAACCCCCGGATCCCCGGAGTTGGTGGATAATACGACCACGAACTATACCTTCCACCACCTTCTCAATCCGGTTCCCTAAAATAGCAACCACACAGCGAAACTGAGCCCCTCGCTCTGCATCCGGAATATTCTTCAAATCCTGCAAAAGTTTATAGTTGTTCGCCGCGTAATTCCTTTCCTCCCCGGCAAACCGGGCGGAATAAATTCCCGGTGCTCCATTCAGGGCATCCACCTCCAGACCCGAGTCATCGGCCAGGGTAAGCAGACCGGTATGCTGGTAAACCACCCGTGCTTTCAGCAGCGCATTTTCCCGGAAGGAGGTGCCGATTTCATGGATCGGACCAATTTCAGGAAAATTCTGCAGCGATAATATTTCCGGAGTGATGCCATTTAGAATTATTTTTATTTCTTCAAGTTTATGTAAATTGGAAGTAGCAATAACAATGGAAGATGGTTGCCAACCTTTCATCATCCTTTTTCCTGCCTTAATAATAGGTCGGCATAACTTCCCGGCACCGGCTCGGACAGCAGACCATTCAATATTTTCTGAATTTTTTGCAGATTGACTTCCGCTGCTTTACGATTAACTTCCTTGCTGACTACCGACTCCAGCTCTAAAAAAGAACCCAATCCTTCCACCCGGTCCAGATGGATGCGTACATTATAATAGAGAAAAAGTTGACGGACTTTTTGCACAACCACTTTTAATCCGAGTGAATTAGAGAGCACCGTGTTCAAAGAATCCGGGGTATGGGTTGAGAAAATCTCGTACTGGCTGATCCGTGATTCATTTGCATCCGGCCGTTGATAACTGATCAGTTGTCCGGCCGAACCGGTTTCTTCCCGGAGTTTCAGTCGTCCGGTATTACAATGATAATAACTATCTTTTTGGGATTTTATCCAGATGGGTTCAATATCGGAATGCTGCTGTAAGAACCTCTTCGTTTTTTCAGGTTCTGCCAGCCGGTATTTTATTTCAATATTTTCCATGCCCTCGGATCACTCAGGGTAAACGGCCTTAAGTTAAAGACCCGGACATTCGACTGCAATACCATTTTAGTTAAAATAAAAAAGGAGAATCCGGCGAAGATCAGATTCTCCTCTATGAATATTGGAGGTTTACTTGGAGAGGGTCATTTTCCGTACAATCAAAATGTCACCACTTTTGATCTGACAAATATACACACCGGAAGACACTGGTGTTTCCCGGTCATCCCGTCCATCCCAGCGTAAGATGTGAATGCCTGCAGCGTAACGTCCCTGGGCCAGGCTGCGTACATGCTGACCGTTAATGTTGAAAATATTAACTTCCACATCGGCATTTTTCGGCAGGGAGAATCTGATCATGGTTTCGCTGTTAAATGGATTCGGATGATTGGGATACAGTTCGAAGGTCGAACGGTTGTTGTTGGGTGTGGGTATATCCAGTTTGGTTGGGGTAAGCTCCACCATAGTCGAATCCCAGCGTAGGTTCGGATTATCGTATCCGGCATTTATCCGGTAAAGCCCGGTCTGCGGTGCTGTAAGGGTAAAAGGATTGGTGGTGGTACCATTATTAAAATCGACTACATTCCCGTTGATATCTACCAGTTCACCGGCCACTGCCCGGTTGGCCGTAACTCCGGTAACGGTAATTTCTATTTGTAAATTGTTCAGAATATTGGCGGAAACAATTCCATCCTGTAGAGTATGACAACCTCCACCGCTGCACCCTGGCGCGGTGTTGTTGAATGAGGGTCTGGCCAGAAAAGCAGAAGAAACAATAAACAATAAGATCGTTAGCATCATTAACTTAATTCGCATTTATCCTCCTAAAAAGGGTTAATATGTAGTTTTATAATAGATCAATTCCTGTGCCACTAATTTTCCGAAATTTTCAAATGTCCGGTTAAGACTGATAAATGCTACTTATTTTAAGAGTTGGATTGAAAATCTGTGGGATCAAAGATAAATCCCTCTTTGTTCAAATCATAGAATAATGTTTAAATTTGTGTGATTTTTTTACAACGATTTATTTTGAAGAGACGATAGAATGCAACGAATTTCAGGGATTTTTGACATCTTGACTTTTTGGTTAAATTCGATTATATTTTGCGCCCAATTTATTGGGTGTTATATTTTGGTTTGTTCGGGGCGTAGCGCAGCCTGGTTAGCGCACCTGCCTTGGGAGCAGGGGGTCGCT
>CAZTXJ010000122.1:2477-9794 GCA_964617285.1 uncultured Calditrichaceae bacterium | reverse complement strand
AAGATCAAAGAAGAAAGATTAAGGATTATAGTTTTTTTCTTATTTCTTTTTTCTTTAATCTTTCATCTTGCCTCTAGTGCGCGGAGGGAGACTTGAACTCCCACGTCCTCACGGACACCAGATCCTAAATCTGGCATGTCTGCCAATTCCATCATCCGCGCTATGCGGCGGAAAATTTAAAATTATTTGACGGGCAGTGCAACGCCTTTTTGTGAAGTACTGGAAACTGGCTCTAACCAGATTTGACTCAACAACTTTTTGATCTGGTCCTTATTGCTGAAATCGCAAAAGTATAATCGGTGGGAACTGCCCAGGGTAAATCCAGTGGCAAGTAATTCTTTATTCAAAATCCCTTCATTTTCCCATTCCGGTATGGCAGCAAGGATTACCGGTATATCGGGAGGTAATTTGGCCATTTCCTGTAAAACATCATCATCCAGTTTTCCTTTACGCAGTACTGCTGTATTGGTCAGGATTGTGCAATTATGAAGATGGGGAATCACATTTTGGTAGATCGGTTCATACTGCCGTTTGCTTTCAGTAAACTGATAGAGGTAAAGCACGAGATCAGCGTCCAGTTCTATCCGGTAAACCGGAAATGAATAATCCTCCAGTCGATCGTGAGGTAAAACCTCCAGAATCTGGTTCAGCAGACCTTCTTTCGACTCTATGATCAGACTTTCCAGGATAATCATATGCTACAAGTCCTCAAGAAATTTTTCAAATTTTTCAAATTCATCCCGCCCGAGTCCGTTTTTTGAAACGGAAAATTCGATTTTCTCCGCTTCTTCTTCCTCCTCCTGCTCCGGGACATACATCTGAATTCGATTCTCTTCTTTACTCTCTTTTCGAAGAAATCCGCTAACCGAACCCCAGAAGGATGCGATACCTTTTTTTTCAGCTTTTTCCCTGGCGATGTCAAAAAATTCGCCGCGCTCCCGGAGTATGCCCTGATTGATCAATTCCTCCACATTCTGCAAAATTTCCAGATTATCGGCATTCATCACCACCAGCAATTCATAAATACTCTCCCCATTTTGACAGAGCTCCAGAATCTGTTTCCTGATCTCGTTTGCCTCTTCTACTATATCTTTAGAAAAAGATTTCAAGTCCATCCGAAAATCGGGTAATTTTTCTGCATACCCCTGCTGTAAATTCAGATGCTTTGTTAACTGATTAAATATTTCCGAGTTTTCCAAACCGAGGGAGTATTCCGGTTTGACCTGGGTAAAGTTCACCTGAAAATCAGCTTTGGTGAGACAGGTTAACTTTTTAAGTGCCTCCATACCTTCAAGATTGCGGAAAGAAGCCCGGATAATTTTACCATAAGAAAAATAAACCTGTCCACTGTGCCCCAGGTAGGAGATGCTCATCATGGCATCGCGGGCGCTCATTTCCACCATTTGGATCAAATCGAGCAGGGCAAATTCTTCCAGCTTACCCTGCCAGAATCGTCCCTGCAATAATTTTGACACACCCTTTACCTCCCCTACCGTTTGTTCGATTATTGAAAAAAACTCTTCTTTGGGGGAGGGAATTGAAATAACACCGGCAACCGGTAACTGCAACATGGCTGATGTTTGATCCGGAGAAGTCAACACCGCCACAACTGGCAGATGAGAGAGTTTTTTGGAGTTTAAAACCGTTAGCAGATCCTCGACATTTTCAATGGTTGCCGGCCACACCAGAATGATATCAACAAACTCCTGCTTACATAATTGAACCACTTCTTTGGGTTTATCCGTAAAATGAACAACATATTTTTTTTCCTGAAAAGCTTCAGAAATTTCATCTTTGAATTGTTCATCCAGAAGATAAACCACAATATCCAGCATAAAATATTCCTTAAATTATCGCTCTTCCTTAAGTGGTAAATCCATTAGTTGATAAAAAGTCCTTCTTATACTCTGGAAATTATCCGGCTTAATTTCCAGTGATTCAATTTGCAGCGGTATTTCAAGTTCGCTGCGAACTTTCTCGATCTCATCTTTAGAATCGGCCGGTACATTTATAAACCCTATAACCAATGAAACGTGATAATTTGCCAGAAACTGCTTCAGGAAATATTTGATATATTCAAAGTTTCCCTTGTTCCTGAGATTGATAAGCAAAAGAGAACTCGAGATCACGGTCATATTCTTTCGCACAAATGAATCGACATCCGCATCGGTAGGAATGCCAACAATCTGAAGACGGGAATTTTCATCCAGGGGCATGGTAAACATTTCCGTATCCTCCAGACGATCCAAATCCGCCCCGGAGATATTGGCCAGTGTTTTCATAAATTCGGTTTTGCCGGAATCCGCTCCGCCAAGAATCAGGATCAATCCTTCACTCCGGCCGGGTATGGATAATCGCTCCCGCATCAAATCGTAGTCCTCCGGAGAGAACTGATTGGTTTTAGCTTTTTTCTTATCAAAAGTAATCGCTTTTCGTTTAAGCAATTTCTCCAGAGAACGTATCGTTGTCAGCAAACCAAAAGAGGATTTTCGCAGAAGGGTATGCAAACCTTCAGTTCCGTCAATAAGTTTATAGATCTCTTCTTCCGGATAGGGTAGAAATTGTTTTTTGAACCGGGAGTTTTTCCGAAAAATAGGATTCTTGTTTCCAATCTCTGTCTGAAAATTATGAAAAATTTTTTCCTGAAGTTTGGCTTCGTTCACCAGGGCAAAGGTCGAGCAAAAATCCCGGGATTCCTCCTGCATTTTTTCATAGGACTGCAGTCGCAATCGACCGGTCTGATGGCGCAAAATTTCCAAAAGGGCATCGATTCCCTGATGGTCCGGACAAATGGCTTCAACCAGATGTCCCTGAAATGTGCGAACTTTGGCAAACCAGCGATCATCTTCAATTTTGATGATAATATTCCGTTTCTGAAGCAGGCTGTTGTAGAGGATATCAATCAGCCTAAATTCACGCAAATTACCCTGGGTTATCCGGCTGACAATAAGCGGCCTTAACTCTTTTTTCAGGTAAAGATTTACTTTCAAAAATTGAGGTAGCACTTCAGGATTGGAAAAGTCCTGATCGAGAACCCGGGAAAAACCCATTTGATAATATTCCAGTTTTCGGTCCTGGTCAATCTCTGTTCCGTAAGCAACCGAAAAATGGTTCTGTAATAGTTCCGTCAGATCAATCGAATCCGTCAGCAGATTATGCTGGATATAAATAGCTTCCGGCGGTTTTTGCTTCATTCGTTGAAAAAAAGTGGTAAAATCCGGGAGAATTTCCAGGGGATAACCAAAACCGGAGAAGGCCTGGATCACCTGTTCTCCAAACTTCTTATCAGGTTCTATGAAATAGATCGAATTCGCCATAGTCAGTTTATTTACACAATGAGTGCCTAAAAATATAAACCGATATCTTTAAATAATCAACATCTTGTAATTATCGTGAAAAATTTTTATCGCTTTATCTTTAAATATTGAAACAACATCTGGTATATGACAATCCCAAAGGCAATGGTTACATTCAGGGACTGTTTTATCCCATACATTGGAATTTCCACAGCCCGATCGGCAAGTTCAACTATTTTTTCCTGAATTCCAAACACCTCGTTTCCGACCACCAGGCAGGACGGAGATTGATAATTCACTTCCCAAAATGGTTTGCTCTCTCTGGTATGTTCTAAAACTAAAATTTGCACACCCTTCTTTTTCAAGGATTCGATCACGCCAATCGGATTTTCCTGATATTCCCAGGGAACGCTTTCTACCGAACCCAGGGCGGTTTTATCAATCTCCCGACGGGGTGGTTGACCGGTAATACCGGTGAGATATAGTTTCTCCAGACGCACCGCATCAGCGGTACGGAAAATGGAGCCAACGTTATGCAGGCTTCGGATATTATCCAGAATGGCATAAATGGGATATCTCTCAACTTTTTTAATATCCTCCGGTGCAATCCGTTGCGAGGTAATTTCTTCGTAAGTCAGTTTTTTCATGCCCGCTCCAGCAATGCCACAGATTCAATATGATAAGTGTGGGGAAACATATCCACCGGCTGAACTTCCTTTAACTGATAATATCCGTTCATCAGTTTTATATCCCGGGCCAGGGTGGTGGGATTACAGGAGACGTAAATAATTTTTTGCGGCCGCTTTTGCACGATAGCCTGCACCACGTCTCCATGCATGCCGGAGCGAGGGGGATCGCAGACAATAATATCCGGTTGGTCCTGCCTGGACATTATACTTTCCCGAATTTCCCCGGAGACAAATTCGCAATTTTTTATGCCGTTCTTTTCAGCATTTTTATAGGCATCCTTAACAGCACTATCCACTAGTTCAAAACCGGTGACCTGTTGGGCGGTTTCTGCCAAAAATAAGGCAATGGTTCCAGTGCCGGCATAGAGATCCCAGATAATATTATTGCCTTTTCCGGCAAACTTCCGCACCAATTGATAAAGATTTGCCGCTTGCAAGGGATTGGTTTGAAAAAATGAATTGGCAGATATCTCAAATTCAAAATCCCCAATGGTTTCCTCAACGCAGCCTTTTCCGAATAATAGATACTCGTCTTCCCCAAAAGCAATTTGGGCAAAACGGGGATTAACCGTATTCACCACACTCACTACCTTGGGAAAACGTTCCACCAGGGTTCCGGTAAAATCGGTTAGCATTTCACTCGCCGGCGAGAAGGTGACTACATTTACCATATAATTTTCCTGGGAGAATGATTTGCGTATCACCAAAAAGCGAAGTAAACCTTCATGCGTTTTTAAATTGAAAACCGGTAGTTGAGAATCCTTAAAAAATTTCTGGCTGAAGGAAAGTATCTGGTTCATCAGATCATCCTGCAGCCAGCATTTTTCGATATGCATAATTCGGTCGAATGAACCTGGAACATGCAATCCAAGGGCAAAGTCTTTCTTAATTTCCGGATCGGATAATTCCTCCGGAGTTAACCAGCGATTATCAGTAAAGGAAAATTCCATTTTATTCCGGTAGCCAAAGACCAATGGCGAGGGGATGGTTGGATGGACGATCTCCGGATTTACTTTTCCGATATGTTCCAGACTTTCCAGAACCTGATCCCGCTTAAACTGGCACTGTTGTACATAATCCAGGTTCTGCCATTTGCATCCACCGCAGGTACCAAAATGAGAACAGGCAGCCGGGATGCGCAGGGGAGACGGTTTGATAATCCGATTAATCCGGGCATTAACAAAGTTTTGTTTTACCTTTTTAATCTGAATAATTGCCCGGTCTCCCGGCAGACCACCCTCTATGAAAATTACCCGATTATCAACTCTGGCCAATCCCTGGCCACCAAAGGCTAATTTTTCGACTTCTATTTCCAGTTGCTGATTTCTCTTCATTTTCGGCGGAAAGATAATGCGGTGTAGTTAACCAATCAACCGAATTTTTACCCAGCGTGTTAGAAGAAATTAAAAATATCAATGGGATGGAAAACTCCACCCCATTGAATTTCATCACTCAGGCGACAGCCTGTTCCACTTCCCTGGTCAGCTTGCCATTTAAGTAAGCTTCATAAGCCGAGAGATCCAATAAACCATGTCCGGAAAGATTAAACACGATGGTTTTCTCTTTTCCTTCTTCCTTGGCCTGTACGGCGGTGTCTATAGCTGCTTTTACCGCATGGGAAGACTCGGGAGCCGGAATGATTCCTTCGGAACGGGCAAATAGCAATGCACCGTCAAAGATTGAGATCTGATCCAGGGCCTTTGCATTAATCAAACCATGATTCAGCAGCGCGCTGATGATTGGGGCAGATCCATGGTAACGCAATCCGCCGGCATGGATGGTGGGCGGTATAAAATCGTGTCCCAGAGTATGCATTTTCATCAGTGGGGTCAAACCGGCATTGTCCCCAAAATCGTACTCGATTTTTCCGGCAGTCAGGGTCGGGCAGGAAGAAGGTTCGACAGCCACAATATCAATATTCTTGCCGGCAATTTTATCTCTGACGAATGGAAGCGCCAGTCCGGCGAAATTACTGCCCCCGCCGTGACAACCAATGATGACATCGGGATAATCCCCGATCATCTTGAACTGCTCCATAGTTTCCAGTCCAATAACCGTTTGATGCAGCAAAACGTGGTTCAACACACTACCCAGTGAATATTTGTAATGTTCATTCTGCAGCGCTTCCTCAATCGCTTCGGAGATAGCAATCCCCAGACTTCCCGGACAATCCGGATCCTGTGCCAATATTCGCCGGCCGGCTTCCGTTCTGTCCGAAGGCGATGGATAAATTTCAGCCCCAAAAAGATTCATCATGGTTTTCCGGTAGGGTTTCTGCTCATAACTCACCCGTACCATATAAACCGTACACGCCATCCCGAATTGATGGCAGGCAAAAGCCAGAGAACTGCCCCACTGCCCTGCCCCGGTTTCGGTTACCAGCTTTTTTGTACCGGCCAGTTTGTTGTAATAGGCCTGGGCCAGGGCGGTATTCGGCTTGTGACTGCCGGTGGGAGAAACCCCTTCATATTTATAATAAATTTTCGCAGGGGTTTTAAGTAGCTTCTCCAGACGCACTGCCCGGATTAATGGGGTTGGCCGATAAAGGGCATATGCTTCGCGCACCGCAGCTGGTATTTCTATCTCTCGCTGTGGACTCATCTCCTGTTCGATTAAGGCCATGGGAAATATCGGAGACATATCATTCGGTGTGATCGGTTGTTTTGTCCCCGGGTGCAATGGCGGATCCATGGGAAAGGGCAGATCAGCTAAAATATTGTAATAATGGGTCGGGATCTGATTCTGGTTTAATAAGATTTTGTCCTGCATTTTCTTCTCCTTACAGTAGTATTTTGAAAATAAAAAACCCGCTGGACTTTAGGGCAGCGGGTTCACTTTTATTATGGATTGTTTATTTACAGATTAATTGTACTTCACCCACCGCCAATGCAGGCACCACCACCAGCGAAGAGAATTGTGGGTAAAGTTGATTTGCATAAGATTCTTCCTAAATATTGGATTTAAAATAATATAAAATTGTTTAAATGCAAGTAATATTTTTCTGAATTTTCCGACCAATCACCCGACAATATTTGGTAAGCAGGAAACAAAAAAGCCTTGATTTATTTGTGAATCGTGGTTATTTTTGCCGTGCTTTTTTGGTCTTTTACAGGATTGTCCAGAAGGAGAGGTGGCCGAGTTGGCTTAAGGCGCTCGCCTGCTAAGCGAGTGTAGCGGCACAAACCGCTACCGAGGGTTCGAATCCCTCCCTCTCCGCTACCAATGGGAGGGCTAGTCCTAATTGGTAAGGCAGCGGTCTTGAAAACCGCCGCGCGCAAGCGCTTGGGGGTTCGAGTCCCTCGCCCTCCGCATTATATCATGAGGGGGTGTTT
>CAZTXJ010000122.1:0-2377 GCA_964617285.1 uncultured Calditrichaceae bacterium | reverse complement strand
CCAATTGCCCTTATCATCATCTTGTTTCGATGTTGAATCATGATGAATGAGGCAATTGCCATGTTTATGGAAATGATTAAGTAAATTACAACCAACCTGAACCTGCTAAATTTAATTCAAATTGAAATTTCAAATAGCGTTGTTAATAATAACTGCATTAACGAAGCGATTTGTGATAATGATCCGCAAATTTCAAATTATTTTTTTGAGATAAAAAAACCTGCCCGATTTAAATCAGGCAGGTTCGTGTCTGTTTTTTTTAAATGATCAGATACTACTACCGTTCAGCCAATCCCGGAAGGCCTTAAAGGAATAATCCCTTCCCAGAAAATCCTTCACCAGATCAGCAGCATCTTTGGAACCACCCGGTTCCAGAATGGTTTTCCGGTATTTTACCGCAACTGCCGGATTTTCCAATCCCTCTTTCTCAAAAACACTGAACAGATCTTTGGCAATCACTTCTGACCACATATAGGTGTAGTAAATGGCTGAATAATCAACCAGGTGTCCAAAAGAGAGATACATATAGGTATCATCAACATAAGCATAGGGCGTATACTTTTTCTGTAATTTTTTCATCAGTTCTAAAGGTTGAAATGATTTGGCATCCCGGTTATAAAAATTTAGGGAAGTTGCCGCATAAAACATTTGTTGTTTAACATCCAAACCCATACTGAACATTCGGGACTTGTTCATTTTTTGAATGAGTTCATCCGGAATGGTTTCGCCTGAACTGTTCACCGCAAAGGTTTTCAGCACATCGCCATTCCAAACCCATTCTTCGAACAAAGTTGAAGGTGCTTCAACAAAATCCCACTCAGTGCTGATGCCGGACAAGGAATACCAGGGCTGATTTCCGGCAAAGATATGATGCAGCAGATGACCGAATTCATGGAAGAAGGTAGAAACCTGATCATGTTCCATCAAACCATCAGTGCCATCGCCACCGGGAAAATTGCACACCAGTACGGCTTCAGGCGTCTGCACACCGGAAATACCGGTCACCATTTGGGACATCATGGCATGCTTAAATTTATCCTGACGGGGATGCATATCCAGATAAAAACGGCCAACCAGAGTATTTCGATTCCAAATCTCATAAGCTTCCACACTTTTATCCCAAACCGGAACATCTATTTTTTTATACTGAACATCATACATCTTGCTGGTTAGAGCGAACAATCCTTCCTTCACCTTATCATAGGGGAAATATTGCCGTAATTTCTGGGAATCAAAATCATATTTCTCTTTCTTGACCATTTCCGAAATATAGGTTTTTTGCCAATCCTCCACCCGCTGAGCAGATGGCATATCCTGGCGCAGTCGCACCAGTAGTTCCTGATAATCACTCTCAGCCCGGTTTGAGGCAACTTTGGTTACCTTGTCGATAAAATCCTGTGCCGCCTCCGGATTCTTAATCATTTTATCTTCAGTAACATACTGAGCATAATTTTTATAACCGAGTAATTTAGACAGTTCAAACCTTTTTTCTACAAGTTGCTCAAATACATTCTGGTTATTTGGATAACCGCGTCGACGAAACTCTTTGTAAAGCGCAAACCGGTCCTGATCCGATTTTGCATAGGTCATAAAAGGGATATAATCCGGATAATCTGTAGTAATTTTGATTTTACCATTCTCGTCCGGTTGATGGTTATCAATGTAATCCTGCGGTAAACCTTCCAGTTCATCTTTTGAATCCAGAAGAATATACCGGACATCCTCCCGGATATTTTTGCTGAAATCCTGCCCGATTTTGACTAACTCTTCATTCAGGGCTTTGATTTTCTCTCTGGTCTGGGGATCTTTATCGACACCGGCCCGATGGAAATTTCGCAAGGTCAGTTTCACGAAACGTTTGGTTTTAGCATCTGCTTCGGATACATTCAATTTGTTTATTAAATCGTATAGCGGTCGAGAAAGGTTTATTTCGGTTACCAATTTGGAAAAATCCTGCTCACAAATTGCTGCCACTTCTCTGACTCCCGGATCCGGATGGACAGCCTGATAAACGCTAGACAGGTTGTAACTTTTATCCATTGCGATCCAGATGTTATTATAGGGTACCAGGACTGTTTCCATCGTAATCGGTCCCCGATAATTTTCCAGAGCCTCAAAAGCGGATTTCGCCGCGCTTAAATCTTTTTCACATTGTGTTTTAAAAGCCACCGCTTCAGAACTTAAATCTGTTGTTTGGTCACTAACCTGTCCGGCAAAACCAGGTGACATAACACTAAAAATAAAGATGAACAGTAAAATCAGCACAGTGTACTTGGGGATCATCATTCCTCCTTTTGCGTTAGATAAAAATAATTTTCCAAAGACAGTATAAATGTGACGGAAAAGTCAACTGAAAGTTTCATCCGTTTTAAAATTG
>CAZTXJ010000121.1:0-9853 GCA_964617285.1 uncultured Calditrichaceae bacterium | reverse complement strand
CAATATTCTTGGTATTATGGAATTAATAGTACAATTTTAGGTGGGTAATGAATCAATTAATAGTAGATCGTAAGTATCCAAAACCAGAGGGGACCCCAATTTTAGGAGTCCCCGGTCATTTTATTTTTCTGGGATTGTGAATGCCACAAAAATTCGGGCTTCATCTCTTTGGATATATAATAACAGAGTTTCACCCGGTTTGGTGGATTTCAATATTTTATTGTAATCAGAGACGCTCTTTACTGTCTGTCTATTAACTTTAAGAATTACATCTCCTGGTTTCAGATTCGATTGGTCTGCCACACTGCCATTTTCAACATCAGTAATCACGACCGCATCCTTCTCCACTTTCAAATTATACTTTTCTACCAGTTGCGGAGTGATATCCGAAACCTGCAAACCGACGTTTTGAGAAGCTTCAGTATTTTCCGATGACGCTGCTACTTCTTCGGTTAATTCACCCAATTTGACCTCTATTTCCTTATCTTTACCATCCCTTAAAATTCCCAACCTGATTTTTGTATCTGGACCTGCTGATGCCACCAGAGTTCTTAGTTCTTGAGAATTCTTCACCAGGCGATCGTTGAATTTTAATACCACATCTTCCGATTTCAGACCAGCTTTTTCAGCGGGACTGTTTTCCTGAACTCCGGATATTAAAACACCACTGGGCGAAGATAATCCAAGTGCATTTGCCAATTCGGAATTAATATCCTGGATATACACACCTAACCAACCTCGCACAACCCTGCCCTTTTCCAATATATCTGTCATAACTTTATTGGCCAGATTGGAAGGTATGGCAAAACCAATTCCCATAAAGCCGCCGTTACGGCTGGCAATGGCGGTATTGATTCCAACCAACTCACCCCGGAGATTAACCAGAGCACCACCCGAGTTTCCGGGATTGATTGCCGCATCAGTTTGAATGAAATCTTCGTATTGCCGCTGATCGAACAGACCTGTACGCCCTTTGGCACTAATGATACCCGAAGTTACAGTATGGGCAAGTTCCTCGGACAGCGGAGAGCCAATCGCCAGAACCCACTCGCCTACCCTGGCCTTATCGGAATCTCCGAATTTCAGCGCCGGTAGATCTTCGGCGTCAATCTTGATGACCGCAAGATCTGTGTTGGGATCAGTACCCTTTATTTCACCGTCATATTCTTTTCCATCCATCAAACAGATTTTGATATTATCCGCCCCTTTAATGACATGATTATTAGTTAAAATTATTCCGTCAGCCGATACGATAACACCTGAACCAAGCCCATATCTTTTCAGATCTTTTTGCGGTTGACTGGGTTGTCCAAAAAATCGGCGAAAATCCTGTCCAAAAAATTCCTCAAACGGGAATTGACCAAAGGGCATTCTCCTCCCCTTAATAATCGTTTCCGTGGAAATGGTGACCACAGATTCATTAACCTTTTCCGCGACGTTTGCGAAAGCATCGCTGATGGCCTGCATTATATCAGTACCTTCAATATTACCCAAACTCTGAAGTGGGTCGGGTTCGGACGGCAGAGCCGGATTTTCACCGGCATGGCCGGATTTCATTAAATTGAAATTCGCAGATATAATCAGGCCGATAACCAGGCCAATGGTAACAAACAAAATTCCATACTGAATCAATTTCCGTTTTTCCATCAAAGCTCCTCGTTTTTTTGTTGTCTTACTCATCCGGGAGGAATTGGTTTCATGCTTTTATCGTCTCTTTTTCTGCGGATTTTATGATAATCTGATCTTTTTCGAAGTCAACCAAAATTTCCTCTCCCCGGCTAAATTTTCTCTCCAGGATTTCCAGAGCAAGTTTGTCCAGGATTTCTTTCTGGATAATTCGCTTCAATGGCCTGGCACCAAAAGCCGGATCGTAACCCCGATCCCCCAGATATTTTTTAGCACGGTCTGTTAATCGAACGGTCAGACCCTGATCAGCTAATTGATGTTCCACAACTGCCATCTGTAAGTCGACAATTTTCTCAATATCCGCACGGCTGAGACTATGAAAGATGATGATCTCATCAATCCGGTTCAAGAATTCCGGTTTTAATTGCTGCCGTAACATCAACAGAATCTCGTTCTTGATTTCATTATAAATAGTCAAATCATCTCTGCGACCAATTTCCTGGGACTTTTCCAAAATTAGATGCGCGCCAAGGTTTGAAGTCATAATCACAATGGTATTTTTGAAATTTACAATGTGTCCCTTATTATCAGTCAAACGCCCGTCATCAAGCAGCTGGAGCAGAACATTAAATACCTCCGGGTGTGCCTTTTCGATCTCATCCAGCAGGATGACGGAATACGGTTTTCTCCGGACTGCCTCAGTCAGTTGCCCGCCTTCATCGTATCCCACATAACCGGGAGGGGCACCAATTAAACGAGATACCGAATGTCGTTCCATATATTCGGACATGTCAATCCGGACCATGGCATCCTCATCATTAAACAGGAATTCGGCCAGAGCTCTGGCCAGCTCGGTTTTACCCACACCGGTGGGACCTAAAAAGATAAATGAACCAATTGGCCGTTTTTTATCCGCAAGTCCGGCCCGGGATCGGCGAATAGCATTAGATACGGCCGAAATAGCTTCTTCCTGACCCACAACTCTCTTGGCCAGATTACTTTCAATCTTGACCAATTTTTCCCGCTCGGTCTCCAGCATCCGGGACACCGGAATACCGGTCCATTTACTCACAATTTCGGCAATATCTTCGTCATCCACTTCCTCCTTCAGCATCCGTCTGTTTTGCTGTATCTCCTTCAATTGGGCATTGAATCCATTCAGCTTCTTTTCCATTTCGGGGATTAACCCATATTTTATTTCAGCTACCCGGTTCAGATTAGCTTGCCGCTCGCTCTTTTCCATCTCGCCTCGCAATTCATCTATCCGAGCTTTGGTCTCACGAATATTCTGGATGGTCTCCTTTTCCAGCTTCCAGTGGCTTTGCAAACTGTCTCTTTCTTCCCGAAGATCGGCAAGTTCCTTTTCAATATTTTTTAATCGTTCTTTGGAAGTACTATCTTTCTCCTTTTTCAGGGCCACAGTTTCTATTTCAAGTTGTTTAATTCTTCTTTCCACTTCATCCAGTTCTTCAGGCATGGAATTAATTTCTATTCTTAATCTGGAGGCGGCTTCATCAATCAGATCAATCGCTTTATCCGGCAGGAATCGGTCAGTTATATAGCGTTGAGATAATTTGACTGCGGCAATAATGGCAGCATCGGTAATTTTAACCCCATGATGGACTTCATATTTCTCCTTCAATCCCCGTAGAATCGATATCGAATCCTCGATTGAGGGCTGGTTGACCAATATCGGTTGGAATCTTCGTTCCAGGGCAGCATCCTTTTCAATATATTTGCGATATTCATCCACGGTGGTTGCACCAATACACCGCAATTCGCCCCGGGCCAGGGCTGGTTTTAACATATTTGAAGCATCAATGCTGCCCTCTGCCGCACCTGCACCTACCAGGGTGTGTAATTCATCTATAAAAAGGATGATGTTTCCGGCAGATTCCTCAATCTCCTTCAGGACTGCTTTAAGCCGATCTTCGAATTCTCCCCTGAACTTCGCTCCGGCAATCAAGGCACCCATATCCAGCGCAACAATCTTTTTCTCGGCTAAATTTTCGGGGATATCTCCACGCACGATTCTCTGGGCAATTCCCTCCACTATCGCGGTTTTTCCAACGCCCGGATCTCCAATCAGTACGGGATTATTTTTAGTCCTGCGGGAGAGCACCTGAAGAACTCTGCGGATTTCCTCATCCCGGCCGATTACCGGATCCAATTTACCCCGGTTTGCCAGTTCGGTCAGATCCCGGGCATAGCGCTCCAATGCCATATACTTCCCTTCCGGATTCTGATCGGTCACTCTCTGGTTTCCCCGAACATCCTTCATAACTGACAAAATATTGGCAGCGGTTAAACCATTTCGAATCAGAAGTTCTGCAGCTTTCGATCCCTTGAGTTTGGTCATTGCCAGCAAAAGATGTTCTGTGGAAACAAATTCATCCTTAAGATTTTTGACCTCGGTTAGAGCAAGGCTAAATAATTGATTAAGGTTGGGACTGGCATATATTTGCCCCGGTGCACCTGATACTTTGGGAAATGAATCTATAATCTGTTCAAGTTCGATTTTAAAAGGATTCATTTGGATACCAATTTTCTTAAAAATCGAGGGCACTATTCCCTGCTCATCCATCAGCATTGCCAGGAGTACGTGCTCCGGTTCTATCTGTTGTTGTCCCCTTTCCTGGGCAAGTTGCTGGGCATTTGAGAAAGCTTCCTGTGATTTTATGGTTAGTTTTTCTAAATTCATTTTATCCTCACTTTCTTTAAACAATCTCATAAACGCATTTCGTGTGCCAAAAACCAAAGTTGTATCTTTAAGTAATTGAATAAATTAGAATTAAAAATTTAGGTGAGAGATAAAATTAAATCAGAAGGAATTTTGGATCAGAAAGGTGACAGATTTGTCTGTCATATAGACAGAATCAGAGGTCTAAATTCAGGCTTTTCATCATACTATATAATCTGCGGCGGGTAATACCCAGAATTTTCGCTGCTGTGGTTTTGTTACCTTTTGCCATTTTCAGGGCACGGTTTATCAGGAATGCCTCAAATGCATCAAGGTCGAAACCGTTCTCGGGTATCTGAAAATCATAATTCATTTTTGTCCCGGTTGCATTCCAATCGGGTAAATGGTCCGGGGTAATAACGGCATCGGACATTATGGATGCTCTTTCGATGACATTCTGCAACTCCCTTATATTCCCCGGCCAATCATGTTCCATCAATTTATTCAGGGCAAGCCGGTCTACCGCAACAATCGTACTGCTCTTGATAAAATGATTTACCAGTTCGGGGATATCTTCTTTCCGCTCCCGCAGTGGGGGTACTTTAATTGGAAATACATTTAAGCGGTAAAACAGATCCTCCCGAAAAGCTTTTTCCTGCACCATGGCTTCCAGATCACGGTTGGTGGCAGCAATTACCCGCGAATTGACCCGGATGCTCTGGTTTCCGCCCAACCTGAATATTTCTTTATTTTGCAGTACCCGTAAAAGTTTGGCCTGGAGGGGTAAGCTCATATCTCCGATCTCATCCAGAAAGATTGTCCCGCCATTGGCAATTTCAAATTTACCCGGTTTACGTTGCACCGCCCCGGTGAATGCACCCTTCTCGTAACCAAACAGTTCACTCTCCAGCAAATTTTCAGGCAGTGCGGCACAATTTATGGCAATAAGAGGCTTATCTTTTCGATTGCTGCTGGAATGAATGGCTTCAGCCACCAGTTCTTTCCCCGTACCACTTTCCCCCAATATGAGTATGTTGGAATCCGTACCAGCCGCCTTTTCGATCAACCGGTAAACTTCTTTCATTGGATCACTGCGGCCAATTATCTGGGAATAATAAACCGGTTTTTCGGTGCGAGATTTTAGGGATAAATTCTCTGCAAGAATTTTTTTCTGCTCCGAGATGCGCTTTATTCTTAAGATCAGCTCTTCCATCTCAAAGGGCTTAATCAGGTAATCCATGGCACCCTCCCGGAGCGCTTCCACTGCTGTCTTCTGGGAGGCAAATGCGGTCATAACGATAACTTCGATCGATGGATAAGCTGATTTAATTTGCCTGAGCAGATCAATTCCACTCATACCATCCATTTTGATATCAGTGAGAACAACCTCGCAACTATTTTCTTTGAGCCATTTCAGTGCATCTTCACCAGAATTCCTATATTCAGCAGGCAAATTTTCCAGTTCCAGGCCCGCCTGAACCGCTTTACAAAATTTTATTTCGTTATCAACAATCAGGATGGGATTCATACCAAAGTAGATTTATTTTAAAATGGCGCGGAGGAGTATTAGAAATCCTTTTTCGTTACTCTTGATCATGTCACGATATTTTTTCGCATCCTTAAAACCAGGAGCGATCTCCAGCGCTTTTTCAAATTCGGCAATGGACTGCAGGTACAGGCTTCTGCTTTTGATAAGATTATAAACGCCCAGCTCGTTCCAGTAATCCGGGAATTTTAATACATTTTGATCTTTGCTTATGAAATAGGATTCATATTTATCGATAACTTCCTGGGAGAGCTCGTTGCCACCAAATAAAAACCGAAGATAAAATTCATATATTTTATCCTTCTCCGGGGCAAAATCAACCAGTTTTAACTGAAAATTTTCTATTTCCGGAAGGATAACTTCATGGTTATTATCCTTTAATAAATCCAGCAATTGGGTGAAATGCTTCTGCCAGTGACTTTGCTGATACCGACTTAAATCCCTGACCTGCTTGAGGTAAATGACAATTCTGGCCGGAACAGCCACCGCACGCGGATCTTTAGCTCCTTCCAGCGCAGATTTATATAACGCTACGCCCATATTAAACTGGCATTCGGAATAATTTGGATTGATGTCGATCGCAGCCTTAAAAGCAGTGGTCGCTTTATCGAAGTCTCCCAAAAATAAATGAGACAATCCTACAAAATTATATAGATCCGGATATTTATCTCCCAGATCCATCGCTTTTTGAAACACGTTTAACGCTTTGTCAAATATTTTGGACTTTAGGTAGGAGATACCCAATCCGATATAGGATTTAACAAACTTGGGATCCTGTTCAAGGGCAATTTTAAATTGCCGGGTAGCCTCCTCAAATAAATTACGTTTCAGGAACATACATCCCAGATGAAATCTGGATATCGCATGTTTGAAGCGATTTAATTTTTCATCGATGAGATACAAAGCTTCTAACTCATCAATGACATCGTTATGAAATTCTTTGGTAACGTTATTTAGAAATTCATAATTTATTTTGGCAGGAGAATTTCTGAGGTTTATTGGCATTTCCTTCGATGTCAGGAACATACCTTTTTCAAATACTTCGGAAATTACTTTTTTTGATTCAGAAATAATACCGGTGTGAATATCGAACACCCGCTCACCAATCTCAACCTTATCATGTAGACCAATGTTTTCCAAGACACATCCTCAACAAAAAGCAGAAGATTCCAGATTTCGGTACTAAATAAAAAAGGGCTTATTAAATATAAGCCCTTTTTGCGGTAAAAGAAAAGTTCTTATTCTTTTGGAACAGGATGCGCAATCATTTCTGAGTACTTGGCAAAATCGAATCCCTTAAATGTGGGAGATTTTTCGTTATGGCATGTCTTGCAGGTTTCTTCGGTCGGCATTACCAAACCATAATCTGCAGCCTTGGCTGTGCCAGCATAAAGATCTTTCATGACTTTCATGCTTTTGTATTCACTGCCAGGGCCGTGACATGCTTCGCATCCAACACCTTCATCCTGCGAAAAACTTGCTTCAAACATGCTGGCTGGTTTTCCAAAGCCAGTAACGTGGCAGGTTAAACATTTATCACTCTTCTGAGGATCCTCAATGCCCATCTTTGCGGCAATTGCCTTGGACTCATCGGAAGCCAAAGTCTGGTAAGCCTTTGAATGTGCGGATGATTCCCATATCTTGTAAGCTTCTCCACTTTTCTTGGAACTATGGCACATTTTGCACTTCGCCGATCCAATGTACTTAAATTCTTTGTCCTGGGCATAATTCTGAACCACAAAAAAACCGATCACTACGACTACCAGCAATAAACTCAATACCTTTCTACTCATAAGATGATTCCTCCACTTTAGTTATTCTTCCGATAGTTTAAAATAACCACTATTTAAAAGCAAGTTAATTATGTTTTCATTTAATCCGTTTTTTTATCAATATCCTTAAGACCTAAATTAAACTTGAATTATTCAGACGCGGTTCCGTGCCACCTTCAGATCCGCATCAAATTGAATATACGATTTAAAGAATTCTCTAAAAACTTCCAGCATCTTCTCATCCAAATTCGGATCAATTTTATAATAAACCCATTTGTCCCGCCGGTAATGAACCACCCATCCGGCATGCCTAAGGGTAGAAAGGTTACGGGAAATCTTGCTTTGCGGAACTTCAAGGATTTCTGAGATCTCATTAACATGGCAGGCCGGGCAATTTAACAATAAATTTACAATTCTTAATCTGGTTGCATCTCCAATCGCTTTGAAAAATTCCGTCAGATTATTGATCACCAGATTTCCTCCATAATTTCCTGCAATTTTTATAATTTCAGTCCGCTAATCAAGAAATTTTTGATTCTGTCGAGGTTAACTTTTAGAATGGATTTTTCTCCACACTCAAATTCCTGATTTCTATTTTAATCAATATACCAAATTGACTTTGATTTGTTTGATGAGTTGCCGTAAATTAAACCAAAATTAAACGGAGGAGATATTGTGAAGTCATCTTTATTTTTATTGATCTTTTTAATACTGGGTTTATTTCTGGTGAGTTCTTGCAGCCAGGAAAAAGCGGAAAAAACAGATATGGAAGTAACTGCCGATACCAGCAGTGCTATGTATATTTCAGCTGACATGTTAACCTATCCTGAGGATGTTACCTGTGGGATGGATTTGCATAAACATGCCATTGCCGATACGGCTATTTATGAAGGGCAGCTTTACGGATTTTGCAGCGATTATTGCAAAAACAAGTTTAAGGAAGATCCAAAAGCAGTGCTTGCTCAATATGAGAGTGAAAAGAAATAATCATTGATATGAAATATTAAATAACAAAAAAGGGGAGTATTGACTTCCCTTTTTTATTTTGCTTTTTCTAAATTTCTATTTAGTAATCCCCGCAATATAACAATAAATCCCACTACAATAAATATAACTGGCCAGTAGAGGTCGACCGTATCTTCAAAATAGAACGGAGGGAGGAATCTTAAATATTCCAAAAGAAATAATATACCGATGAGTAACAATAAATTTCCGTATAATAAATATCCCCAATCTTTGTTTTTAAAGAAAAACAGAATGTAAAATGAAAAACCAAAAGTCAACGTAAAAACTGTTAAACTTAATGCCGGTGATAAGGAATAAAAATGAAGCTCTCCCAGGAGAAAATATGCTCCAATAATTGAAAACCATGATCCGACGTAGAGATTTCGGCGGGGCGTTTTCTCAAATCCTTTTACCAAAAGAAGTAATCCAATAACTAAAAAGCCGATACTTCGCACAAAAGACCAGCTAAATATGTGGATTCCCCAATTGTGGACAACGATGAGGATACCTATCGCAATTAATATGATTCCGGCTATCTTTGTATTTCTCATGCTGACTCACTGCCCGAGGTTTCAGATGCTTCCGGTAAGACAAAAATCAAGATAAGGTAAACTAACACTCCCAACCCTATGGATGCCAGTGATGCTAATACCCAAAGCAATCGTACTATAGCCGGATCAATCTTAAAATAATTTGCAATTCCTGCGCAGACGCCAGCGATCATTCGATCCTTCTTACTTCGGGAAATACTATTGAGAACTACACCCGATTTTTCCTCACCCTCACTATCGGTTGTTTTCCGACTTCCGGAATAAATGATCAATACTCCGATCAGGATCAAAAATACTGCCCAAATTGAAGACCAGGGTATATTCCAGAAATGAAAATAATTGAAAAAACCGAATTCTTTAAATAACAAAAGCGCTCCAAGACAAATTAACAGAATGGCCCAGAAAAAGCTCCGGTCTCTGGCTTCGCCTTTTTGAGTCACATCCTCCGAGGGATTTTCAGGAACGATAATCATGCCAACAATATACAATATAATCCCGATACCACCGGCGAAGGTTAGTAATACAAACAAGCTTCGAAAGAGATTGGCATCGGTATTAAAATAATCTCCTAATCCGCCGGACAAACCGGCAATGTAACGATCAGCCTTGGATCGATATAGTTTTTTCTGATCTTTTTCTGTAGAAGCCATTTATATTCTCCTAAGATATTTGT
>CAZTXJ010000120.1:0-9944 GCA_964617285.1 uncultured Calditrichaceae bacterium | reverse complement strand
ATATTTCTTCCAGATCCACTTCAGGCTCGGGCTTTTTGAAATCCGCATAGACCGCATCTCGGATTTTCTGTCGGTTGTCTAAAATCCAGTTTTCGATTTTTTTAAGTTTTCCAATGCGGATTTTAGCGGAAGATTGCCCGATGAGTTGTTTGTTTTTTTGCTGCGCAGCGAAGATAATATTGATTCGCTCTTTTAAGGTGTTTGAACAGACGTCAGTGGTTTGCGGCATAATGAATTATATCCTGATTTTTTCAGATGCGTGAAAATAAAACGCCCGCTGGTAAATCACAAATTAAAATCGAAATGGCCTGTCCTCAGATAAAATATTCTGTCTTCCGGTATTTGTCAAACTTCGGAGGTAATTATTTTCCGGGTATGCCGGGCAATCATGAGTTCCTCATTTGTTTTCATCACTCGTACGGCAACCGGCTTGTCTTTTACGGAAATAACCGAAGCATTCTGCTCATTCAGATTTTTATCCAGATAAATGCCCAGAAAGCCCAGTTGCTGGCAAATCCGCTCGCGAATTTCCGGGGCATTTTCACCAATACCGCCGGTAAAAATAAGGATATCGATCCCCCCCAGAACGGCGGTTAAGGCACCGATAAATTTTTGGGCCTGATAGCAGAACAGTTCAATGGCTTCCGATACCCGCGATTCTTTCTTTTGCTTTTCGATGAGTACCTTCATGTCCGAACTGATTCCGGATATTCCAGCAAGGCCGGATTGTTGGTTGATCAACCGGTTGAGTTGGTCGCCATTCAGATGCTTTTCTTTAAGCAGGTAAATGATGATCCCGGGATCAAGATCTCCGGAGCGCGAACTCATCATCAGACCACCGGCCGGGGTAAATCCCATGGTGGTATCTACACTCCTGCCATCCTTCACCGCGGCCATGCTTGCCCCGTTGCCCAGATGGGCAATAATTATTCTTTTGGAAGATACAGGCTTTTCTTCAATCTGTTGGAGTTCGCTCAAGATGTATTCATAGGAAAGTCCGTGGAATCCATATCGTTTAACCCCCTGCTGATAGAATTCCCACGGGATGGCAAACATTTTCGCCGGCTTCGGCATATTCCGATGGAAGGAAGTATCGAAGCAGGCAACCTGCTTGAGTTTGGGATATAACTTATGCAGGGATTGGATGGCCTTGATCTGGTGAGGCAGATGATCCGGGGCGAATGGAATAAGATTATTTAAAGATTTAATAAGTGTCTCTGTTATCAGGCCTGGTTTTTTGTGTTCTTCCCCGCCATGCACCACCCGGTGCCCGATAGCAGTTATGGTATGTTCGGGATAATCCGATTTCAACCATTTGGAAAGTGCCTCAAGTGCCGTATGGTGATCTGGCAAATCCATGTTTCGCTGAATAAGATTATTATCCTGGGAATTCTTCACCTGAAAGGAACCATTTGTTTCACCGATTTTGGAAAAGTCTCCTTTAAACAGATTTTCTTCCGAATCTCCTAACTGATACAGAGCAAATTTCAGACTGGAGGAACCGCTGTTTATGGTTAGAATTTTATGGTTGTCCTGCTTCATTTTTTTTGAATAGCCTTCCGGTGTTTGTGGCTGGTCTGCTTGGTCTGTTTGGGGGATTTAAGCCAAAACGAAAGAATAAAGCCGATGGCCGCTGCAATTGCTACGGTCAGATAAATTTCATGAAATCCTTCCAGGGTGCCGGTATTGGAAGCCATAAAAGCGCCGGCCAGGGTTGTACCGATCATGATCCCAAAACTGCTGACCAGGCTGACCAGACTCTGGGCAGAGGCCCTTTCCATATCGTTTGTTTCGGCCAGGGCCACATATCTCACCGGTGCACCGAGCAGAGCGCTAAGACCTACCCCAATAATAATCTGAAATCCGATAAAGCCTAACAGATTGTGGGCGGTGGTGAATAAAAACGCGCCCAGTGCGGTAAAAAAAGTACCGATGAGCAGAACAAATCTGGCACCGGCCCGGTCTACCAGGATACCCATTGGTTCGGTAAAGAATACCAGGGTTAAGGCACCTGCCGCCATCAGGGAGCCTGCCGCACCGGTTTTAATACTCAGTGCCCTTACGGCATAGAGGGGTAGAAAAACCAGACCGGCTTCAGCAATTCCCCCGGCAAAAGACAGATACAGACCGATATCGAGTTGGTGCTTCTTAAACAATACTGGCGATACAACCGGAGCCTTTGGACGTTTCTCCAGCTGGAGAAAAATGGTGAGCAGAAAAAGACCGGCCACTATCCAGGGCCAGATTCCGGATGAGATCAGACTCCCAAGCAGATCGTTGCTGTTTAACTGATTCAAACCGTAAGTGAGCGTGGTTAACCCTACCCCCAGGAAAACCATTCCCTGAACATCCAGCGGATGCTCATGCACACCGCTGTCCCGGGGTAAATTCCGGACTCCGTAGAAAAGGATAAAAACTGCGATCGGTAAATTCAGATAAAATATGGATGTCCAGCCCAACCATTGGGTAAGCCACCCGCCAACCGGTGGGCCGAGGATAGCGGCAATTCCCCAGACCACGCCGTTAAAGCCCAGTGCCATACCCTGTCGGTCTTTGGGAAAGGTTTCTCCGATAACCGTTGTGGCAATGGGAAAAATGCCACCGGCACCCAGGGCCTGGATAGCCCGGGCGACCAGCAGATGGAGAAAGTTCGGAGAAAGAGCCGCCCATAATGAGCCGGAAGCAAAAATTGCCACATCCAGCAGAATAATTCTTTTTCGGCCAAACCGGTCCGATAAAGCTGCCATTAACGGGATGGAGACTACGTAAACTAACAGGTACAGGGTAATAATCCAGGGAATTTGGCGCTCGGTGATGGATAATTCCTTGATGATTACCGGTATGGCTGGCGATACGATGGAAATATCCAGCGCCGCCATAAAAATACCAAGCATAAGGGAAATAAGAACTTTCCACTGAGCAGCAGTAATGGGTGTTTTTTTCTTATCTGGCAAATAGCACCTTCCCTGAATGATGTAACTTTTGATTTTGTATTTTATTTCTCATCTGCAAATCTGTTTTTTATTTACAATAATGTTTATTTTGCACCAAGCAGTGGCAGCAGAACAATACCGATAAAATCCTGGAGAAAATGCATCACAATGGGGGCAATCAGGCTGCCTCGCCAGAGATAAACAATGGCAAATACAAATCCCATAAATCCAACAGTAATAACCCCGGCAGTCCCTTCATAACCATGTCCCAGAGAGAAGATAAACGCCGAAAGGACAACCGCAAAAAAGGTGCTGGAAAAAATATTGTTGAAGCGCAATAATAAATATCCCCGAAAGATGGTCTCTTCGGAAATGGCAACAATGGTTACCAGGATAAATCCGAGGATAGATTCAAGTATCCCACCGGTGGCCTCCAGTGAAGGCATGGGTGTGGCGGGTGAAGAAAATCCGGCGGCCACTAATAGTTGGTCCAGAAATCCGGCTGCATAGAACATGGGAATGAACAGCAGTACTCCGATTGCCGCCTCGCGCAGTCCGTTGCGGCCAACCCAGCCGATCATTTTAACTGATTCCCGGTTCCGCCAGAGAAAAAATATGACCAGGGAGACCAGCGCCAGATCCCTGAGAATGGTGGAAACACCAGCCAGCACAAAGCTGATGGTACCTTCTTTTACTGCAAAAAATGAAAATGCCATGGAGGGGGCGATCAGAAAAAGAAAGACTGCCACTTCAATAATCTGTTCCCTGCGGGATAAAGATTCGCTGTTCCAGGAATTGTTAAGTTGAATCGACATAGTTAGTCCTCCTGCTTAGGGTAATATAGAATGTTGCGCCTCTTGTGCCTTGTAGACGGTAAAATATTTAAATAATATTTATGAAGATTTTATGAATTTGGTGAGCCGGAATAGGGGATCATAAAAAAGAAGAAATATCGGATGAACTCTTCAAGAGAGACATTTAAATCTCATTGCAGGAAAAATCATCACTGGTCTATTGCCACCAGATTTCTTTCTGGAGGCAATAGACTTTAGAAGGTGCTGTCAAAACAAGCCATGTTGATTCAGATTTAATCCTTACTGATCTCTGCGAATCACTTTGCCGGAAACGTTGGCGATATGGACGCCTCCGCTGCCGTCGTCCTCAATAATCACATCCCCCTCAACATCATCAATGATAATTGAACCGGAGCCATCGTCCACCCGCACGGTACCGACCACCTTTCGGATATTAATTTCTCCTGAACCATCATCCACCTGCACATCTCCATCGATATCCCTTATGGTGATTTCCCCGGATCCGTCATCTATTTCGACATTCCCGGTAACATTCTTAACGGTCAGCTCACCGGAACCGTCATCGATTTCCAAATTGCCGCGGGTATTGTTGATTTCCATAAAACCCGAGCCATCATCGATGTTGAGGTCCATTTGTTGTGGGATTTTCACCGTCAGGTCGATGGTAATTTGTGGTCGATCCCCAAACAAACCTGAGAAAAAAGAGCCGGAATGTTCGAAATCGCTTCTGAGTATAGCTCTCCTACCATGTTTTCTTAAGGTCAGCTCCAGGTATTTATCAAGAATCTTTTTAGCATCATCCCGGTCCACATTGCGCAGCTCGATCTCTGCATTTACCTGGATTTCCTTCAAATCGGGATCACCCTGGACTTTCAGAAAACCGGCGCCACAGTCTATTCTGAGCTCACTTATGGCCTCGGCCGGAAGGGAAAGATTTTTCGTTTCATGGTAGGTTCCGGAAAAGCCGGTTGAGAAAAGTACCACGATAGCGGCGAGTACGTAAATTTTCATTTTTTCCTCCGTGATTTTTAAAACCTATACGAAAAGACAGAGCAGATGTTTGGAAAAGAATGAAAAAATTCGGAAAGAATCTTTGGATAATTCAATGTGATACCGGAACCGCAAAAGGACGGGGCTTACTTCTGCATCTGGAGAAAATTTTCCAGCTCTTTTACCCGGTTGTTGGCATAAAAGGTATAATGATCGTTTCTATCGCCGGCATATTTCAGGAAAGATTTATACGCCTCCAGAGCGTCCACCGGCCGGTCGATTTTATCGCAGGCCAGTGCCTTGTTCATATAGGCTTCCGCTAAATCCGGAGCAATTTTCACGGCACGGTCATAATCATCAATCGCCTGTTCATACAAATTTTTTCTGGCATAGGCAATTGCCCGGTCGTTATAGGCCAGGGCAAATTCCGGGCTGATTTCGATTGCCCTGGTCAGGTAATCCAGTTTATTATCAAAATCGTCCCGGTTACCAAAATCAATGGCTGTGAAGTAATATTTAGCCGCCTGTTCGGCCAGTTTACCGGTCAGTACCTGTTCCACTATTTTCAAATTTAATTTCGCTGGTATGTAGGTTGAATCCTGATTCAGAATTTTCCGGAACACGGTTTTGGCAGTATCAAATTGACCTTCAATACCGTACTTTACTCCCTGGTCGTACAGGTCGCGCAAGGGGCTCTGGCTGAAAGCGGGATTCATGGCAGCAATTGAACCGATAAGAATTGACAGATAGACAAAACCATAAGGCATATAAATTCCTTCCACGTTAAAAAGCTTGTTTCACAGATGGCAATTTGTTTTTTTCTCCCGCCAGAAAACTTCGCAAACCCGAGCTTGTATTGTCGGATGAATCGGAAAAAGGTTTATTGATTATTTTTAGATGTAGTGGTGTTCTTCAAATTTGACTTAAAGAGTGGTAACTCAAATAGCAGTTTCGGATTTTTGTTTGCAGTCATTTCTGTCTTCCAGTTCTGTCTGTATGGTTACATGAACGATATCAAAATCTTTTTGCATTTTATCTGCTATTAATTTGATCAACTTATCTGTACTCACATTTTTGGTAACGCCTAAATGGACAGTGAGTGCGGTTTCGGTTGTACTCATTGGCCAGATATGAAGGTCATGGACGTCCACCACGCCATCCAGAGATTGAAGATAATGTTCTACTCCATCAAAATCTACGTTTTTGGGAACGGCATCCATAGACATTGAGAAAGAATCTCTGAGCAATCCCCAGGTTCCAATGGTAATAACCACCACGATAATAAGACTGATAATCGGATCTACCAAATACCAGCCGGTAAAGTAAATAAGCAATCCGGCCACCACCACCCCAAGGGAAACTCCGGCATCTGCTGCCATGTGCAGAAAAGCGCCTTTAATATTGATATCGCTTTTTCTTCCTTTCAGGAAAAGCAGTGCTGTTATGGTATTGACGAATACCCCAATTACCGCAACAATCATGATTGAGGTGCCGGAAACCGGTTCCGGTTGAAATAGTTTTCTGATAGATTCGATACTGATGGCACCCACCGCAATCAATAGAATAATTGCATTAAACAGTGAAGCCAAAATTGTGGCTTTGCGCATGCCGTAAGTCTTGGTTTTTGTGGCAGCCTTTTGCGCGAGTATACTCGCACCCCAGGCCAATACCAATCCCAGGACATCACTAAAGTTATGGCCGGCGTCAGCTATCAGGGCCATGGAATTGACAATCAGACCACAAACCACTTCCACAATGATATATACCACATTGAGAATAATACCAAATGCAAAAGCCTTATTATAATTTTTGACATGTTGTTTGTGTGAGTGATTATTTTCGCGTGACATAATGGACTTTCATATTTGATATTATGCTCCAGCGATTATTTGGACACATTGGAATCAGCCCTTTCAAATCAATATCCATTTGTATTTCTGATCATAACTTAAAACACCAGAGTTTTGGAGGTTTCCTTCACCCATCCGGCCAGCGTTGCCATATCGCTTTTGACAACTTCTCTAATCACCTGATTCTCCGATACCCCACGGGCATCACTACAGGATCCTCACATGTGAATGATAGCTCCCCTTTTCAGTAGACTTTTCAACATCCGCGAAATGTTGTAGTAACCGCCGGGTGTATTTTGATTTTCCAGGGCGCAGAAAATGGCGTCTGCCAGCAAAAATACCTTTACTTTTTCTTCCGCTTTTGCCAGCGCCAGACGGAGCCCATTATACGATCGTTCATTCCCGTAAGGAGCTTCATTCAGGATAATCGTTATCATATGTTCTCCCTTTCCAGCAAATTTTCATTATTTCTGTGTTGAAGCACAACCGATCGGGTTCACTGTTTCTCTACTTTTAAAAACCGGGCATTTATCGCCACAATCACGGTGCTGAGCGACATCAGTACTGCCCCTGCCGCCGGACTCAACAAAATACCAAAGTGATAAAGCACGCCTGCGGCCAGCGGGATGGCTATGGCATTATATCCCGTGGCCCAGATCAGATTTTGTACCATTTTCCGATAGGTAGCTTTGGCCAGGGCGATGATATCCACCGCGTCCTGGGGATTGCTGCGTACCAGAATGATATCTGCTGTTTCCACAGCCACATCGGTTCCGGCACCGATGGCGATCCCGACATCAGCCTGGGCCAGGGCCGGGGCATCGTTCACCCCATCGCCGGTCATGGCCACAACCAGCCCGCGGGACTGTACCTCCTTCACCTTATCTGCTTTCTGATCGGGGAGGACTTCGGCAAAATAATCATCCAGATTCAATTTTTCAGCCACATATTTGGCCACCTGCTGGTTATCGCCGGTGAGCATCATCGCCTTGATGTCCATCTTCCTGAGCCGGGAAATCGCCTCGGCCGATTCTTTCCGGATGATATCCGCCAAAGCAATCGCGCCCTGAAGCTGATCGTCAATCAGAACATATACCACAGTTTTTCCTTCAGCATTTAATTTGTCGATCTCCTGATTTTCAGGTTTAATATTTTTTTCCTGCAAATAGCCGGGACTGACCACTTTTATATCTTTTCCATCAACCTTTCCCTGGGCCCCTTTACCGGGAATTGATTTGAAATCGGTCACTTTCTTTAAATTTTCTACTGACTGAACAATTCCCTTGGCAATGGGGTGCTCGGAATTTTGCTCCACGGCAGCGGCATAGGCCAATATCTCGTCCTTATCAGCTTTTTCATTTAGAGTTATCTGGTCGGTGACGCCGAATTTACCTTCGGTGAGGGTGCCGGTTTTATCGAAGATGATGGCCTGAAGATTCCGGGCACGCTCAAAGGCTGCCCGGTTGCGAATCAGCAGTCCGTTGCGGGCAGATATGGCGGTTGATACCGCCACCACCAGCGGGATTGCCAGACCAAGGGCATGGGGACAGGTAATAACCATAACCGTCACTGTTCGCTCCAGAGCGAAGACAAAATCCGTCCGCATAAAAACCAGCCAGACAACCATAGTAATCGCCCCGGCAGAAAGGGCAATAATAGTAAGCCAGAAAGCCGCGCGGTTGGCCAGGTCCTGGGTTTTGGATTTACTCTGTTGTGCCTGCCGGACCATCTCCACTACCTGGGAGAGGTATGAATCCTTGCCGGTTTTTTCAACTTCGATGGTAATGGAACCCTCTCCATTGATGGCGCCGCCAATCACTTTGTTTCCCTGGCTCTTTTCAACCGGTTTGGATTCTCCGGTAATCATGGCCTCGTTTACCGAGGTTTGTCCTTCTACCACCTTGCCGTCGGCCGGGATCTTTTCACCCGGTTTGATCAACACTTTATCACCGGATTGCAGTTGATCCAACGGAACATCTTTTACACTGCCGTCGCCCATCAGCTTGTGTGCTTCGGACGGCATCAGCTTGGCCAACTCTTCCAATGCCCGGGAGGCACCCATCACCGATCTCATCTCGATCCAGTGACCCAGCAGCATAATGTCGATCAGCGTGGCCAGCTCCCAGAAAAAGATCTTCCCCTTAACCCCGAAAACCACCGCACTGCTGTAGAAATAGGCAACTGCAATGGCCAGGGCGATAAGGGTCATCATGCCCGGATTTTTTTGCCGCAGCTCATCATACAAACCCTTGAGGAAAGGCCAGCCGCCATAGAAAAATACCGCAGTGGAAAACAGGAAATTGATAAATAAATCCCCGGAAAATCGAAGACTGGTTCCCAAACCGAGGAATTGCTGAATCATAGGGGAGAGAAGCAGTATCGGAACGGATAATACCAGGGAGATCCAGAATCGCTTGCGAAAATCCGCTACCATATGGGCATGATGGCTACCGTGATCGGCATGTCCCTGATGTCCGGCTGAATTTTGATGATGTTGCTGGTGTTCGCTCCCGGAATGATTCTCCGAGCCAGCATGTTTATGCTGATGGTCTGAATGATTCATGTTTTCACCATGCTTTTTGTTTCAAAAGGTTTATTAAAATTCCCTCAAAAGGTACGGATTGGGATTGTCTTAAATTATGGCCGGGCTTTTCTTGTCCCGCAAAAGTATTAACACAGTTCCGACGACTCCGGCTACCAGTAAACCATAGTCCTGATAAACAGAGAGATTGAGGGCGGCGCTAAAGCCGACAATGGACCAGAGAAAGGGAACGATGAGCAGGTATTTCGGGAATCTTTGAGTTGTCCATAGCAGGAGTCCGAATGTAAAAATTGTGGTGGGGCAGGGCAAACCGAAAATTGGCATGTTCGGATAGTGATGTCCGGCCAGGATGCCCCAGATCGGATAGATAATCAGGGCATATAAAATAAAAATGATTCCGGTAACTCCCCGGGCATCAAATTTTAAATTGAACCTGAGCGCTGAATTAAAAACACCGGTCAGGAGAAACAGGAACGACTGGATAATATAGATGATCCCGAAAATATAAGCAGCATTGTTGATTTCAGTAAAGAAGATCAGGTGGTAAACAATTCCCATCCACAGCCAGAAAAAAGACAGAATCACTGTAATTACTTTATCGCTGTTCCGGGTTGGCCGAATCGCCAAAATAACTGCGATGACTCCCAGAACATATAGAATGATCTGCATTGGCCAAACCGAAAGGTTGTAATTACCAAATACCTGCAAAAACTGTTCGGTGGTAAATGGTAACCTCATAAATAACACCTCCTGATTTTCAGTTGTGATGAAATATTAGTTTCTTCAAAGAACTTTAGTTTGTTCTAAAAAGTCC
>CAZTXJ010000119.1:7823-10124 GCA_964617285.1 uncultured Calditrichaceae bacterium | reverse complement strand
ATCCCGCCCATGCGGGAAAATGACAATCTTGCTAAATATTGAGTGGTTAATATTTTCGGAGTAGAGTAATAGTCATCTTAAAATATTTTGCAGATGTTATATTTTTGTGATGATTTCCTGGCAAGAGATACTTATTTTAAATTCGATTTCATAAACATCCGGACTATGCAATGGAAAACGGTAAAATATTAATCATAGAAGACGATCCCAACATTGTGGATCTGGCCCGCATACATATCGGGGATCTGGGCATCGATCTGGACTGGTCGGAAGACGGCGAATCCGGTTTAAGAAAAGCGCTGCAGAATCAATACAAACTTATCATCCTGGATCTGATGCTGCCTAAACTCGATGGTCTGGAAGTCTGTAAACGAATCCGGGCGGAGAATAAATTTATCCCCATCCTAATGCTGACTGCCAAATCTGAAGAACTGGATAAGGTTTTAGGTCTGGAGCTGGGAGCGGACGATTATCTGACCAAACCTTTCAGCATTCGGGAACTGATCGCCAGAATTAAAGCGATTCTCCGGCGCCTGGAAATCGATCAGGAGAAAATCAGTGGTGAACCGGAAGCACCAGAGCTGGAATTCCGGGATTTGATCATCGATCTGGAAAAACGCAAGGTGACCTTAACCGGCGACAAAATTGACCTGACCGCCAAGGAATTCGACTTGCTGGCCTTGTTTGCCAAAAATCCGGGCCGGACCTACAACCGGCAACAGCTGCTGGACATTGTCTGGGGATACCAGTTCGATGGTTATGACCACACAGTGAATTCCCACATCAACCGTCTGCGCGGCAAGATTGAAAAAGATCCGTCGAATCCCACCTTTATTAAAACCGTCTGGGGAGTCGGTTATCGTTTTGTTGAACATGAGGAGCTCAGTAAATGAAAAAATTTTTCCGAACTTTTTACGGCAAACTGTCGGCAATTTTTCTGGTTCTGCTTCTCATCCTGGGAATCGTACAGGTACTGATTACCGTTCAGGCCTCGATGCGCTTTGTGGATGAGGCCGATCAGAAGCTCAATATCCACCTGGCCAGAGATATGGCTGCCGAATTCAAACCCGCTCTGACTGATAGTCTATCCCTTCCTCAAATAGAACACATGATCCATTACATGATGGTGATGAATCCCAAGGTTGAGATATATTTGCTCGATCAGGATGGCAAAATTCTTGCGTTCTTTGCCGATCCGAAAAAGAAGGTGCAGAAAGATCATGTTGAATTGGATCCGGTCCACAAGTTTATTGAAAGTGATAAGGAAGAGCTGATCCTGGGAGACGACCCGAGACATCCCGGCCGCCAGAGGCCCTTCTCTGCTGCTACCATTCAGATCGGTAAAAATGTGAAAGGTTACTTATATATCATCATTGGCGGTGAGCAGTACGATACTGCTACAAGCATGATCCGGGAAAGCTATATCCTCAAGACCACTCTGAAAGGCCTTCTTTTCACCCTCATTTTTACCGGGATCATCGGACTGACCCTGTTCTTTTTTATGACAAAACGGCTAAGGCGAATGACCGAGGTGGTCAAGGACTTTGAAAAGGGTCATCTGGACCGCCGTATTAATGTTAAAACAAATGATGAGATTGGTCAGGTTGGTATCTCCTTTAACAAAATGGCGGACACCATCGTGGCCAACATGGAGGAACTTAAACAAACCGATAATCTACGACGCGAACTGGTGGCCAATGTCTCCCACGACCTGCGCAGTCCGCTGGCTTCCATCCAGGGGTATATTGAAACCATTATGATGAAAGAATCGGAACTCAATCCGGAAGATCGTCTGAAATACCTGGAAACCATCCTCAACAACACCACCATGTTGGGCAAGCTGGTGGAAGAACTATTCGAACTTTCCAAACTCGACGCCAAACAGATTCAACCAAAATCCGAGCCCTTCTCCATTGCCGAGCTGACCCAGGATATTGTAATGAAATTTCAGCCCAATGCCGAAAAAACAAAGATAAACCTCAAAGCGGACCTGCCTCAAAACCTTCCCCTGGTTTACGGAGATATCGGCCTTATCGAACGGGCGCTTTCCAATCTGATGGAAAATGCCCTGCGTTACACTCCGGCCAATGGGACGGTGAAAGTGGAGCTCTCCGGCATCGATCATAAGATCAGAATCAGTATATCGGATACCGGAGTGGGGATACCCAAAGATGAATTGCCTCACATTTTCGAGAGATTTTACCGGGTTGAAAAGAGCCGTTCCCGGGAGAAAGGCGGAACTGGTCTGGGTTTGGCCATCGCCAAAAAAATTCTGGAAATTCACCACAGTAGCATCTCGGT
>CAZTXJ010000119.1:3245-7723 GCA_964617285.1 uncultured Calditrichaceae bacterium | reverse complement strand
TGTTTGATGTGATCCAAAAATGGAGAGTTCAAGAAGCTTCTTTAGAGGATTGCCACATTCCTGACTGACGTCAGAAATTCGCAAAGACATTATTTTTCATGTCTTTGCGAGCCAAGGAGGGTAAGGCCTGCCTGCGCCGAGGCTCCGGCAGGCAGGCAATCCCCGCGTATATGTACAGACCCAGGGATGGATCCGCAATGAGGATCGGCTGACTGGTTTAAAACAACCATCCCCTCGGTTTAAATTAAATCGCCTCTCGCCCGTTATTTTACTCTTTTATGATTCCGTTGTGATATTTCCGTGACATCTCTGTGCTATGTTGTGCTAAACAAATTAAACGAGGAGGATTCATATGTATCGCAGCTTGTTTTTTTCAATTCTAATTCTCGGAATTATTGGTTTGTCCTGCTCCAAGGAAGATGAGAACACCATGGGACCCACCGGACATCACAAGATAGATCTGTCCTTCCAGAATCTGACCATGTTGCAAAATGGTTATCACTATGAAGGATGGGCAATCATCAACGGTACACCGGTTTCCACCGGGAAGTTTAATGTTGATGCGTCCGGTTCGATAGTCGATCTGAATGGCAACGCCATCATGAATGGTGAATTTGAGACCAGTGAAGATCTGACTGATGCTACGGCTATTGTCATTACCATTGAACCCGATAATGACACCGATCCCGGTCCCGCGGATACCCATTATCTGGCCGGCGATGTATCCGGACTCAATGCAGGATTATCAGTTGGCCATTCGGCTGCTTTGAACAACAATTTCAGTTCAGCTGCCGGGGAGTATATTCTGGCCACACCCACCAACGGTTCAGGCACCAATGAAAACAGTGGAATCTGGTTTCTTAAACCGCCTTCCACCACTTTCACCTTCAATTTCTCCGGTCTGCAACCGCTTCAGAACGGATATCATTATGAAGGGTGGGCAATTGTGAGCGGATCGCCGGTTTCGACCGGAAAGTTTAATGTCGACGCCAGCGGAAATCTGATCGATCTGAACGGCACTATGATTCCCAATGGTGAATTTCAGGTTGGTGGCGATCTAAGTGCCGCTACCGCTATTGTTCTTACTATTGAACCGGCAGGTGACATGGACCCGGCACCAGCCGCAACTCATTATCTGGCTGGTGATGTGAGCAGCGATATGGCAGATCTGGATGTTGCCCACGCCGCTGCCCTGGGTAATGACTTTATGGGAGCTTCCGGAAAATATATTCTGGCAACCCCCACAAATGGTTCAGGCACTAACGAAAATAGCGGAATCTGGTTTCTGGATTTATCCAGCGGAACTCCTGCGGTTGGTTTGCAGATTCCGATACTTCCCGCAGGCTGGCAATATGAAGGCTGGTCAGTAATCAATGGCACCCCGGTTACTACCGGAAAATTCACCGATCCGGCCATGGCCGATTTAGCCGCGCCCTACAGCGGACAACTGAGTGGTCCGTCATTCCCCGGTGAGGACTTCCTGAATAATGCACCGGCGGGTCTCACTTTTCCGACCGACCTGGCCGGAATGACTGCGGTTATTTCTATTGAACCGGATCCGGATGATGATGCTGCCCCATTCACATTAAAACCGCTGGCCAGTATGATTCCCTCCGATGCAATGGATCACGTTACCTACGATCTGGATAACAATGCCGGTACTTTTCCCACTGGAACTGTATCAATTAACTTTACCGGGCCAATGGAAGCGCTCAGTCTGCCTTCACTTCCTGCCGGATGGGATTATGAAGGCTGGGTGGTTATCAACGGCACACCGGTTACTTCCGGCAAGTTTAGTGCAGCAGACATGGCCGATGATTCGGCACCTTACAGCAGCACCATGCCGGCACCACCATTTCCAGGTGAGGATTTTCTGCTGAATGCCCCAATGGGATTAACCTTTCCCACAGATTTGGCAGGCATGACCGCTGTCATCTCCATCGAACCGATGCCGGATGATGATCCTGCGCCATTTGCCTTAAAACCATTGAAAGGGATGATTCCCGCCAACGCGACGGATCATGTGCTTTATATGCTGGATAATGATGTAACGGGATTTCCCAGCGGCGATGCTGAAATCAAATAAAAATAGTGGTTCAGAACTAATACTAAAAAGAGGTACCAGGGATGGTCACCTCTTTATTTTACCTGATCAATTATTGTCTTAATTCCAACCAGTTAAACCAGATAGGATGATGTTTTTTATACCAGCTCAGGATCTGCTTTAAAGTATCCTGATCCTCCGGGGTGATAACGTCTGGTGAAATTTTATCAAAATATACTTTGATCCCGTCGGCACCAAAATGTTCCAATGCTTCGGAACACAGGGTTTGCAGTTCATTTCGAATTCGACCGGAGTCGGATATCTTTACTGCCCGCTCTTCATAATCCTCGCCCCGCATGAACCGGTTCAATAACGGATTGAAAACCAGCCGGCTTTCCTCAAAATCTTCCAGGAGCCGTAAAGTCAGGGTAACCAGCTTATCACCCAGCCGGGTAGATAAACGTACCGACACCTTGTAAACCCGCCTGGACATTTTTTCAATCCCGGAGATCCCGGTGTAGGGGTCATCCAGCATATAGCCGGAAAGCGCCATGACCCGCCACTTTTTATCCGGGAGAAAATTATCTATACCGATAACTCTATCTGTTAAGGGAATACCGGCGCTCTGCGCTTCCCTGATATCTTTTCGATAAAATTCAATGGTTTCTTTATCCAGATCCTTTTCAAATATGGCAGACAATTCCCGGGCAAAATTTTTCGCTTCCGGATTCAGATGCATTATTTTGGCTTCCCGTTCATAACTCAACTTAAACTTGGAGGAAAACACCGCCAGTGAAGCACTCAAATTTAAAATGGGACATAAACTGGCCGCCTGTATCGCCTCGGCAGAAGCAGCGTATCCATCCACCAGAAAAAGATGTTTTTCGTTTTTATCATCCCTCCAATCCCTGATAATAAAAGTGGGTGCATAGGTTCCGGAATCGGTGAAGGCTTTATATCCGGTCGGAAGCTTCCAGGTATCTTCCACCAGATGGACACCTAATTCCCGCCACTCTTGCCACAATTTGCCAATCCGGGGTTCCCGGGGTTTTCCCGCCAGTGTCCAGACATGAATATTTTTATTTTTGATATCCGGATGGGTCAGTTTAATCGCCTCCAGGATCTTTTTCCGTGGCGTAAAAAAGTCGATGAGTATAGATTTTTCTGCGGCATTTTGGACAATTTCCCGGGGCAGAAGTAAATTCCCGAAATAGCCTTCATAGGGTTTGGTGATAGCCAGTGGTTGATCGAACAGATGTAAAACCGTAATCGGCCCGGTTTTTTCCCCCTTGGCAAAGCGGGAGGTATTTTCCAGGGTATCGATCGCGGCACCCCAGATAGTTATTCCGGTACTGGTAATTTCCTGCCGGAATTTTTCCCAGCTATAGCCATCATCATTAATCAATTTCTGAACACACAGTTCAACGAACTGGGCTACCTGGGGCCGGGCATAAATCCGGCCAAATCCCAGCATAGGATTCGCCCCCATCTCCGGTGTTTCTCCCGCCTTTGGCATCAGTCCTTCGCCCAGGCAAACCATGATGGCATGATTTTCCGGCAGCGACCGGGATAAATACCACAGACTTTCACTCATGGCATAGGCGGAGATGGCGTCGGCATCTTTTTTCACCTGATTCAGTTCTTTTTTATCAACGGATTTTCCCTCTCCGTATCTGCCAAACAATCTTGTTCCCAGTGCGGTAATTGCTGCAGTCATGATCAACAACCTCTCCATTCGCCCATCAACAAAGGAAATCGTGTTATTAAGATCGCGACCATGGTCACCACGGGCCCATTTCATCTCCACATCTTCCAGCCACAGGTGAAAACGACCCAGAATGGGACGGGTATCAAAAGCCCATTGAGCAATTCTATTTTTCCGATCCATCTCATTTTTTACCATGTCAAATTCCTCTCGTCCATTAATTTTTTTATTGCTCATTCGATTTATTCATTGTCGGCTTGCATAAATAGTATCGATCTATAAAATTCTGTCAGTAGAACTTGCCAAAATAAATTAACAGTGACAAAGCCAAACCAATTTCTCCCAAAATTCAGTCTAAATTATATATGCCATGAGACGTGGCTGCGATCATTCCTATTCTCTTAAATAATATAAATTGAATTTGGAGAAATTTCTTCAATTTTTTCAGATAATCACTGCAGGAAACAGTGGATTAAAAATTTGGATTACTGATACTGATTTGCTAAAGAAATCAGGAAGACTTCAATAAGGTATCGATGGCCTCTTTAAACTGTTGGTAGGATTGTTTTCCCAGCATGAAATTTATCAGCTCACCTTTATCATTATACAGAAGGGTGGCCGGAAGCGCCCCGCTCCACTCCGGATTCAACCGGTTTATTAAATCCTCCTGATGCTCAAAATTCTGGACATATATCGGGAAATCAACTTTTTGGTCTTGCAAGAAGGGAA
>CAZTXJ010000119.1:0-3145 GCA_964617285.1 uncultured Calditrichaceae bacterium | reverse complement strand
AAAAAGTGCCAGAATCAAAAAAAATGAAATCGCAGAAAATGCCCGTATCATTTACTCACTCTTTTAATGGTGCATCCGAACGCCTTGGTTTCCGTCACGGTCACTTTCTTTCCGGCTAAAATATTGTCCAGGGCAGTTCTTAAATCCTGGGATTTTACCTGATTTTCCCTTTGCGAATCATCGATTCTTCCATGATACAGAACTTCAAAATTCGAATTTAATACAAAAATCTCCGGAGTGACCTGGGCATCAAATTTATCGGCAATGACATTATTCGGATCTTTTAATATGGTAAATTTAAATCCATGCTCCTTCGCATGCTCGGCAATTTCTTTTACACTTTCCTGTTTATTGGAATTTACCCCGATGAAGGCAATATTTTTCGGTGAGTAGTCTTCATACAATTTTTCCATTCGCGAATTATAAGCATTTGAGACCGGACATTGAGTTGCTATAAACATGACTACAATGGCATTGGCATCCTCATAATCAGAGAGAGAATGTGTCTTTCCGTTATAATCCGAAAGGGTAAAGTTATCTGCCCTGATCAGCTCTCCGGCAAGAAGAGTTGATCCTAAAGCCATCACACCTATTAATACTATGGAGTGAATTATTTTGAACTGAAACTTTTTCATACATGCCTCCTGTATTTAAAAGTGCTTAACTTTGCTATTTGAAAATTTATTAAAGTTTAGAACGAAAATTTCACATTTGCGTTCCATAATGGTCTGATTCCAAATAAAATTTATAAAGTTGGAAAAGCATGGAAAAATCAGACACTTTAAATGTTCTTGAGCTAATTATCTTAATTATTTATCTTTAAAGAGTTCCGGGAGTCATTTGATGTTTTTATTAGCTCGCTATACCATTCGCGAACATATCGGCCCGTTTCTATTTTCACTGGCGGTGATCATGTTCGTATTCGTGACAAAATTTATTGTCCAATATATTGGGAAAATTTTTGGCAAAGGTTTATCCATTGGCACCATCATCGAATTTATCTACCTGAACCTGGCCTGGATGCTGGCCCTTGCTGTTCCCATGTCTGTCCTGGTTGCCGCATTAATGGCCTTCGGGCGTCTTTCTTCAGATAATGAGATTACCATTCTCAAAACTTCCGGCATCAGTATCTATAAGATTATCCGTCCCGCATTGATCGCCACTATCTTTTTGACAATCTTCATGTTCTGGTTTACCGATAAGGTGTTGCCGGAATATAATCACAAGGCCCGTTTACTCTTTTCCAGCATCTCCCGTAAAAAACCTACCCTCCAATTGGAAGAGGGAATTTATATGAATCTGGGGAAATACAGCATTCTGGTGGAAGATGTGGAACGATCCCTGGGAGAAGAAGTTATTGACAAAAGCAACATTATTGATCCGGATTATGTTGATGACCGGGCAGACCGTCTGAAGGATATTACCATATTTGACCGAAGCAGCTCTGACCTCCAACGGACGATTATCGCAGCTACCGGTCGTCTGGTTTTCGATAAAGTTCGGGAAAGTCTGGTGTTCACCCTGTACAACGGTGAAATTCATGAAATCAATACCAAGGATTATTCGGAATACCGCCGATTGCAATTTACCAGAAATGTATTTTACATACCAGCCCCGGATTTGGTTTTTAAACGCGATGAGGATGAGTGGCGGGGAGACCGGGAAATGAACATTAAAATGATGAAAGCGGAAGTTGCCAAATACCGGAATTCGATTAGTAATGAGAGGAAAAAGATCCGACAGGATATGACCGTCTACTATCCCGCTCCGGATTCAATAAAAACCTGGTTAGCCAGTGAAACCGACAATGATCCTGTAACAGAGATTAGCCTCAGTAACATGCAATCTTCCCGAACCAAGGCATTAAGAAAGACCCAGGCGGTTATTCAGCGATTAAAAAGTTCGGAAAAAAATATCGATTTTTACCGCAGACAAATTTATAAGTATGAAGTTGAGATCCATAAAAAATTTGCTATCCCCTTTGCCAGTATCGTCTTTATTCTTATTGGCGCCCCACTGGGCATAAAAGCAAAAAAAGGAAGTCTGGGTGTTGGTGTTACCTTCAGTATCGGTTTTTTCCTGCTCTATTGGGTCTTCCTGATTGGTGGAGAAGAATTAGCAGATCGACAACTCATTTCTCCATTCCTGGCCATGTGGATGGCAAACATCATTGTTGGGTCATTTGGTGTCTATTTAACCTATCGGGTGGTAAAGGAGACAACATTTATCAGATGGGAAAAATTGCCAAAATTTTTACAATCCTTTTTCAGAGGGGACGAACACCATAAATGATGAAAATACTGGACCGCTATTTAATCAAAAAATTTCTGATCATTCTCTTTTTCAACATTCTGGCCTTTATCGTCATATTTGTGGTCATCGATCTTATTGAAAATCTGGACAAATTCCTCTCATTTGATGCCGGTTTTGGACAGGTGTTTCTTTATTATATTTATTATATTCCCTACATCATTGTCCTTACCTTGCCTGTTTCAATGCTCTTGAGCAGTCTTTTCGCTCTTGGTTCAATGGCGCAGTACAATGAAATCATCGCTATGAAATCATCGAGTCTAAGTCTTTACCGGATTCTGATGCCCCTTTTTATTATCGCTTTTCTAATTAGCCTGCTCATTGGAGTTGCCGGGGAAACGGTTGTCCCGGAAGCCAACCGGGCAAGACTGGATATTTACCGCTATGATATAAAGAAAGAATCCAAACAGATCATGACTTCCCGTAGCCAACTGGCCATCCAGGACGGAGCCAACCGGCAGATTTACATCCAGATGTATGAGACAAAGAAGCAGAGGGCCTATAAGGTTAATATCATCCAGACTGAAAATAATAAAATTGCCCTGAGACTTGATGCCCGATATATGCAGTGGGATAATGATAAGAACATCTGGAATTTAATTGATGTCACCAGAAGAGTTTTAACCGATACCTCAGAAATTGTGTCCAAGTATGATACAATCAAGTATGCCGTGAGCAATATAACGCCGGAGGATCTGCTGGAACTGGAAATTCAGCCGGAAGAAATGAATTATGCCGAGCTCAATCGCTTTGTGGATAAGATGATTGCCCTGGGGGGGGACTCCAAAAAATGGCTGGTAGATCTGTACATGAAAATATCCTATCCGTTAGCCAA
>CAZTXJ010000118.1:5970-10129 GCA_964617285.1 uncultured Calditrichaceae bacterium | reverse complement strand
AGAATAACCTTACTGTCTTTGGCGGTCAGACTCACCCGGCTGTCGTTGATCTCCTTTGGCCGGATGGTGATCATATCCTCTTCTTCGGCCATCCAGTTGACCATATTTAAGAACATATCGTAATTACCGGAATTCTTAATATAGGCATTATCCGCAAAATCCGAATCCCCGATCACCATAACTTCCGCTTTTTTATTATTGCCCACCGTTTTGGTGGAAACCACCGCCAATGGCACCGGCCCCTTGATATCTTTATCCGCGTTGTAACCGACATTGCGGTTCTGATAATCGGATTCCGCCCAGCTGCTGGCCGAACTTTTAAACAGCACAGTTGGGGTAAAACCACTTTCACCTTCAGTGCTGGTTTCCACTGCCCGTGCCCTGGGATAGAAGGTCATCACCCCAAAATCTTTAAACATATCGTGATCTTCATATTTACTCACCAGCGGTATTTCCGGTCCCATGCCAAACAACTGACCAACACCGGAAGCGTCCACCACCAGGTTATCTCCCAGCTTCACCTTATATTGTTCCAGGAATGGAATAATATTGGTATTGACCATGGGATCGACCATGGCCATTAATTTGCCGCCAGCATTCACATACTTTTTCAGAGTATCCAGTTCAAAGGGGAAGAAATTGCTGGTTGGTCCGGCAATAATCAGGACTGAACAATCTTTCGGAATGCTTTTCTCCTGGGCAAGATTAAGCGGTTTTACCTGATAATTTTCGTTCTGAATGCCTTCCATAGCGGTTTTGTAACCTTGCTGTCCGGTGTCTTCGATACCATGCTCGCCATGTCCCTGCAGAAAATAGATAACTTTATCCAGTTCCCGGGTAACTTTAATAATGGCATTGGTCAGGTTGCTTTCGCTTAATTCATCCAGGGTCTCTTTTTTGTTGCCGCTTTCCACTACCACCGTATTATACTGGGTTACGTTAAACTGACGGGCCAGTTGTGGTTTCTGGTTCGGATCGACAAATTCATATTTAATGTGTTTTGACCGGAAAGCATATTCTTCCAAAAGGTCCTTGGCCATGGTTTCATCGGACTTTTTGTAGAACGCATAAATCGTTACATCCTTATTCAGATCGTTCAAAACGGATTTGGTTTGTTCGGCCAGGCTGTACAATCCCTGGGAAGTGAGATCCGCCCGGGCATTATGCCGATCGGTTATAAACGCCACCAGGATAATGATGCCAAATACGATAAGCGCCGAAAGCAGTGAATTTGCGCCATATTTGATGGTGCGGGTGCTCATCTTTTTCTGACGGAATTGCAGCCGGTAATAGATGGATACCGCACTGATGAGTACACCCAGAATCAGCGAGATGGTTGACACCCAATCCCATATCTGATTCAGGGAGAAGTTGACAAAGCTATAAAGGAAAAGAACAATACCAACAATCAGGGCGATGTTTACATATCGTTTCATTTATTCTCTTTCCTCCTGATATTTTCTATTTTTTTCATCATAAATTAATAATTCTTATTCTCCGATCAGGAGCGCCATTTAATCGATTCTACCGACTTCAGAGTGAGATACACTCCCATCGTGCAGAACAACAGGTAATAAAAAATATTTTTGGAATCGATCACACCCTGGGCAAAATCTTCGAAATGGTTGATGATCGATAAATAGTTTAAGACACCTGCCAGACCGGGGCCGGAGAAATTTGCCGCCCAACCGATCACCCAAAGCAGAAGCGACAAGCCGAATCCGCCGATCGCGGCAATAATCTGGTTCTCGGTAAGGGAGGAAATAAATAATCCTCCTGAAATAAATGCGCTTCCCAATAGTAAGAGCCCGAGATAGCCGGACAGAACCGGTCCCAGTTCCGGACTACCGTAGATAAAGAGCAAACCGGTAAACAACATGGTGGGTATGAGCATAATAATATAGAAAACGATTCCGGCAAAAAATTTACCCAGAACGATATTACTTACCGAAAGCGGCGTGGTATAAAGCAGTTCCACTGTACCGGATTTCTTTTCTTCGGAATAAAGTCTCATCGTCACCAGCGGCAGTACAAAAAGGGAAATCAGCGCCAGGTTCCAGAAATAGGGTCGGATGAGCTGCAGATTGATATTAAAGCGCTGGGGTGCGGTCCGGAACTGCTGGGACCGAACCATATCCATAAATGCCGCCTCCACAAAGCTGCTCAAATAAAGATAAAAGAATATGCCCGTAATCAATGCAAAAGCTGCAATAACGATATAAGCAATGGGTGAATAGAAAAAATGTTTTATCTCTTTTTGAAAAATAGCATAGGTTTTTTTCATGTTAAGACACCTCCTCTTTGGTAGTCAGATGCAGGAATATTTCTTCCAGTGAGTAGGCTTCGCTGCGAAGTTCGTAGAGACCCAGTCCCTTATCAACCAGGGCTTTTGCCAGATCCCGGCGGATATCGCTGCTGGTTTCCAGGATATATTTAAACCGGTTGTCAGTAGCCAATTTCTTCTTGTCAACCTTGGTCACCTCGCTGAATCCCTGCAAAACAGATCCGGTGGTCTTTTCATCTCCTTCTACTTCCAGCACGGTGCGTTCGGAACCTTTGAGCCGGCGGGTCAGATTTCCCGGGGTATCCTCAGCGACCACTTCCCCTTCATTGATGATCACCACCCGGCCACAGGTCATCTCGACCTCCGGTAGAATATGAGTGGAAAGAATAATGGTGTGATCGCCACCCAGGTTCTTAATCAATTCCCGGATTTCAATAATCTGCCGCGGATCGAGACCGACAGTCGGTTCATCCAGGATCAGGATCTCCGGATCGTTCAACAGTGCCTGGGCCAGACCGACCCGTTGGCGAAATCCTTTGGACAGGCTTCCGATCACCTGTTTTTTAACAGATTGCAATGCTGCCTTTTCGATGGAAGTATCGATGGCAGATTGACGTTTATCCGATGGGACTCCTTTAACTTTACTGACAAAATCGAGATACTCCGTCACCCGCAGGTCATTATACAGGGGCGGATTTTCCGGCAGATAACCGATCCGCTGCTTAATTTCCATGGGTTGATCCCAGATATCAAAACCACCAACCGTAGCGCTGCCCGAAGTGGGCGGCATGTAGCAGGTCAGAATTTTCATGGTGGTTGTCTTACCGGCGGCATTCGGCCCCAACAGGCCCAACACCTCTCCTTTTTGTACATCAAAGGACACATTATGTATCGCTCTGGTCTCACCGTAATAACGGGTCAGTTCTTTCACCTCAATCACGGTATGTCCTCCGTCGTTTTAATGTGTTAATGTGATTATTTAATTTTGATTTATTCATTTGCGCTTGTGATTTCTTTTTATTCTTCAGCAACCAATTCTGTCTTATCGGTGGATTTGACGACTTCCGATGCATCCACTTCAATCTTGTTTTCTACCGGCTCAAAAACAATTTTGGTTTCTTCGATGAATAGTTCGATTTTCTCGAAAATACTTTGCGTCTCATCCTTTTGCGGAATGTACTTGGCAAATTTCACCAGATCGGACAATTCCAGTATCTCCTGCACCTGTTGCTCTGACTCACCAGATAATTCCAGATCTTTCAGTGATTCAATAATTTCATAGGTGGTTTCTTCCAGTGCTTTCACAAAGAACCGGTTTTCCAGATATTGCCGCATAATTTCCGAAAGCCGGGTAAACAGTAATTTGTGTTCTCCGTTTTCCAGCATCTGCTGCCATTCCGGTTTAAGTTCTGCCAAAGCCTCCAGGGCAATTTCATGCGCTGGGCGGATCACTTCCTTCCTGAACAGAGGGATTCCACGCTTGCGCTGGCGGATGATATACAGCACCAGGAGCGTCCCGGCAATAATCAGCAATCCGGCAGAACCATACAGAATCCACTTCCGGTAATTAAAGGGGATTGATATGGGCGGTTTAATATCCTTTATCTCTGCATCTTCAGATGTCAAAACGCTCTTTACAAAAATTTCAATGGGTTCGGACTGGATCAGCTGATACTTCCGGGAAGTATCCGATTCGCTGAAAGCGACCGGAAATGGAGGGATAACAAATCTCCCGGTATCAAAGACCGAAATTTCATATTTAAACTGCTGGGTCACCAGATTATCCTTTTCCACAGGATCTTCAATGTGATAATCCTTTATTTCGAATTGACCCAGATTTGCTCCCGGACCGGGTTGCTCGATATGCAGTCCCTT
>CAZTXJ010000118.1:4734-5870 GCA_964617285.1 uncultured Calditrichaceae bacterium | reverse complement strand
TAGGCTTCCTGTTGCTTTTCCTGAACAAAATCCTGCGCCACCTGTTGCTGAACCTCTTCAAATGGTTTAATCCGTTTTACTTTGCCCTTATCATCTTTCTCGGCATATTTATCTTTATTCGCCTTATAGTAAAGTTCAACATCGGCATTGGAATATTTATCCAGATTGATTTCTTTGCTGATTTCCTCCTCCAGGAGTTTCTGGGCCATCAAACTTTTTTCTGCTTCCAGCAATCCGGCCCGCACATCTTTGTCCTTGTCCAAACCCTTACGTTTGGCAGAATCGTACAATAACTGCTGGGCAATCACACTTTTTAAAAAATCAATTTTCTGTTGCTTGGTGCTGATTTGTTCACGCATATAAACCGGCAGGCGATTCAATTCATACTGCAAGTCACCACTGGTAAATTCCCGCTCACCTATTTTGGCGATAACCTCCCCCGGATGGCTCTGCGGTTTTTGCGACTCATCCAGGGCTGCGGTCTGCTCGATCACCTGCTGGGCGTCGGTCGATCGCTTCAAGCGTTCCAAACATTCCACCACTTTTTTATTGGATTCCTGCTGTAAATTTGAATTAGGATAAAGGTATTTCACACGCAGATAATAGGCCAGGGCATTTTCATAATCGTGCAGCCGGTCGAAATAGATATTGGCAACCATATAGGTGATATTTGCCTGTTCTTTTTCATCGAGTTGATATCGGGTCAGATAGTCGATGTATTCCTCAACTGCCTGCTGATAGAGCTGTTGATTGTAATACACATTCGCCAATTCCCTTTTTTTGGCGGCCGGGATAGTGGCCTTTTCCTTCGATTCACAACCAACAATAACCAGAAAAAAAATGATAAGCAAATAGACGATCTTATCCTGAGACTTTTCAAAAGCGTTTTTCATTTGTCATTTACACAATCTTATTTTTACACTGTTCCCAATTTTTTCAAAATCATTCAATTAATGAAACCGTTTGGCCCGGATCCGGAAAAATCTGGTCAGGGGTTTGATATAGGATTCATGAGTATAGATATCAATATAATCCACCCCAATCGATTTGAATAATTTCTCCAGTCCGGTTTTATCCGACAGGGCGTTCTGGGTAATCGAATCCCTGATCTCGCTTACCGAGGTATCCAGCAGGAT
>CAZTXJ010000118.1:0-4634 GCA_964617285.1 uncultured Calditrichaceae bacterium | reverse complement strand
AGGGCAGCAATTTCGATAGCCACATCACCCTTCATCTGGTTGCGGCTGCCAAAACTCTCCGAGGAACTGGCATCGAACAGAATCATCACCGTCAGCTCTCGTTCTTCGTCAAAAACCTTAACATAGGGATGATTCATGCGGGCGGAAACGTTCCAGTCGATAGTCCGGACATCATCACCAGGCTGATATTCGCGCACTTCGGCGAATTCCATTCCCCGCCCTTTAAAGACCGAATGATATTCCCCGGCAAATACTTCGTTTACCACTCCACGAATACTGAGATCAATTTGCCGGACTTTTTTAAGTAGTTCTTTCGTTTCCATTGTTTGAATCAACTTATCAAGTTAAGACATTCAATAAAATTCAGATCCAATCCCTTTTTAAAGTCATGAACTTAATCAATGACTAAAAATATTGATTTATGGTACTTCGATATGATTAATCACCCTGCGAACCACATCTTCCGAAGTCACCTCTTCCGCTTCTGCTTCATAAGTCACAATAATCCGGTGACGTAACACATCCATTCCGATCGCTTTAACATCTTCCGGTGTCACATAGCCCCGGCGGCGCAGAAATGCATGTGCTTTTGCCGCTAGTTTCAAATTAATTGATGCTCTGGGAGATGCCCCGAATGCGATCAACGGGGTAATATCGGTAAGTCCATATTCTTCCGGACTGCGGGTGGCAAAAACGATATCCACGATGTAGCGGTCGATCTTTTCATCCATATAAACTTCATTGACTACCTGCCGGGCTTTCATGATATCCTCCGGCTTCACCACCGGATTTATCTTGATAGTCTCACCGCTGGTCATCCGCTGCATTATTTCCAGTTCTTCATCTTTCTTGGGATAAGTGATATTCAATTTGAGCATAAACCGGTCCACCTGGGCTTCAGGCAACGGATAGGTACCCTCCTGCTCTATCGGATTTTGAGTCGCCATCACCAGAAAAGGCTGTTCCAGGGGATAAGTGGTGTCGCCTATGGTTACCTGGCGTTCCTGCATGGCTTCCAGCAAGGCGCTCTGTACCTTTGCCGGAGATCGGTTTATTTCATCAGCCAGTATCAGATTGGAGAAGATCGGTCCTTTTCTCACGGTAAAGTCACCTGTCTTCTGGTTATAAATCAAAGTTCCCAGAAGATCTGCCGGGAGTAAATCCGGGGTAAACTGAATCCGGTGGAAACGGGTTTGGATAACCGTTGAAATGGTATTAACTGTCATGGTTTTGGCCAGACCGGGAACACCTTCTAAAAGTATATGTCCATCACACAGCAAACCAATAAGCAAACGTTCCACCATATAGGTCTGTCCCACAATCACTTTGTGGACTTCATTATTTATCTTTTCGACAAAACTACTTTCCTTTTGGATCTTTTCGTTGATCGCCTGAATGTCAACGCTCATTTTTCCTCCTTTGATTCAGCCTGGGTCAATTCCTGTTGTTGTTTTCTTTTGATAAGAAATGTTTCGATGGCACCATATATATTGATAAAATCGTTTGGATCGATATTTCTGCCGGCAAACTTGATAACATCCAGTTTTTCCATCACCTGCTGCAGATTATGCCGGTCGGTCTCCTCCAAATCCAATTGTTGCAAGTGCTGAATAATTTCCTGGGTACTCTGCTCTCTGGCCGGAAAATCAAATTCCTTGCCCAGATATTCCCGGAAAATACGGGACAGCTTACCGGTCATTTCTTCCAGATTCGTTCCCCGGGGATCGACTTCCTGGGAGAGGATATTCAGATATCGTTCCGAGTTTAGGATAAGGGGCGCTACTCCATTTTGCGCTTGCCGGCGTTTCCGGATAAAAACAATAATGAAATAAAATACAATACTGAAGAAGATGATTAGCAACGCCAGATATACGTAGGATTTAACCCCGCTGCTTCCCGGTTCCGGTACCGGTTCTTCAATCTCTACCATAATTCGCTGGGAAGAAAGCTGTTCCTCCTGGCCGGTATCACGCGCAACATACTTTACCACAATTCCATCAATATAGGCCATGCCCATCTCCAAAGGTCGGAACCGGTAAGTTATGGCTTTTATCGAGCGCAGTGAACCATCCGGCATGGTCTCCAGCCTGTTCTCCGAACCGCTGCCATCCAGCAGAAGATTGGTCAGGATGGGCTGAGAAACCGGTTGTATCTGATATCTATTTAGCTGGCCGGACCAGGACAACTCAATATGCAAAATAACCGATCTGTTCAGCGGGACTTTACTGGCTTCAACGTAAGTATTTAACTGAATTTGTTCGGGCTGGTTTAAATTTGAAGATGTTGAATCCTGGGAAATTAAAATTGAGGTGAAAGCTGCGATAAGAATCGGAATCCAGAGGCGTAATTTTACCATCATTTTTAATTTTTACTCTCCGATTTTAAGCAAAGGTTTTTATATACTTTTTTGTTAACGTTAAAGTTCCTGAAAAATTATTTCAAACAAAAACCCTGTTTTCAGGTAGTTCAAAACAGGGTTATTTGTGAATGATGTTCATTCATGATAAAAAAATATTACCTTTTATTGCTGGCGCACCGCGCTTTTTTGCGAATTACTTGCCACCACGCTATCCTTTGCGCCTTCTTCTTTCAGAAACGGAAGGTCATCCACATCACTTCCCAGATGTTCAAGTTCATATTTGGCGTCATCGGCAAGTTCATTGTTGGGGTATTTCTCTAAAAACTCGGTATAATATTTTTTTGCCTTATCATAGTTTTTCAAATAATTGGCATTGACAAAACCTACCATGAACATGGCCTTCGAAGCATATTCTCCATTGGGATAAATATCCAGTATCTTCTGGAAATTTTTCTCGGCTTCACTCCACTGCTCTTTCCCCATCTCCTGATAGGCACGTTCAAAATATTCTTTTTCGCCTTCTTTTTTCCCACACCCTGCCAAAACCAGTAATACTGTGCTCACCATTGTAAGGAAAATAATTCCTCTCTTCATAGATCCTCCAAGATGAATTTTTAAAAAATTGCGCAGCAATATATATTTTTCAATCCATAAATGCAAGCCATAAGAGAAAATCCCTTTCCTTTTCCAAAGCCTTGATATGACTGCAAATGCTGAATTGTTTTCCGAAAATATTTTTCTTTTTTCCTTATTCAAGAAATAACATATTTAAAAAATTAGTGTACAAAAATATTCTATTTTTTTCTTGACAAACCGTATAATTTTTCTTATAATTAGTGTGAACTTTCGTTCACTATATTATAAAAAACAAGTGAACAAAAGGTGACCTTGCGACAGAAAAAAAGCCGGAGGAAACAGATGAAAGAATTGACCAGGAGACAGCAATCGGTGCTGGAGTTTATTTCCCAATATATCGGCCACCACGAATACCCTCCCACCTACCAGGAGATTGCCGATGCATTTGACATCGTTTCCAAACACGGGGTGGTTCGCCACCTGGTGGCACTGGAACGAAAGGGATATATTACCCGTGGGGATACCCTTGCCCGAAGCATCCGGATTATTCATCCCCAGTATATGCCCGCTTCGGAAACGGTTCAGGTACCGCTGGTGGGACGGGTCTCGGCCGGTTATCCCATACTGGCCGAAGAGAATATCGAGAATTATGTAATGCTGCCCCGCACACTGGTAAAATCCGAAGGGCGTTATTTTGCCCTGCGGGTGCATGGGGACAGTATGATAAATGCCGGTATTCTGGACGGCGATATGGTGGTTGTTCAGTCCGCTAATACCGCCCAGACCGGAGAAATTGTGGTAGCCCTGATTGGTGACGAAGTCACGGTAAAACGGCTGGTCGCCCAGAACAGTCAGAAATATCTAAAAGCTGAAAACCCGAATTACCCCAACATTTTTCCCCAGAACGAATGGAGTATTCAGGGGAAGGTTATCGGATTGATCCGGGATAACATCCAATAGGAAAACAGATGATGACACTAAAAGATAAAGACAAGCTTTCGGATAAAGGGAACAATTCCCCTTCCGGGGAAGAATTCTTTCAATTGCCGCGGGCGGAATACCTGGTGGATGAGATCGACAAAAAACAGGTTCGGAATATCGGCGATCTGGTTACCAATCCTTCTTTTCAGATGGATGGCCGGTTTACCCTGAAGGCGCCGGACAATTTTATGAAAGGCGCGGGTATCCGGGAAGGAGACTTCGTGGTGGTCCAGAAAAAAACAGCCGGTTATTCCGAGGGTTGCATCCTGGCCGTTCAGCTGGGAAATCAGCAATTGATCCGGCGGTATTTCCGTACCGGGGGACGCATCCATTTGCAATGCGATCCGCCTTCCAAGCAGATTATCATTGTGGAAGAACATACCCCGGATTTCCGGATTCTGGGACAGGTGTTGCAGGTGATCCGGGAAATAAAATGACAGTGGGTCAATAAACAGTCAAAAACCAAATGCAGGCAGTACTGATGTAACAGGAAATTTCGTCAACGGACAGTTTTTGAAGGAAAAGAAAACGACAGCGGTGATCACAACAGATTTTGAACCTTGCCGGACAAACATTGCGGCTGGGCAAGGGTTACATACGGATGTTACAGGCCTGTAACTGAGGGGGCGGAGCATGCCCGGGACTCACCGGAAAGGAAAGGAGAGAAATTAAAATAATAGTAACTTCTGAAAAATTTTGTTTAATGGTTAATAATCTC
>CAZTXJ010000117.1:0-10284 GCA_964617285.1 uncultured Calditrichaceae bacterium | reverse complement strand
TGCAATGTCTCGGAATCTATCTGTTCAAATTCCACACCGACATAATACAGATTTTCACTCACCTCCTCAATGTGCCGGATGTGTCCATCGACGTGAACCACATCTTCTCCCACACCAAGATGCATCTGGACTTTCGAATCCACCGGGAAGGACATCCGCTCTTCTATCATCACTCCCTTTCGGCTTAAATCCCGGCTTAATGCCATTCCCGAATAGGTTATTCTTCCGGATTCATCCATCACGTCATAGGATATGAACAACTGGGCATCTACCCGGGCCGATTTTCTGGTGTCTTTCATGATGACTCCTCAAGGTTTATCTCACTGTCTTCAAGAATGGATCTTAATTTAGGAGATAAAAAAACATTCTCCAACTCAACGGTTTTTAGATACTCTACTACAATATCTATATTCTGATCTGTCTGATAATCCTTATTGATAAAAAATACTTTTTTTTCACCTACCAGGCAAAATCCGCCGTTAAATCGTCCGGGTTCAATCCTCACTTCGATGTCCTGCCGCCGGATGATTTCCAGAAGTTCTTCCAGCAATAATTGCTTCTCCTGGTCAACAACCGGTGCTTTTGTTTTTCTTTTCCTTGGTCTAAATGTATTCATCCATCCCTGTTTTTTTAAGTTGTTCAACAATTTCTTTCACATCCTGACTCTTATTTTTCCGGCAAATCAGAATCGCATCCCCGGTATCGACTACAATCAGATTTTTTACTCCGACCATGGCTACAAGTTTGTTTGGAGCATGGACATAATTTTCCCCGGAGTCCACCTGCACAATGTCTTTAAATTCCCCGGCGTTTTTATTCTTATCCTTTACGGAAATATCATAAACCACTTCCCAGCTGCCGACATCATTCCAGCCCATCTGGGTTGGTATCACATAAACATCCTGAGAGGTTTGCATTATCCCGTAATCGATGGATATTCCCCGTAACCTGCGATATACATCTTCCAGAATAGCGTCCTGATTCTTTTTGCCAAGAGCCGGTTTAATCTCCATTAATCCTTCGTGAAGTTCGGGCAGTTTCTCTTCAATTTCTTTTAGAATTTTTGAGGCTTTCCAGATAAACATACCGCTATTCCAGTAAAAATCACCGCTCTCCAAAAAACGTTGGGCAGTTTCAAGATTTGGTTTCTCGGCAAAGGTTTTCACCTTGTAAATTTTGTGACCATTAAATTTCTTTACAAAATCTCCTCTTTGGATGTAACCGTAGCCGGTGGATGGATTATCCGGAGTTATGCCAAGGGTTACCAGGTTATTAGTTTCAAAGGCGAATTTTGCAGCCTGCATGGTGACTGACTTAAATTCCTTAACATTGGTGATAAGGTGATCTGCCGGCAAGACGACCATAACTCCTTCATCATCTATCTGCTGTACAGCCAGTGCCGCCAGGCCTATACATGGCGCAGTATTGCGTCCGAATGGTTCAATAATAAAATTACTATCACTAATTTTGGGTATCTGATTTTTAATGATTTCCTGTTGATCCGGGTTGGTAACAATAAAAATATTCGAGGACTTCACCAGTTTTTGGGTCCGGCGAAAGGTCGACTGGATCATGGTTTCGTGATCGATAATATCCAGAACCTGCTTTGGATTTTTTGCCCGGCTGCGCGGCCAGAATCGGGTCCCAACTCCACCCGCCATCAATATGGCGAATATTTTCATATTAATAACCTCCCTGGGGCATGTTTCCGTAAAGCAGTTCCTGATAATCCTGAATTCTCTCCCTCACCAGATAATTTTGAGGATTCGCTCGCCGCATCGCATCCAATATTTCCCGGGCAGATTTGTAGTCCCGTTTATGGACATACGTATCCACCAGATTGGCCATGGCAATCATATAATTGGGACGTAATTGAATCGCCTTCTGATAATGGGCAATAGCCTGATCGTAATCTCCAAGGGCATCCAGAATGTAACCGGCGTTATTATGGGCAGGAGGATAGTCGGCATTTATGTCCAGGGATTTTTTGAAGCAGAGAACAGCGCTGTCCAGATTTCCATAATAATAATAGGCAACACCCAGATTATTCCAGGCATCCACATAATTGGAATCTATTTTAAGCGCCTTTTGGTAGTTCTTTATTTGGAGTTCCAGACTATCCAGTTTGGCGGATTTTTCCACCAGCTCAAATGCCTGGATTTTCAATTTGCCCTGCAAAATATCGTAAGTTTTCTGTCTGTTTAACCGGGCCTGATAATAATTGGGATTTGCCTTTAATGCCCGGTCAAAATATTTTAGAGCTAAATCGTAATCGCCGCGCAGAAAATACATATAGCCCAGATTATTCCAGGCTTCATGGTAAGTTGAATCATATTTTACCGCATCGGCAAAATATATGATGGCACTGTCCAGCTTGCCCGTTTTATGATAGGCCAAACCAACAAAATTATTTACTTCCGCATCTTCCGGAATAATGGTCAGGGCTTTTTTCCAGCCTTTTATGGCATTCCGGTAATTCTGAGCCTGGTAGTAATCAATAGCATCGCTGACGTAATTTTCCGCCACGATTTCGGGGGATTCTTCCGGTTCCTTGGGCTTCTTTTTAAAAGGCCCGGCACAACTGGCAAGTAATACAATTGCAATTAGGAGGATTCCAAATTTCTGGTTCATTGCTCCCTGCTCTTTTTTAATGAATATATAATTTTTAGCCATAATTTCCAAGTTTTAAAATGAACACAACCGGTCGGTGCTAATTCAAATTTAAAACATTTTTGAGGTATCAAAATTATTTTTCCAAATTTATCCGGTAAACCGATACTTCCTGGAACAGGTTATCATTAATACCAGCTTAAAAAAACTTTCAATGAAAATCGGATTTGCTAAATTTTCCCTCAAACACCTTTTGCACCGGACCTTCCAGCCAGTACTTATCATTTTCATTTAATCCTACCTGTAATGTGCCACCTTGAGTAATAATTTGGACTGGCAATTTCAGATATCCCCAATCCAAAGCAGCGGCTGCGGCAGCCAGGGCCCCCGTCCCACAGGATAACGTTTCGTCCTCTACACCTCTTTCGAAAGTGCGGATGTGAATTTTATTATCGGCAATTTCTACGAAATCTACATTAGTGCCGGCTGGGTGGAAAAAAACATGCTGCCGGTAATACGGGCCCCATGTACGGATATCAATTTTATCCAGATTATCCTTTACCTGCAGGACCAGATGTGGCACACCACTATTCACAAAAACAAATCGTTCAAAATCCGGTGTGATAATCTCACCTAAACCTGCCCGATTGATAATTTGTGGCGCTTCATTCCAGATCACCCGCACTGAATTTATCCCGGTAACAAATCCCGAATACTCAACATCCCCAACTTTAAACACAAAATCGGTTATTTCTGGTTGAACCAATTGCATAAAAAAGATTGCACATCTGGCCCCATTGCCACACATTTCTGCCGGTTGTCCATCGGCATTAAAATAAGTAATTCTGAAATGGACGGGATTTTTGTAGTCAATCAACATCAGTCCATCCGCCCCGATTCCCAGATGCCGGTGACATAACTTTTTAATTAACGAGTTTTCACCCGGTTTGATATGGTTTTTCCGGTTATCAATGATAATAAAATCGTTTCCTGCGCCGTGCATTTTCGTAAATGAAATTTTCGATTTCATTTCGCTTTCCTGAAAATAAACAGTACATCAATGCCCTGGGTGGTCCAGCGTTTCCGGACATTCACCGTATCCGGGAGGGTGGTAAAAGGCTCGGCAAAATGCCAGGGGGAAGTTTCCCCTTTGTCCCAGATGCCGTTTTCATTGACATCAATTACACAATCCATCAGGTATGAACCAGCTGGTAAATAATCGATCCGGTATGTCTTCTTTACCGGGCTTTCAACGGAATATTCCTGCGCCCCCCGGATAGGTTTTGCCCGGACAATTGCCATTTTCCAGGTGGAATCGGGAACATAGACGTTTCCGGAGATCTCTCCCAGATTTGCCCAGTCTTCAGTCCTGAAATTGGCAACGATAGTGGTGTCCGGGAAAGGATTTCCGAACAGATCCAGCAGCTGCTGTAATTCAACCGTGATTGTATATTGAACATAGGATTTCAACAGGGAATCCGGAATAAACTCAGGATGGCTTAAATTTTCGAAATTGAATTTCCCGGACACGATTAGACTATCCTCATTCCTTAAAGTAAAACTATTAATAAAAGCCAATGAATCAACCGGCACATTAACCGATACAGAAATACGTGTATTGTAAGGTATGGCGCTGCTGTTTGACTGCGGAGTAATATTCAATAACCGGGGCTTAGTTGTATCGGAATGGGTGGCGGTGGTGAAGCCCTTCTCCAAAACCGGCGGTTTTGAGGGATTGCCGGCCAAATCCTTTGCCCCACCCAAAGCCAGAATCACTGGTTTCTTTTCCGGTAAATCAGAAAAGTATATGGTCAAAAGTGTCTGATTGGATCGATCGTAACTAAAAGCTTTAGGGCGGCTAAGCACTTGCCCGGATGAATCCTTCACCCCGATATTAAATTCTGACCACTGGATCGGTTCATTAAACTCAACTTTAATCTCCCTTCTGGAAACCGTATCAATTGACCGGATTTCCGGACCGGTTGAATCTTCCTGGATCAGAAATAAATTGAGTTCGGAAAAATTGGATTCCAGTGAATCGAGTCGCACATCCTTGAATGGCAAACCAATGAGATCCGATCCTTTGTTATAAACATAATTATAGTCCTCATCCTTCAGGGCAATCACCCGGTACATGCCGTAGGGAAGATAATTCAGCTGGTAATTTCCCTTAATATCGATCTGGGTGTAATACTTGGCTTCCCGGAATAAAAGCGAATCCAGGTCGGTTTGCTGATTAATTGGGTAACCATAGATAAAAACATCCTGTTCTTTTCTGTCCGCATACACTCTGCCGGTGATGAGTCCATTGTCCAACTTCTTCCCCGTTGAAAATGCCAACTGAAACGGGGCTTCCACTGCATTATTGTGCAGATCTTTTATTCCCGTTCCCAGAGTAAAGACATACGTCTGGTTCTTCGCCAGCGTGTCCTGCAGATAAAAACGGATCTTCTTTCCACCCTTCCATTTGACCTCAAGCCCACCCCCGACTTCCGGCACCATCCAATAATTACCGGGCAGGGTTGACTGCCGGATAGATTCACTAAACTCAATTTCAATATATTTCAGCTGCTGGATACCCACACTATCCGCATTGGGAAAATGCTTTACTATCTGTGGAGGCGTTTTGTCTTCAGGTCCGCCGGAAGGAGCGACTTTGTGGGCGCAGTAGAAGATCAACAACAAAAGGATTGATAACGGAATAAATGATAAAGCTCGCTTGAGTCTCATCAGATGGTAATATTGGAAATTTTATCTGTTTAACTTCAATATTTTTTCAATCACGACCAAAAGAATATAAACATCACTCCCTCAAAGTATAGCATAAAAAATTACTTCCAGAATGAACATTACATCTAGGTGGGATTATTTTATGCTACCGGTTCATGCTTCTCTTTGAAGAAAGATTCGAGATAATTTCGATGATCGTCGGGTGAGAATATTTCAGGAACCAGACAGAAAGCCGGCTTCACCTCTATGTAAAGTTTTTGTCTACGGGGAAATTTTGCCCATCTGGGCATAAAGGAAAAGGCATTTTCGATTTTTATGGGAATAACCGGTTGTTTTGCTGAAACCAATAATCTCACCACACTATGTTTAAATGGTTGCAGATACCCATCCCAGCTTCTCTCACCTTCCGGGAAGATACCGACCGGAATTCCCCTGTTTAAATAATTAATAATATGACTAATCGCCTCCGGATCCGTTTGATACCTGGTAGTGGGTATAGACAATCCCAATTTCAGAACATAACGTTCGATCCCACCAGCAAAGGAAGTACTTTTGGTTAAAAATCCGATCCTCCGGTAAAGAAAAGCCAGGATGATAAATGGGTCGAAAATACTCTGATGGTTCAGAACGCAGAAAAAAGGTGAGTATAAGGAAAGCGTTTTTTTCCCGGTTATCTCTATTTTTAGAAATATTCTGAAAAACACACGCAGAACATAAAGCAGGAAACTTCTTAAAATTCGGAGATGGAGGGGCAAATCCAACTTTGTTTCAGGGTTTATGGAAATTTCCGATTTTCTCAAATCGCGGGGATGAAATATTAATCTTGGCTGAAACTCAATCGGTTTTTTATCACTCCGGGCATAAGAATCCAGTAACAGCTTTCGGAGAAGCACTTCGTATTTCAGCGGGCTTTCCCGGGTAAAATCAATCTGATAATATGGCTCACCCTTTGCTTTAAACTCAAAATAGTGGCTATTGGTGGTAACACAGGTGATATCCTGATAGGAAAAGTTAAATTTTCTGCTCGTACCATGGAAGCTAAAGCCCTGCTCGGTAAATACAAGCTGTCCCACTCCGATTTCCCGGGGCATTCCCAACTCACGCTGATACAATTTAAGTGGACCCGAAATATTTACTCTGTCTAAACCCTGCCTTAATTTTGCCTCGTGGCTGATTCTCAGTACAACCGGATTTTTGCTTCCGGAAAATCCGGCAAGGATTTCTTTGTGTTCATCGATCTCCCGCTGAATTTTCAGATTTTCTTGAGCCCAGCGGAAATATTCGGGAAAGTACCAACACTGATCCTTAAAAATCAGCTGGTCATTTTTAAATTTAAATGGAGTTTGGCATACCGTGCAGCGAGAATACTGGATGGAGTCTTCTGCCCGACAGACCGGACAGAGAAAGAAGAAATGATGTGCCATTTTTATCCGATTTGATAAATCCGGGTCAGCCAATGAACTGGTTTATTGGGAAATACTTTCTCTCCCAAGATTTTAAGCCGCCCGGCACTGAGCGGCTGGACTGCAAGTAATTACTAACTTTTTTCTTTGATACGGGCTGCTTTTCCCTGTAATTCCCGTAAATAATAAAGTTTTGCCCGTCTTACATTCCCCTTGCGGACAAGTTCAATTTTTTCGATCCGCGGAGAATGCAGAGGAAAAATTCTTTCCACGCCGACTCCATTGGAAATTTTACGAACAGTAAAGGTTGAATTGATACCATCGTTGTGTCGTTTTATGCAGATACCGGCAAAGGTCTGAATACGTTCTTTGTTACCTTCTATTACTTTTACATTCACCGAAATTGAATCGCCTGGTGCAAAATCGGGAAGATCTGTTTTCATCTGCGATGCCGTGATATTATGAAGAATGTCCATTTTTCTAACCTCCAGTTACTTTTTATTTTCAGCTTTAACTTTCAATTGTTTAAGGTACTTTTTATATAAATCCGGGCGACGTTCGCGGGTTCTCTCAATTTTCTGGTCCTGCCGCCAGGCTTCTATTTTCTCATGATGTCCGGATAACAGCACTTCCGGGACCGATAATCCCTCAAATGTTTCCGGCTTGGTGTAATAGGGACAATCCAGCAGGTCGTTCTGGAATGAATCGGTCCGGGCAGATTCAATATCCCCCAACACACCGGGAATCAGACGGACAACCGCATCGATCATCAGGAGAGCGGGAATCTCTCCGCCGGAGAGTACATAATCCCCGATCGATATCTCGTCGGTTACCCAGGTGTCTATCACCCGCTGATCAACTGCCTTATAATGTCCGCACAACATCACTAATCTTTCCGCTTCACTTAATTCTTCAGCAACCTCTTGCGTGAAAAGTCTTCCCTGAGGGGTGGGAAAAACGATTTTGGTTGCTTTATTCTTCTTATCCTTCCCCACTATTTTCTCAAACGCTCGGAATAAGGGTTCCGGTTTTAAAATCATGCCCGGCCCGCCCCCGTAAGGTGTATCATCCACACTTTGATGTTTATCCGTGGCAAAGTCCCGCAAATCGATAATCCGTATATCCAGTTCAATCCGTTTCTGCGCCTGTTTCAGAATACTTTCATTCAGAGGATCTTCCAGAATCTTGGGAAAAACCGTAATCACATCTATACGCATTACATTCCATCCCACAAACGAACCGAAATACTTCCTGTTTCTAAATCGACCGATTTTACAAACTCAGCCACTGCCGGTATCAGGATTTCCCTTTTCTCTCCGCGAACCACTAAGATATCGTTCCCGCCCATTTCCATAATATCCTCTACCACACCAATTTTCTGTTTCTGGAGATCCACAACTTCCAGACCAATTAAACTGTGTCTGAAATAGGAATTCTCAGGTAAATCGATTGATTCAGCTTCCGGAAGGAACAATTCCGTTCCCACTAATTCTTTTGCATCTTCGCGCGAATCAATTCCTTTCAGTTTAATAATAACTTCATTTTCTTGTTTCACTTCCTTGAGAATCCGGCCTTCCATTCCTGATGGTCCCTTCAGATAAATCACATCTATATTTCGGAACCGGTCAGATAATCCGGAATAAACCAATATCTTAACCCGACCGGAATTCCCATACGCACGTAAAATCTTACCTACCGCAATAAAGTTTTTATCTATCTCTGGCATAAAATAAAGATTCGGGAATTTTACTCCCGAATCCATGCAGAATGCTTCAAATATGTGAAATAACCTATTCTAAAATTTCCAGAACGGCTCTTTTACCCATCTTTGCCGCCGAAGCACTGAGCAAAGTGCGAATAGCTTTGGCAGTTTGACCCCGTTTCCCAATAACTTTTCCAAGATCTCCATCCCCCACACGGAGCTCATAAACCGTCACTCGTTCGCCTTCAACTTCGGTCACCTCAACCTCTTCAGGTTTATCCACAAGATGCTTCGCGATGAATTCGACAAATTCTTTCATTACCATTTCCTCCTTAAGAGTAATTAATTAGTTTGAGCACATCAAAACTCACGAGCTAAAGACTAACAATAAGACAATCACTCCTCTTTTTTATCTGTTTTTTCGGCAGTTGTTCCCTCATCGGCTGAAGATTCTTCATTTTTTGTATCCTGTTCTTCATCAGCAGTTTCTTTGGCTTTCTTCTCTTTGGCTTTTGTCTTGCCTTTTGCAGGTTTATCTTCAGGTTCTTCTTCCTGTTCCGGTTCAGCGGCTTTCTCTTCCTCAACTTTTTCGGAAACTTTTTCTCCCTCGGCTTCCTCGACTTTCTCTTCCGTGCCTGCTTTTTCTTCAGCAGGTTCTTCAGTCATTTCTTCCTTCGCCGGTTCCGGTTCAACGGTTTCTTTTTCTGATGTTTCAGCTTCTTTGCCTTCCTCAACCGTTTCTTCTGTTTCTATCGTCTCGGCTTTCGCTTCTTCGGAAACCTTAGCTTCAGCTTTTGCAGCTTCTTCTTTCTCGGCTTCTGCTTCTTCTTTGGCTTTCTTTTTCGCTTCGGCTGCTTCAGTCTTCTTAAGTTCAATTCGCCGCGAGCGTTCTATTTGCATTACTTCCCATTTTTTCAGCTCTTCACTGATCTTTTCTTCCGGAACGCCTTTCCGCTGCAAATCGAACTTCAGGATAATGCCCTGCCGGCTCAAAATGTTTTTTACTGTTTTTGAAGGTTCTGCTCCGACACCCAGCCAGTACATCACGCGGTCCTCTTCTACTTTAACCGTAGCCGGTTCAGTGAGCGGATCATAAAAGCCTATTTCTTCAATGAATTTACCGTCTCTGGGAAAACGAGAATCGGTTGCGATAATACGATAGTATGGTCTCTTCTTTCGACCCAATCGTCTCAATCTGATTTTGACTGCCAAACTATACCTCCGTTTTTTTACACATATTTTATACTAAAATGGTAAAGCACCGGGTTTAATTGCACCCCGAAATTTGCCACCTTTCATTTTCTTAAACATCTTGCGCATCTCGTCAAACTGCCGCAGCAATTGATTTACATCCTGCACTCTGGTGCCGCTTCCCATGGCGATCCTTCTTCGGCGGCTGCCATTGATAATCTGGGGTTTACGCCGCTCTTCCCGGGTCATGGAATTAATGATCGCTTCCACCTGCACAAAGGCATCATCGCCAATCGGTACATTTTTTAACTGCTTTCCAATCCCGGGAATCATACCCAAAATCTGCTCAAGTGGTCCCATCTTTTTAATCTGCTGTAATTGATCGTAAAAATCCTCCAGGGTAAACTGTTGTTTGCGTAGTTTTTTCTCCAGTTTTTCCGCTTCTTCCAGATCAACTGTTTCCTGGGCTTTTTCCACCAAACTCACCACATCACCCATTCCCAGTATCCGGGAAGCCATCCGGTCCGGATGAAATGGTTCAATGGCATCCAATTTTTCCCCGGTGCTGACAAATTTAATCGGCCGTTCAGTAACATGTCGGATGGAAAGTGCCGCACCACCCCGGGCATCGCCATCCATTTTGGTCAG
>CAZTXJ010000116.1:6101-10332 GCA_964617285.1 uncultured Calditrichaceae bacterium | reverse complement strand
AACCTGACATACACTCCATGCTTACTAAAATATAATTTTAATCATTTTAATAGCACAACAGGTTAAGATTAACTATCCGGATAAACAGATCGGTTATATCTAGAGAAAATACAGCATAAAAAAAGCCCCTTTACACAGGGGCTTCTCTATTTATTAAAATAACTCTCTTTTATAATTTTTTCATCTGCCGGCGTAGATTTTGTAATTCCTGAGTAGCCTCACGGTTTTGGGGATCCAATTGCACAATCTGCAGATAGTATTTTTCTGCCTGTCCGTAACGTCCCAGGCTGCCAAAAATTCTGGCCAGCACCAGTAAGGTTTCAGGATCGTTGGGTTTCAGTTCCAGCCGGGTTTGGTATTCACTCAATACCTCATCGATGATATTCACGTAACGATATTCTTCCCCCAATCGTGGAGTAGCGGCAAAATAGGAGGGTTCAATTTTTACCACGTCCTTAAAATATTTCAGGGCTTCCTGGTAATTTCCTTCCCTTTCATAATAGCGGCCCAGACGCATATAAGCCCGCACCAGATTCGGATTATAATCCAGCGTTTTCCGGTAAAAATATTTGGCGCTGTCCGCCATTCCTAAATTCTCGTAGGTCAAGGCCAGATTAAAAGAAGCTTCAAAAAATCCCGGTTCATAATGGATGGCATCCCGGTAGGCGTGAATCATCTGATGATAGACCTCATCCGACGCCAAGGTACGATCACTTCGCAGCTGTCGTAGATCATCCGCCAGACCACCACCCTTTCCATTGGATTCGGAAGAATACCGTGTTTCCAAAATTTCCAGATACGAATCCACAATCTCTTCCAGGGCACCTTTTTTGTAATAGGTATTCCCCAGGTTAAAGTAGGCAGTGGAAAAATCCTTCCGAATCGAGGTGGCTTTATTATACTCATAAATAGCTTCGTCAAAGCGCTGGATATTGTAGTAGCATTCTCCCAGGGTATTATGGGCATTATAATTATCCGGGTCCAGTTTTAAAGTGGTGCGCAGTGCTTGTATGGCGGTTTTGTACCATCCCCTTTTAATATTGGCCAGGGCAATCTGATAATAGGTTGGGGCATAATTGGGATTTATCTCTGCGGATTTATCCAGATATTCCAATCCCTTTTTCAGTGAATCCATCCGGACATATACCCGCCCAAGATAATACAGGGTCCGGTCGTGATCCGGATAGTATTGGAGAACGTTCTCGAAATTCTGGATCGCTTTATCATACCGGCGCTGCAAATAGTAAATTACACCCAATCCATAATACGGTTTGTAGAACCGGGCGTTTCTGCTGATCACGATCTCAAACTGGTTGATGGCCTTCGAATACTGATCAAAATTAAAGTATATCACGCCAAGGTTATATTGGGCCTCCCAAAAATTGGGGTCTTCCTGAATGGCGCTGTTAAACAAGGCTGCCACGGTTTCCATGCTCGCACCACGTTGGAATTCGGTATAGGCTTTACAATAATTTCGAAATGCTGAGATGGAATTTGTGGCGGAACGAGCCAGCATTTGCCGCTCCCCTTCGGGGACGGAAATAACCAGAACATTCATGGTTTCCAGAATAGCATTTTCGAAAAGACCAAAAATATTCTCTACATTGTCCTGATATGTTTTACTAAAAACATCGGCACCAGTGTAGGTACTCACTACCCGGTATTTTACGGTAAGGGTATTTCCGCTTACTTCATATGAACCGGCAATCAAAACATCCGCACCGGTATCTTTACCCACCGCAAAGGCTTTTCGCACAGTGAGATCCGATTCAGACTTAATCCCGTTTTCATTTAAAATCCGGACGAGGGTCTCTTTTTCAAAAACGTGGATTGAACTCAAATTTTCAAGCTTGTCGTATAATATCTCTTCAATCCCCCGGGAGACCCACTGAAACTCAGCAGAACCGGTATTGGGAAAAGGGAGGATAGCCACAAATCTTTTACCCTGGGCAAAGGAAGTTGAGGTAACTCCAAAAAGCAGGGATAGAAAAAAGAAAATAATCAGGTTTAAATACTTCTTGTTAATCATAGCTAAATACCATTTCGCCATTTATCGATCAATTATTCTAAAAATTTAATCTTTCTTGAACTCCGTACCATTAATTAGAATCGAATTCTTTTAAAAAATTTTAAGTTTCATATTTAAATATTGAATGACTGAAATCACCCTGGAAAATTATATTTTTTTCAATTTGGCTATAAACCGTCGATTCCAAAATCTGTTGAGAAATCCAACCTGGACTAAAATAAAAAGATTTTGAAAAATTGCCAAATCTTTTTAAAGTTAGATCAATAAAAAATTTAGAACTTTCTCAGAAATAAATAAGTTTCACTTTCTTAAAAATTTTGATATCTGATTCTTATCCGATGACCGTTATTTTAAATCACAATAAGCCAAGGTTTTCATAATCCATATGGACAGGACACTTATCTACTGGGGCGCATTTATCATCTACAGTCTGGTGGTAATTGCGGTTGGTTTTTACATTTACAGACGCGACCGCAAATCCGGCCAGGAATATGATAATCAATCCTATTGGGCGGCCGGAAAAACTCTCTCCGGCTGGGCTTCCGGCCTGTCCATTTCCGCCAGCATGATGTCCATCAGCTGGTCCTGCGTCTATGGCGTGCAACTATTCTACTGGTACGGTGTCGGTGGTGCCTGGTTACTTATTATTCCCTGGCTGGTCACCATGGCCGGCTTTTTTCTGTTCACACCTCTTTTTCGGAAAATGGAGATCTTTTCCCAGCCGGAATTACTGGAAAAGCGATTTGGCAAAAAAGTCCGGCAAATTTTAGCGATTCCTCTGATATTTGTTTTTACCACCTGGGCCGGAGCGGAAATTTATGCCGCCGGAATTACCATCGCACCCTTTCTCGACATCTCAGTCCCAATAACCATCTTCATCATTGCTGTAGTAGTTGCCCTGTATTCATTCACCGGTGGATTCAAAGCGGTAGTTTCTACCGATAAAATCCAATTCGCCCTGGTGGCTGTTTTTATCCTGACAATCGCTATTGTAGGCATAGGTGCAGCTTTCAGTATCTCAGATTTTAATTCGTTCTGGTCGGTTGTCTCGAAGCCACCCAAAATGCACAAAGAGTATTCTATCTTCTTTTCGCCCGGCATCGCTTTGATATTGATGACCTTTTTCGCCTATTTGCCGGGGTGGTTAGTTGAAACAGATGTCTGGATCCGGTTGCAGGCAGCCAAGAGTAATAAACATGCCCGCCGGGGTGTGCTGCTCGCTTCCCTGAATTCTTTTATTTTTGTGGGATTGCTTCCGCTCGTCATCGGGCTTACGGCATTGTACCTCTATCCGGCAGCTGAGGGAAATATTCCCGCCCGGCTGAATGATGGCGCATTAATTTTCAGTGTGATGATGCAGGATTTTACACCCTTGTGGCTGAATGCCATTCTGGGAATCGGCCTGGTCGCAGCGGCCATGTCCACCATCGATACCTGCGGAAACGTGGTTGCTTTATCCATCTCGTACGATCTGGTAGAGCCTCAATTACAATCCAGAATAAATTCGGATAAACTAAACACCATTGCCCGTTGGACATCGGTTTTTGCAATTTTTCTGGCCTTTGTCTATGCTTTGTTTACCGAGTCCCTCTGGGATATTTTTTATCTTTCCTCAGGGGTACTGACTACCACGGTATTCCTGCCGGTAATTGCTTCTTTTTTGCCCGGCTCAAAAACCATTCAGGTGAAACTGGCCATTATCTTTGGATTCGTCGGCACGATCCTATTTTATTTTATGGAAATTTTCGGATATCTGAAAAATATCGAACCGGCAGTAATTGCCGAAACCGGATTGGGCTATATCATTTTAGGATTTATCGCCAGCGTATTGGGATTTATACTGGGAGGGATATTAAAGAAAAAGGCAATTATAGAATAAACTTCCCGGAAGCACGAAGCTTCCGGGAAGTTCTATTTTTAACGGGTGAAAATTGCCTTTGCTTGTTTAGCAGCTTCCAGAGAAATCGTTGTCGGGTTCATTCCCGTATATTGCCCTTTATATTGAGCAGTATTTATAGCGGGTATACTTGAACCAAGCACCTGGTTAATCTTTTCAATAAATCTGTTCGCCACCAGAGCATAGCCACCACTACTTGCATGGATACCATCCAGGCTAAAGGCGGTGTTGGCTGGGTCAAAAAATACAAATTTGCCGGAATATCCATCCACACCGGTCATATTTATTTCATTCATGAGGGCATT
>CAZTXJ010000116.1:0-6001 GCA_964617285.1 uncultured Calditrichaceae bacterium | reverse complement strand
GCGGCGCCCAGAACATCATTATTTCCGATCCACAATAGAACCATGGTGGGTTTCAATAATTTGGCCTGCTGCCACATGGTGGTATTGCCAAAATTAGGATTACGCAGTATCAGATCGAAAAAGGGATTTCCACCGCTTCCATTTACCGTATTCAGAGCATCATTTAAATCGGCACCGGGAACGCCCAGGTTATCATAAGGACGAGGGAGCAAGGCATTTCTTAATAGTGCCATTGGGTTAGTATATGTGCCTCTCGGTTCAATTGCCCTGGTGGCCGGATTGAAGTCCAGAACCCCAACTCCGGGAGTGGTGCTTATTCCAGGATCCGCAATAAGCGGTTGCTGAAAATCATCTGCCACACCCATCTGTTTTGCGATCTGATAAGGATAGCTGGTTAATTGATATTCCTCCACAAGTCCGGCAGACTGAAAACCAGCGGTGAGACTGTTACCGATGGCAACCATCTTGGTCAATGCCAGATCACCCTGGGTAACACCTTTAATATCAGGTTGGGTTGGATTCTTGAGTGTACAGGAAAAAGCAACCAAACCAATTATAAGTACAAATAGGATATATTTTTTCATATTTATTCTCCTGCAATTATCAAATTGATTCACTGTTATTTAATGGAATATCCAAAACTAATAAAATACAAATTTGCATTGGAATTATATGTTCCATTAAAACCATTATCATTCTTTCCGACACCGTCCTCGACAGTGGTACGTTCGCCAATATCGACATACATATAGCCGCCATCCACTCGGAAATTTCCATTCTTATAGCCAATACCGACGGTATAGTCATTTCGGGTATCGTCCGGTAATAATGGACTTACGGATTCAATCGGTTGCGGAGTTTTATCATAAATATATCCTGCCCGCAAGGAGAAATTTTCGGTTAATTCGTAGTGGGCACCAACCCGGAGCTGAATTGAATTTTCATAGTTTTCTAATAGTGTCTGGTTTAATCTGGCATCATCTTTGAATTTCAGGCTTATCTCTTTAAAAACATCCCATCCATACCAGGCAAAATCAAATTCGGCGCCTAATTTTTCCATAATCATGTAATGAACACCACCTACAAAATAATTCGGGAAATCAATTTCAGTGCTAACCTTTTGATCGACCAGAATTCCCTGGGCAATAGCGAGGGTACTGGCATCTAAATTATTCAAAAAAGTAAACGTGGCGTCCCCGTCATCAACTTTGTTTTTGATTGAATGACGATACATGACGCCTAATCCCAGCCGATCTTTCTGGTACATCAAACCCGCAGTGAAACCTACACCGATGCTGCTGGTGCCTTTCAGATCGGCTTCTCCAACTTCGGTACCGGTTCCCGGGGCGGTATTAAACAGTAAGGCATTCCGTTTTAATTCTAATTTGGTGATCACCAGATCCGGTCCAACTGCAAAACTTAATTCCGGCATCAGCTTGTAGGAAACAACCGGAGTAATATAATAAGATTCGAGAGTAGCATCCTTAGATATCGCACTGCCGGGAAAGTTATCTTCCCACGCCAAGCCGAGACCGAAAGGATTAGTGAGACTGATTCCAGCGGCAATTTTTTCAGAAAATCTGTGGGAAATAAAAATTCCAACCGGCGGAAAGATCTGCTCTTTAGCATCATAAACGGTGTCATCAAAATATGGTTTTGCACCAACAAAATTTGCGGCCGGATCAATAATTGTAACGCCACCATAGAAATTTGTCCCTTCCAGGAATCCCAGACCAGCCGGATTATAAAATAAAGTGGATGCATCATAGGCCTGGGCAGTAACAGCATTCCCCATGCCGATAGCCCGGCCCCCGAATTCTCCCAGTCCGAAGCCTGCCCCATAGGCTAATAGAAAGGGAAACAGGCCAATAATAATGACCAGTGACATTTTGTGCATAGTACCTCCTAAGTCATACTCTTAAATTTAAATGAGTTATTTGGATGATTCCTCTTTTGGTTTACGAGTCTAAGAAAAAAGAACAAAAAAATCAAGATTAAAAAATTCAAGGCCAAAATTTTAAGATTTGATAATTTTTCAATTAATCTTGCAGGCCAAATATAGGAAGGGTATCTTTTACAGAATATTGACTGGAGGTAACGATGAAACTGCTTTGTATCATACTGATAGTTTTACCTTTTTCATTTTTATGGTCCTCGGAAAATTTTAAAAGTGCCTCAAGCTGCGGAGAGTGCCATGGGGAGATTTTCCAGGAATGGAAGATATCCATGCATGGAAATGCCTCAGTACAAAACGATCCTCTTTTCCGGGGAATGTTCGAGTGGGCGGTAACGGATACCGAAGGTAAATTGAAGAAAAAATGTATTGTTTGTCATTCACCCATGTCCACCATCTTTCAGTCGGATAATCTGGAAGAAGATTTTAACCGTGAAGGCGTCACCTGCCAGTTTTGCCATTCTGTAAAAGAAATCCGGGCACAACATTCTGCCAATGATATGGAAATCGACCTGACGACTATTTACAGCGAATCTCCGGCGGAAGAGAACAGCGCCCATCCTGTAGCGCATCGCGAATTCTTCAGCAAAAGTGAATTTTGCTTACCCTGCCATGCCGAAATGAAAAATCCGGATGGCATAGAGGTATGCTCCACCGGTGAAGAATGGCGAACTTATCTGGAACAGACCCAGAAACAGTGTCAGGATTGCCACATGGAATCCTCCAACGGGCATCCCTCTCACCTGTTTGCCGGCACCCATAATGGTGATCTGCTAAATAACTCCGTCTCACTGGAATTACTGTTCGATTACAATAGTAACGAATTATCGATTGTAGTAACCAATACCGCCGCAGGACATGCTCTGCCAACCGGAACACCTTTAAGAATGGTTTACCTGAAAGTCGGGGCCTATGACCAAGATGGAAATCTTTTATGGGAAAATTGGAAGGGTAATCCGATCCAGGAAGATAAAAATGCCCTGTTTATGCGAATCCTGGGGGATGCGGATGGTAACGGCCCTGTCCCTCCCTGGCGGGCAACCCAGACCTTATTTGACCGGCGTTTATTGCCCAACGAACCGGTAACCATAACCTATACTGTCCCGGCAGAAAATTTCCATGACGTAGAAGTCTCTCTGTTTTATCGGTTGGCTCCGGAAATGATTTTAAAGAAATTCAATATCACTGAAAGGCGCTATACTCAACCACGTCTTCTTGTACAAAAGGGAATGAAAATAGCGAGATAATATATAATTAAGTTGAAGTATTATTCGGACAGTTTGAGGTTTAGAAATTGCGGGTAATCCTGAGATAGGAGCCGTTGTACCTCAGCTTTTCTCCGGAAAAATCCCGACGATAATAATCAACTCCGGCAGCAAATGTTAACTTGTACCAGGAGGTCAATAATTCTGCCCGGAATGTAGTCAAATTCAGATCTATTCCCCTTCCCTGCTGAAACCGGTAACCACCATCCAGTTTAAATTGCCAGCTCCTCGATATCTGATAAAGGAATCTTCCGGTGAGATCATTAAATTTTTGACTTTCCCGGTCAAAAGTGTATTTGTAGTTCCGAGAATTGAAAGAGAGAATTCCATTCAATCTGTTAAAGAACTGCCGGGTTACGCTGATGAAGTATCTTGTGGAGCGAAAAGGAATGATGTTACTATTATAATTTTCATACTCGAATCCTGCCGATAAAAACCCCACAGAGCTTCTGATGCCATAGGTATGCTGGGTAATATATTTCAAAACGCTCTCATTGGGATTCTCAATACTGCTGTAGTCCTGGTCAAAATACCGGAAGTAAAATTCGATCAGGTTATTGAAAAACGCCAGATTAGCACTAAAATTATTATTCCAGGTATCGAATTTATAGGATCGCAACTGGGTAGCGATGTAATCCACATAAACCGTTCCCCCATCAGGAATCTGCCCGCCTGGTAATCGCTGAATCTCAATAAAATCTGCCCGCCTGATCAATATATAATCAATATTCTCCTGGTAAATAATCGTTCCGGTCTGGTCATGAACAACCACCGAATTGGGATCTACAAATGGATTCTGCAGCAGGATCGTTTGCCCATCCACCAGCCGCAGCTCCTCATTAAAAACTGTCAGCAATCCCGGCAGACTTGAATGGTTTTGATAGCGCTTCCGGATATCGTAATTGAGAATTAAAAATCCTGCCGGGATTTTTTTCCGATAGTTAAAGGCCAGTCCCGCAGTGTTCAGTAACTCCTTGAAAGCGGATTGATTCAGATAGGAATATTCGTAATAAATCTGGCTTTGCAGGCTGAGAAACAGCTGATGTTTCAACCGGAGGTCCACATTATGCTGATTGGAAGTGAATGATGTTCTCTTGAACCAGGAATATTGATAATTCCCCAGGAACTGTAAATTCTCATACAACTGTATCCCGGTATTTTCAAAGATCTGAAAACGATCGAAATCGTCACTTCCGGTTTGATGATAGTACCAGATGAATGAGTTAAAACTGTTTCTCTGATTATTATCGAAGTAGAATCTGTCCCGCAAGCTGAAGTCGGAAACCTGATTATCAATGTGGATGTCATTGCCATATTGCCGGCTATAATCGTTGTAGGAGGCCTGTAACTGATGATTATCCAGACCGTAAAATGATTTCCGAAAATCGCCCTGAACCGTCTGTCGCTTATTGGTAAATCTGCGGTCCGTCTGAAGCTCATATTGCCGCCAATTCTCATTCATATACCTTACCGTACCGGGAATTATCTTATTCCGGAAGGATACCGAGCTACCAAAATCTGTCCGGTAAGTTTCGATATTTGTCAACAATTCCCGATTTACATAGCTGTGATTCAAATTGGAGAATACCGATAAGGATAGGGGGCGTTGGCTGAAGAATGAAGCACGGACATAACCCTTTTCGGCAGTTTGAGTTTCGGACCGGTCCGGTATCACCAGATAATTATCTTTGCGGCTGCCCGGCTGATATTCCAGGTCGAGGTCGAGCAGAAGGAAATTGGGATGCCAGACATAGCTCTGGGAGCGCAGCAGAAAAAGTCCCCGGAGCAGAGATGTTTTGGGCCGCTCGGTCAGGTTCGATTTCAGAATTGTTTCCTGAGATCGATACTGTCCTTCCAGACTAATCGCTCCATTCAGTGAAACCTGATTCCACAATCCACCGGCGGTGCCATTAATCTGGGCAAAAACTACCGAACTGAAACAGCCCAGGCAAAAAATTATGATCAAAGATTTTTTAGACATACCAATACCAGATTCTGGCAACATTTTAATTAAACAGCGTTTCATCTTCTCCGCCATGCGGATTATGACATTCCGTACAGTTTGTTTCGCCAATTTCGCTGTGCGTCTCTCCTGCCATAAGTTCTTCCTGATCGTGGCAATCGAAACACAATTGCTGTCCGGTTTGCACCAGCAAATCTTTATTTGTGGCAAAATGCGGTTTATGGCAGGTTAGACATTCTCCTCCCTCAACCGGGGCATGCAAATAAGCATAGGTTTCGCTAAAATTTTCATGGCATTGGTAGCAGAGGTCCGGAACCGGTTCAATCAGCATATTGGATTGCTCAGCATTATGGCAGGCATCGCACGCTCGCTCCTGATAGATGGCGTGATAATAATATTGCGGCTCACTGCTCCTTCTGCTTTCGTTCGTACCTGCATCCTGATTAACCACCTGATCCGAAGAGTCTGAAGTGACCAAATTGGTCTGATCCGGATTCTCCACCCCATCAAAAAAGAAAGATAAGACCCTGTATTTCGTGGTGGAGGAGCATTGCAAATTTAGCAGCAAGAGGAAACTCAAAAGAAAAATGTGGTATCTTTTTGAAACCATTCAAAATCTCGGTTAATAGATGAGCAAAAGCCTACCTGGGTTCAATGAAACCATACACACTTATTTTATCAGGTCCGTATTGATTGGTAACGTATATCAAATATTTTAAGGTAAACCGCTTATCCACATATTTCCGGAAATATTCCAGATTGTGGTAATCAACAGCCACCTTGGCCGGCAACCACATATTACCCGGACCTTTATAGCTG
>CAZTXJ010000115.1:7168-10425 GCA_964617285.1 uncultured Calditrichaceae bacterium | reverse complement strand
TTTACAATATAAATGAATACCCCGGTTAACAGCAGGTTGAGAGCCAAACTCAGCATCGCCACGGTCACAATTGGGCCACCAATGCCGTAGCTGAGGGAGATCACCAGTACACCTGCACCAACCTCACCTCGCGGCCACATACCGATTGCCACAGCCAGTCTTTCCCGCCAGTGTGCTTCCTTCCGATAGCAGAATGCCGGAAACATCTTGCCCAGATTGGCGATAAGGGTAATAAGTATAACATGCAGGATAATCGCAGGCCAGCTGAGTGGGGGTTGAGCGGCGGTGATACGCCCGACCTCCAGGGATTTGCCGATTTCTGCCGCCTTCGCTTCTGCGGCAGGAACACCGCCACCGTGTAAACTGGGCTCTACCGCTTCGGTCATTGCTCCGCCGGGTCCGGCACTAACTTCGCCCATTATAGTCGGCATGGACAGACCGACCAGGATCATAAAGACTGCTGCGACGATGGTGGTCACCCGTTGCTCGACAGGGGTCTCGATCTCATGATGGACATTGTGCTTCTCCTGCCCCCCATTTTTTAATTTTGGATAGGCGATGATGCATCCCAGCACAAAAGCGGGCAGTAACACCTCAATGTGAACCGGTACGGATTCATCAATAAGTTTGGACCATTTGTATATCAGCTCGCTGACCAGAGTAATGACCACGGCGTAGGACAGCACCCATGGCCAGGAGATCGGGATGCGGATTTTATGCAGGAAAATATAGGCGAGGCCCAGCATCACCACCATCACCACCACGATAAGGCCAAGCTGCCAGGCCAGCCCGACCATCAGCATTTTTAAGGGGATCATTAACAGTACAGTGTCCAGATCATCGAAGATAGCCAGAATACGGGCCTTGCGGAACAGCCAGGTTGCACCCAGTCCGGCCGCAGCAAGCATGGAGAAGAGTACACCGGCGGAGGTTGGTGCGGCGAAACGACCGGCCAGCAGGGTTTCCTGCCAGGCAGCCAGGGTTCCCCAGGCATCCGATGGAAGGAGAATGAAGACAAAATAAAATGTTACCAGGATCCAGGGAAAGCTGGCCGCGGTGAAAGCCACAACGTAATCCCAGCCGTATTCCTTCAGCCGGGATTTATCGATATCGAATTCATATCCCACCCGGATCATGATAAAAGAAAGCCCGGTCATGGTCAGGATTCGGACAACATCGCCGAATCCGGCATAAGCCGGGCCAAAAACATCAGGCAACCACTGTGAGCCGATTAAGCCCAGCAGAAGAAGAACGGAGAAGAGCAATACTTTACGCATTGAGAAAATTAAGTCCTTTCTTTCAGTTCCTTTAGTTTATGAGCTAAATATTCCGCCTGAGCGGCCGGACAAAAATATCAGGACTATTTACTTTTCAGCCCGCATTCCCAGTTCCCGGTCCAACATATAAAGACTGCCACCATGTTTTTCCAGAATTTCGATCTTGTCCAGTATTTTCTGGAAATTTGCCTCTTCTTCCACCTGTTCTTTTACAAACCATTGCAAAAACTCAAATGCCGGCAGATCCTTTTCTTTCCAGGCCAGCTCAACCATGCCGTGAATAGATTTGCTGACTGCTTTTTCATGCTTCAGACCGGTTTCAAAAAGATTTTTAAAGGAAGTTCCCTCGGGAATCGGTTCTTCATAGGTGGTGAGTTTGGGCTTGCCGCCTGCATCCAGAATAAATTCGATAAATTTACGCATATGCCCGTATTCTTCCTGGGACTGGATATAGAAAAATTTGGCGGTTCCTTCAAATCCGTTATGATCTGCCCATAAACCCAGGCTCAGATAGGATCTGGCAGCGAACTCTTCCATGGAAACCTGATTATTCAGCGCTTTCTCAACAGCTTTCTTCAGCATCGGTAATCTCCTTTCGGTTTATATGATATTATGAAAGCAATAGACATTTATCCTGTTCTGATTTATTTGATGTTATTTTCGATGAAACTGTTTCTTTAACCCATCTGCCTGAAAAAGTTTCCGATCTGGTTTGAGATGTTCTCATATGATATTATCACAATTTTAGTCGACAACCATTCTCGGAATCTGCCAGTTTATCCGGGTTACCAGTTCATAATTAATCGTGCCGCACAGACTGGCCAGCAGGTCTGCCGAGATAAATTCTTTGCCTTGCCGTCCCATCAGGACAACCTCGTCTTCTAACTGCGCTTCGGGAATGTCGGTAACGTCCACCATAAACAGATTCATGCAAATTCTGCCGCGGATTGGTGCCCGTTTTCCGTGAATCAGCACATACGCCTGGTTGCTCAATCCCCGGTCATAACCGTCAGCATAACCGATGGGTAACACAGCTATGCGGGAGTCCCGGGTGGTCTGATAGGTGCCGCCGTAACCGATTCGCTCCCCGGCCCGGACTTTCTTGATTTGGCCGATTCTGGTTTTCCAGCTCATCACCGGGGATAAAACATCTTCTCCGTTTTGGGTGAAGCGAATTTTATAGGAAACAAAAGTCTCGCGGGAAGGCCACAGCCCGTATTGACTGATACCCAATCGGACCATGTCGAAATAGGTCTCCGGAAACAAAAGAATGGCGGCAGAACAGGCGGTATGCCGGATTGACTTTTTGAACCCCGCTTTCTCGATCTGCCCGGTCAATTTATTGTATAACTCCAGCTGGTGAAAAGCATAGTTGTGGTTTGTGGTATCTTCGATATTGGCAAAATGAGTGTAGGCGCCTTCCAGTTTTATCAGGGGAGATTTTTTGATTTTCTCCAGAAAAGGGTCCAGATCTTCCGGATCGATACCCTGGCGATAGGTGCCGGTTTCCAGTTTCAGGTGAATCCGAACAGTCTTATTCATCTTTTCAGTGAGCTTTTTCAGCCGATCGATGCTCTCCGGATTGTAAACGACCAGTCTGAGATCGTTTGCGATCACCTCATCCAGGTCTTGCAGCAGTACCGGACCCATGATCAGAATATTTTGCCGGTATCCCCGGTTTCGCAGGTTTATTGCTTCTTCCAGGGAGTGTACACAAAAAGAATCCGCACCATGTTTTACTGCCAGTGAGGCCATCTGCTGCATATCGTGACCGTAAGCATTGGATTTAATGACCACTGAGAATTCGGTATTTTTGGGGAGACGCTCTTTAAAAAAGCTCAGGTTTTTTGCATAGGCAGATTCGGATATTTCCAGCCAGGAATTCAGTTTGTCTTTTATCATCAGCAATCCTTTGAATAAGGCATAAAATTAGGAAGGGGCTGAAATTTTTGCAAGTAAAAGCAAAATTTAAGATCGCTG
>CAZTXJ010000115.1:0-7068 GCA_964617285.1 uncultured Calditrichaceae bacterium | reverse complement strand
AGCATCTGAAAAATGTAAAGATAGATAAGACCGAAGATAATCCCCGAACTGAAATGGATAAGCGTTCCGGGAAATAAAGAAGTCTCGTAGGAACGGGTAACCGCACTTCCAACTGCCCGGATCATGTTTGCGTTTACCTTGCCGCTGCGGTCGATCAGCCAGAGAAAAGTGGTCATGCCGGTCGTTCCGACAACACCTGAAATTATGGCTAATATGATAAAATTCATTGTTTCCTCCGATAATATAGAATTCTACGGTTGAAACTTACGAAAATTTATTCAGGCGCATGTTAAATCTTTACTTGCAAAAAAACTTTCCCATATGGTCATTCCCTGTCTGCCGGCCAGGCAGGCGGCCTCCGAGCCGGAATCTCAAGTATAATAATGTCTTATATTATAGGGAATTAGATCCCGGATCAAGCCCGGGATGACATTTTTTACATCTTTATTATGTCGTAAAATTTTTCAGAAGTTTCAATTATTTATATATCTGATAAATTACCAACGGATAATCGCTGACCAGCATCAAGTTTGAAGGTCGGTTTAATAATGAATTACCAGAATCCTGAAAAGATCCCGGTCGGTATGCTGGACAATTCCTCAGCAATGGATTGTAAAAATATTTTGTGTTATCCGGAAAATCCTTTAAATTTATGCCCCCTTAACTGTATTGATCAAATGTTTGATCTTGGAATAATTTTGAAGGTAAAGATGCTTAATTGCAGACTTAAATATTTTGTGGTGCTGATTACTCTATTATTACCAGCCGGCATAATCCTGGCCCAGGATTCCACCCTGATTCGATTTGAGCTGAAGGATCAGTTTAATCATGTTCGTACGGAGAAGGATTTTCAGAGTAAACTCACAATTCTGGTGGGGAGCGACCATGACGGGAGCAAATACAACGATGCCTGGGGAAAATCCATTCATGATTCTCTCGCCGGAAAAGGAGCCCAAAATCGGGTGGAATTTCTGCCGGTGGCAGATCTCCGGGGTGTTCCCTTTTTCCTGAAGGGATTCGTAAAAGGTAAATTCCCCAAGGAGCCGGCCAGATGGATTCTGATGGATTGGAAGGGTCAGTTTGCCCAGGCATATAATTTCGTTCCGGCTGAATGCAATATTATTGTCTTCGATGGGAATGGGCAAATTGTCCATCAAACCTCGGTGCAGGAAATCGACCCGTTACAGTTGCACAAGATTTTGGATCGGATCTTTGCAAATCTGCCCGAAGAGAAGTGATAACAATTTTCCAAATTGTTATCCATCCCGAACCAATGAATTTTCTCTTTTTCTGACAATTCACCAAAGTTACTGAATCTTGGTAAAAAACATTTTTGTGTTTTATTTTATCAATTTAGATTTCAAATTGAACAGCCATAATATTCTTTTCAGGTGCTTTGATGTCAAAAGATCAGTTTACTGTTGCAGTTGTCGGTGCCACCGGACTGGTGGGACAAAAAATGATTCAGGTTCTGGAAGAACGGAAATTCCCGGTAAAAAAGCTTGTTCCGGTGGCGTCCGAACGCTCCCTGGATAAGACAGTTTCCTTTCAAGGCAGTCAGATTCCGGTTCGGAAATTAACCCCCACCGTGTTTAGCGGAGTGGATTTTGCCCTGTTTTCCGCCGGTAAAAAAGTTAGCCGGGAATTTGCGCCCATTGCTGCAGAGCAGGGTGTGGTGGTGGTGGATAACAGCTCCGCCTGGCGGATGGAACCAGGGGTTCCTCTGGTGGTCCCGGAAGTAAATCCGGAAGCTTGCAGAAATCACTCCGGAATCATTGCCAACCCAAACTGTTCCACCATCCAAATGGTACTGACGCTTTATCCACTGCATAAAGCCTTTGGGCTGAAACGGGTGGTTGTCTCCACCTATCAGGCGGTGAGCGGTAGTGGTAGTAAAGCCGTGCGGCAGCTGGAAGAAGAGATTACCACCGGAAAGAGCAGCGATCCCTATTATCCCCATCCCATTGCTTACAATTGTCTTCCCCACATCGACGTGTTCGACCGGGATGGCTACACTTTTGAAGAACGTAAAATGATGCTGGAAACCCGGAAAATTCTGGGAATTCCCGATTTGCCCATTACGGCGACCACCGTTCGGGTACCGGTAAAAACCGGACATTCCGAATCGGTAAATGTGGAATTTTACCGACCCTTTACCATCAATAAAGTTGTCGATATCTTAAGCAACATGCCGGGCATTATTGTACAGGATCAAACCGAGAAGAACATTTATCCCATGCCGCTGAACGCCGAGGAACGGGATGAGGTCTTTGTCGGCCGCATCCGCCGGGACGAAAGCATCGAGAATGGTTTAAATTTGTGGATTGTTGCCGATAATCTCCGAAAAGGTGCCGCGACAAATGCGGTACAGATCCTTGAGTATCTGATAAAAGGAAATTGACCCAGCGGAAAGCCTTCCCCCTATGACCAATCCGGTACAAAATAAAACAAACCCTGTTGGGGAATTTATGCCCGGAGCCGAGCCGGTTTTCTTGCCGGGGAATAAAACCGGGTTTATTTTTATTCATGGTTTTACCGGCGCCAGTTATGAGGGGCGGGAGCTGGCCCACTGGCTTCATGAAAAAGAAGGGTTTACCGTATCGGTGCCGCTGCTGCCGGGACATGGGACCAAACCGGAGGATTTGCGTGGGGTAAAATGGATGGACTGGTATCTTCATGCCCGGAATAAATTTCTTGAGCTGAAGGAGTCCTGTGACAAAGTTTTTCTGTGCGGGCAGAGCATGGGTGGCGCCATTGCCCTGCAGATTGCCTCACATCATCTGGTGGATGGTCTCATCACCCTGGCCGGTGCCGCCTTCCTGAAGGATTGGCGGCTGAAACTGCTTCCCCTGGCCAGGCACATTGTTCCTTATCAGCATAAATCAAAAGGACCGGATATTCGCAACAAGGAATTGAAAAGTGAGGTTGCCAGTTACCACAAATATCCGGTGAAAAGTGTGGATCAGTTTCTGGCTCTGCTGGAACACACTCGCGGGGATCTGCCGGAGGTAACCGCCCCGGCCCTTTTGATGCATGCCCGAAAGGACCGAACGGTTCATTTTTCCAATCTGCAATATATTTTCGATCATATATCTTCCTCACAAAAAGAAATGGTGGTGCTGGAGAAGTCCTACCACGTGATCAGTATTGATATTGAAAAAGAAATTGTATTTAATAGTATACTTTCGTTTATTAAAAAAAATTCTGATTAAAACCCAGCTTAAGAATTTTAGATTCAAGGAGAGATGATGAAACAAATGCTATTGATTATTTTGTTGGTATTGCTGAACAGTCTCTGGGCAACCGACAAATATTCGCTTAATCCGGATATTGATAAACCAGTAATATCAGTTTTACAATCGGATTTGAATTCAACCCTGGCCGAAATTTCATTCCCGGGATTTACCGCAACAGATACGGTGAGGGAAGGAATAAAATTTCAGTTTCTCACTATGAAGGATTTTGGTACCAACCTGGTAGAAGGTTTTCCCCGGCTACCCGGAACCGTTCGTCTGGTTGGGATCGATAACCGGGGAGACTATAAGGTTATTCAGACGGATGTGGAATACGTGGAATATGATAATTTCTATGTTTTCCCGGCCCAGCCACAACCCACTCGTGAGGGACAGGATTTACCCTGGACCATGAACAAGCAACTTTATGCATCGGATACCTGGTATCCGGAAAATATGGTAGCGAATGAAGAACCGGCGATTTTTAGGGATTATCGGGTATTGCCGGTGGAGATTTATCCCATCCAGTTTAATCCTGCCCAACGAAAAATAAGAGTTGCCAAAAAGATTACTTTCCGGGTAGAGCAGAGTGGCGCATCCGGAGTGAATGAAAAACAATATGAAAGATTCTCAGAATCCGCTGCTTTTCAACCCTTATACCGGGACTTTATCATTAACTATAACCAGATTAGCGAATCGCGCACCCCGGGGATAAACGGATTGCCGGACATGATTATCATCACTCACGATGCCTATTATAATGAAGTGCTGCCCTTTGCCCGCTGGAAGGAGCAAAAGGGTGTAGCCACTCAGGTTGTTCGGACTTCCGAAATTGCTGCGAATCCCACCGCCAATCAGATCAAGGATTTTATTCTTAATGAGTACAACACAGCCACGGATAAACCGGATTATCTGCTGATTGTGGGGGATGTGACCGGACCGAATGCCGTTCCATGGTTCTCGGCTGCCGGCAGCATGACCGATTTAACCTATTATCTGCTGGAGGGTGGCGATCTTCTGCCGGATATTTCCGGAGCCCGGATTTCCATCAGGAATACTACTGAAGCCAATACCGTTTTCACCAAGCTCATCCGCTATGAAAAAGAGCCATATCTTACCGATCCCAACTGGTTCCACTCCGGTCTGGTGATAAACAGCAACGATTTTCAGGATCCCGTGGCCGGCATCTTGGCCTATAATCACATGACTGCCTATGGTTATAATCCGGTTGTCCGGCTGGGGGACGATATCGGAAATGCCACGGTGGCCAATATCAGCCAGGCGGTGAATGCCGGAGTTAGCTATATCTTTTATATCGGGCATGGGGCGCCAACTTATTGGGTCACCAGCGGTTTCTCGACCAGCAATATCCCAAATTTAACCAATGGAGAAATGCAGCCGGTCATTTCCAGTGTCGCCTGCAATAATGCCGACCTGGATGAGCCCAATGATGTTTTTGCGGAAGTCTGGTTGAAGAACAATCTGAATAAAGGTTCTGTTGGCATCATGGCTTTTACCGAAAGTTGTGCGGTGTACGAAACCGATACCCTGGCCCGGGGAATGTTGCGAGCCATATTGTCCGATACCATAACCGCTTTTGGTAATATTATCGATTACGGCCGCCTGCATATGATTCAGTCCTTCCCGAGCAGTTATAATGAACCGCTGTACCAGTCCATTCTTATCGGTGAACCGGAACTTCAGGTCTGGACCAGAACCCCGGAACCGCTGGCCGTGAATATGCCGTCTGCGGCATTCTTCAATATTCCTTTTAATGTTCAGGTTTCAGATGGCCAGAACCCGGTGGAAGGTGCAATGGTTTGTTACTGGGACAGTCTGGGCAACTACGCCCGGGTTTATACCGACGCGAATGGTGATGCCCTGGTGGATCACGCTGCAGTAAGCCCGGTGACCGGAACGGTAACCGTGACCTATCATAATAAGATTCCATACCAGTCCGAGATTGAGATATTGCCGCCCGCTGGTCCATACGTGATGGCGCAAAACCTGATAGCTACAGACACCCTGGGTAATAATAATGGCGTGATCGAATCCGGCGAACATTTCTTTTTCCAACTAACCCTTGAAAATATTGGGGTGGATCCGGCGGACAATGTTTCGGTAACCGTTTCTACCAACGATACCGCACTTACCCTGATGCAAAATACGGCCAGCTTCGGTACCATCGGAGCCGGAAGCAGCATGACCGCGGGAGATTTTGAAGCAGAGGTTTCTCTGGGTTGTCCCCACATGCACTCGATTCCGGTGCAGATTGAGATCAGTGCGGACGGTGGCCATCTCTGGCAGCAACAGCGTTTCATTCAGGTGCACCAGGGTGCCCGTATAACCCTGTCTGCCGATACCCTGACTTTTCCGGCCACTTTTTTATACTTTACCTCCGAGTTGTCACTTTCGGTGGAAAATACCGGTCCGGATACCCTGTGGATGCAGGATATTACTTCCAGCGATCCCCATTTTTCAGTTTCTCCGGTTCAGTTTAGCGTGGCGCCGGGTGAAGCAGAAAATATTACGGTTGGATTTACCCCGGATTCTGTGCAGACCTATCCCGGAACCATTACCCTGTTTAACAGCGATCCGACCAGTTTTGTGAAAACTTTTTATGTTACCGGAGAAGGTATATATGCTCCCAGTATCATTGTGCCGGACAGTATTCCGGTAAGTGCCCAGGCCTCGGATTCACTCACCCGGAATTTTTATATTGAGAATAATGGTTTTGGCGATCTTTATTTTACCGCCCAGGTGAGTGGCTATAATCCCAACGGCGCGCCTATGGAGGGAACCGGCGGTGCAGATACCTTCGGCCATATCTGGATTGATAGCGATGAACCAAGCGGTCCGGCTTTCAACTGGATCGATATCTCCACATCCGGCACGGAAATCACCCTCACCGGAAATAATTCCATCTCCGATAAACAAACCATCGGTTTTAATTTTTCTTTCTATGGACTGGAATACAATGATTTAAGAGTGTGCAGCAACGGATGGATCAGCTTCTCCACTTTCTCGGTAGCCTATAACAATGTTTCCCTGCCCAATAATCTGGCACCGCGGACCTTGATTGCCCCGTTGTGGGACGACCTGTTGATGAATCAGGATTCGAAGGTCTATACCGAGAACCAGGCCAATAAATTTATCATCATGTTCGATAATTTCTACCGGGTCACCGGGGAAGGTCCCTACGATTTTGAAGTGGTTCTCTATGACAATAACAACATTCTGTTGCAATACCTGACCCTGGACAGTTTGGTGCACGATTACACCGTGGGTATCCAGAACCATGATGCCTCGGATGGTTTGACCATTGCCTTTAATGAAAGCTATTTAAAAGACAGCTTGGCAGTTCTGATCAGCAAGCACAGCTGGCTGACCATTGAACCGACCGCCGCGACCATCCCGGCCCAGGGGAATCTGGAGGTGATGATGACCATCCGCACCAGCAATTTCCCGCTGGGAGAGTTTTATGCCGGCATTCAGATCGAGAGCAACGATCCGGCCGCGCCAATTGTGATAATCCCGGTCCATCTCACGGTTGGACTTACCGGCATAGAGGATAGCTGGGTCGGCCTGCCTAAGACTCTGCAACTGGATCAGAATTATCCCAACCCGTTTAATCCGACTACCAGTATCAGCTATGCCCTGCCTTCCCTGCAGCGGGTGGAAATTATCGTTTACAATCTGCTGGGGCAAAAGGTTAGGACCCTGGTTAATGCGGTTCAGAATGCTGGTACCCACCGCATTGAATGGAACGGGACCAATGATCTGGGAAATGCAGTTGGATCGGGTATATATCTGTATCAGTTGAAGACGGAGGAGA
>CAZTXJ010000114.1:0-10482 GCA_964617285.1 uncultured Calditrichaceae bacterium | reverse complement strand
GCCATATCTGTCTCTCCCAGCCAGTCCAGCATTAATTTCACCGTTAACAACATAGCCATCGGATTCACCTTATATTGACCGGCATATTTAGGAGCAGAGCCATGGGTTGGTTCAAAGACCGCATACTTGTCACCCATATTGGCACTGCTGGCAAAACCCAGCCCGCCAACCAGCTGAGCGGCCAGGTCCGAAATAATATCGCCAAACATATTTTCCGCCACCAGAATATCATAATCAAATGGATTTTTCAACAGCCACATACACTGGGCATCAATATTGGTTTCCCATAACGGAATTTTGGGATAATCCTTGGCAACTTCTCTGGCGGTCCGGATCATCAATCCTCCGGTTTCCCTGAGGACATTTGGTTTATCCACCACGGTTACCGACTTACGATGATACTTCCTGGCAAATTCAAATCCCTGACGAACAATATTCTCGCATTTCTGACGGCTCATAATCCGGGTGGATATGGCCAGATTCTCCAATCCGTATTTCCGGAATTTACCCATTTTGGGATGGTTTTTATCCAGCACGTTAAAAACCGCTTCCGGTACGGGATGAAATTCCACCCCGCCATACATTCCTTCGGTATTTTCCCTGAAAATAACCAGATCGATTCCTTCTTTATAATTCAATGGATTGCCGGGATAAGCTTTGCAGGGCCGCATGTTGGTATGGAGGTTAAATTCCTGACGCAAGCGAACAATCGGACTAAAATATTCATAGCCCTTTCCCTGAAGTTCAGGTGCCAGTTCTTTGGCCGCTTCCTGTTTTGGTTTGGAAGTGATCGCCCCGAAAAGCGCACAGGTAGTTTTTTTCATCATATCCAGGGTTCGGTCCGGCAAGGGATTCCCTTCATGAATCCAGAACTCCCAGCCGATGTCGCCCTGAATATATTCCGCATCCAGTTTCAGCGCATCAAGAGCAATCTTTGCCGAATCCATTACATCGTGTCCAACACCATCCCCGGGTAACCAAGCTATCCGATACTTTGGCATCTCAACTTCTCCTTTATTTTTTCAATTAAATGAATGTGTTTCCGAAAACAGGCCATAATATAAAATTGAACCAATATGCTTTCAAGGTAATTCGCAGATTGATTTTTCTTGTTTTTGCATGTGAGTGACAGATTCCAGAAAACTTTAATCGGGAAGTTCTCTTTTGGGCAGGCTGATGCTAAAACTCGTTCCCTGGGTGGGTGAGGTTTCGAAAGTTATCTCTCCCTCATGCTGCTCGACAATCTGGCGAGTGATGGTCAGCCCGAGTCCAATGCCAAAATCTTTTTTGGTGGAGGTAAATGGCATAAAAATCTGGTCGCAATATTTTCTGTTTATGCCCGGACCGTTATCGCTAATCCGGAAAATAACCCGGGAGTCGGTTATTATGGTGGAAAATTCAATGAAGGGCTGAATGTCCGGCCGGGATTTCACCGCTTCGACCGCATTCCGGACAATATTTAAAATAGCCCGCTGGAATTGGTAGCGGTCGATATAGATGTAACTTTCCGATTCATCCGAGCTAAAGCGAAAATCGATATTAAAATTTCTGAGATAATTTTGCAACCGGTTCTCGGTGAGAATTAAAAAATCGGTAATCAACAAATATTCTTTCTCCATAGGAAATGAACCACGGCTGTAATCCAATAACTCCTGAATAATTTCCAAAAATCGGTCAACCTCAAACTTGATCATATCCGAAAAATCCAGACGTTCATCACTGGTTAATTCGGTCTTGACCATGGTGTCTGCGGCAGAGCGGATGATATCCAGCGGCTGTTTCAAATCGTGGATTATCATCCCGGCCATTTTCCCCAGAATGGAAAAACGCTCCATTTCCAGAACCTTTTGCTGGGTATTTTTTAATTCTTCCAGGGTATTCTGCAGCAGTTTATTTTTCTTTTGTAACACCCGGTGCTTCTTCTTCAACCTATCCAGTAATAAGCGACGATCCTCCATCGCCTGATAGTGCTCCAAAGCTTTTTTTACCGTTACCTTTAAATCATCCGGTTCCCAGGGCTTGGTGATATACCGGTAAACGCTGCCCCGGTTAATGGCGTCGATCAGGTCTTCCCGATCGGTATAGGCACTCAAAACAATTCGGATTGGATTAGGCGAGATATTTTTCATCTGTAAGAGCAGCTCGGTCCCGGTCATCTCCGGCATCCGCTGATCGGCGATGATTAAATCGATTTTATTTTTCTTAAAGATTTCCAGGGCTTCTATCGGAGAGGTCGTCGTAAATAAGGTATATTCCTTACGGAAGGTCCGCTGGAGGGACTCCAGATTTAACCGTTCGTCATCCACCGCCAGAATGGTGTATTTGCGATCTTTTTCCACAATAGAATTTAGGCTTATACCAGATTTTAAACAACAATAATTACCACATCCGAAATATTAATACGAAACTTAACCATCCGTCTTAAATATCATAATCGGCTAATCCCCTGACGGTTTAAAACGTTTCAGACGAAGGGCATTGGATACCACGGTAACACTGCTCATGGCCATGGCCGCCGCGGCAATCATGGGATTAAGAAGCAGACCAAAAAACGGATACAGAACCCCTGCGGCAATGGGAATACCCAGACTGTTATAGAAAAAAGAACCAAACAGATTTTGTTTAATGTTCCGTATAGTGGCCTGGCTGAGTTCGATGGCCACGGGAACGCTGGATAGCCTGCCGCGAACCAGGGTAATATCACTCGCTTCCATGGCAATATCCGTTCCGCTGCCCATGGCAATTCCCACATCTGCCTGGGCCAGTGCCGGCGCATCATTGATTCCATCGCCAACCATACCAACCCGGTATCCCTGTTTTTGAAGTTTTTTGACATAACTGGCTTTCTGCTCAGGTCTCACTTCGGCATAGAATTCATCCACGCCCACTCTCTCAGCCACCGCCTGTGCAACCCTTTGATTATCCCCGGTAAGCATGAACACCTTCATACCAAGTTTCTTTAAGCGGGAAATGGCCTGTGCTGAATCTTCCTGAATGGTATCGGCAATGGCAATGATTCCCCGGATGTTCTGCTCTTCGGCAACCAGGATCGAAGTTTTTCCTTCACCGGATAGTCTATCCAGGACAGGATTTAATTTTTCCAGATTAAAATCGTTTTCCTCAAACCAGCTGCGGTTTCCCAAGAGGATGGTCCGGTTGTCCAACCTTCCCCGAATTCCCATCCCGGGAAGTGCCTCAAAATCGATTAACTTTTCCAGTTTAAGATTTTTCTCTTCCGCTGCCCGTACAATTGCTTCACCCAGGGGGTGCTCAGAACCTTTTTCCAAACTGGCAGAAATTTTCAGCAACTCATCTTCCCTTATCTCATTCTCTGCAATTATATCGGTCACTTTAGTCTGACCGGTGCTGATGGTCCCGGTTTTGTCGAGAATGATCGCGTTCAGTTTGTGGGCCATTTCCAGAGCTTCGGCGTTGCGGATCAATATACCATTCTCTGCACCCTTGCCGGTTCCAACCATAATGGAGGTCGGGGTGGCTAATCCCAGGGCACAGGGGCAGGCAATAATCAGAACAGTTACGAAGGCGATAAGCGCATGGGTTATTCTGGGTTCCGGACCGACAGCCAGCCAGATCCCGAGTGTGATCAGCGCCAGCACAATGACAACCGGAACAAAATATCCGGCAATAACATCCGCCAGTCGCTGGATGGGCGCTTTACTCCCCTGCGCTTCCTGCACCAGCCGAATGATCTGGGCCAGAACAGTATCTTTCCCGATTTTCCGGGCCACGAACTGAATACTGCCGGTTTTATTGATCGTCCCGCCGATAACCGTATCACCAACATTTTTTTCCACCGGAATAGACTCTCCGGTAATCATGGCTTCATCCACCGATGTTCTGCCGCTTTCCACCACACCATCGACTGGCACTTTTTCACCCGGTCTCACCATCACCACATCTTCCACCTGCACTTCCGATATGGGTATTTCCAGTTCCTGCCCATTGCGAATAACCGTGGCATTTTTCGGTTGCAGGGCCATAAGATGATGAATGGCGTCCGAGGTTTTTTTCTTGGCCCGGGACTCCATCATCCGGCCAAAAAGGATCAGGGTTATGATGACCGCAGCGGTATCGTAATAAACATGCTGCAATCCAGCAGGAAAGATAAAAGGAAAAAAAGTGACTGCAGCCGAATACAGAAATGCCGAACCGGTGCCAACCGCAATCAGGGTGTTCATATCCGCCCGGAAATGTTTAAATAATTTCCAGGCCCCGGTAAAAAACTGGGAACCGGCAAATACCATAACCGGTGTGGTCAAAAGAAATAACAAAACGTTCCGGACGGTAGTGGGGAGCACCAGTCCGGGAAATAACATATCTAAAAAAGAAAGGATGAGCACTGGTATGGTAAATACCAGCGAGAAGATGAGTTTGCGTTTTAATTGCGAGTACGGATCATCTATTGTTTTTTTTTTAATGCTTCGGATTCATCAACAATAGGTTCAATATCATAACCGGAGTCTACCACTGCTGCACGCACCTTCTCAAAATCCATTACGCCCGGAACATAGCTAATACTTGCCTCTTCCAGTCCCAGATTAACATTTGCCTCTATGACCCCGGGCATTTCCGAAACCACCGACTCCACCCGGCTTACACAGGAAGCACAGTGCATTCCGGTTATTTTGTAACGGTTCTTTTCCGTCTTGATACCGTAGCCAACCGATTCCACCGACTCCACTAAATCTTTATATTGTAATTCTTCCGAATCGCCTTCAATAAAAGCCTGATGATTAGCAAAATTTACCACGACACTGTCTACGCCTTCGCCTTTGGCCAGTGTTTTTTCAACAGTCCTGGCACAAGCCGCACAGTGCATTCCGGTGACATCTAAATTTACTTTTATTTTTTGAGATCCCATTTTTTGGAATTCCTTATTTTTTTAATGATTCAACGAATATATATCTGTTCTGAAAAATCTGGTGTTAAAGTTTTAAAACAGACTCCATTCAAATAACGCATTCTAAACTTTTGAAATTCCGTAAAGTTTCTGTAATATAATATTTCCCGGATAATTTTCAGTTGTAAAATAAAAAAGTTATTTGAATGAAAATCGGTCTTATATTGCAAAAAATTATAATTCATCCTATATTTTTTTAAAGTGCAGGATACCAGGATGAGGCTATTAAGAAAAACCCGCTGTAAACTAGTCTATCGAAGCGAATACTTCGCCGCACTCCATGCCCAGGGCACTTACAGTTCCTTCGATGTCATGAAATTCAAGAAAATCAGAGATCAGCTGATCAAGGATAGATTGATCAGGCGAACAGATGTGCTTAGTCCGCCTCGCATCAGTGAAGAAGACCTGCTGCTGGTTCACACCAAGGAATATCTGGATTCCTTGAAAAATCCGATAGAAGTGGGCAAAATTCTGAACCTGAACTATGTCAATCCCTGGGATGAGTATATCTTAGAGTACTTTCGATATATGGCCGGCGGAACCCTTTTGGCGACGGAGTACGCGCTGGAACACCATCTTACCGTGTTCAATCTCGGCGGAGGGTATCACCATGCCCATCCCAACAAGGCAGAAGGATTTTGTCTGATAAATGACATAGCCATAGCCATCCGAAAAATGCAGAAATTGCATAAAATAAAAAATACCCTGATCATCGATCTCGATTACCACCAGGGAAATGGAAATGTTCTCTATTTTAAGAAGGATGAGTCCACCTATACTTTTTCAATTCACGCCGATAACTGGGTTGAGGTGCCGGAGAAAAAAAGTAACCTGGATATTGAGCTCCCGGCACATACCAAAGATGAAGTCTATTTGAAGGTTCTGGGCAGTGAACTCCCCAAAGTTTACAGCACCTTTGAGCCCGATCTGGTTATTTACCTTGCCGGAAGTGATCCTTATATCGAAGACACGCTGGGAGATTTCGATCTTAGCGAGGCCGGCATGCTGGAACGGGACAAATTCGTTTATCTTGAGGTGGTTCGTCGTAAAATTCCGCTGGTTGTTTTAGGGGCCGGTGGCTATGGCCCGCAGAGCTGGAAAGTGTACTACAATTTTATTAAATGGGTTATTAAGAAGGGAAGATAAAGGCCGGAAATGTCCAAACGGGTAAAAAAATTGCAGAAGATTTCTCGCCGCCTCACCACCCATCAGCTCAGGCGGTTACAGGAAAAGGATGTTTCCCTGGGCTTTGATTCCCTGTTCACCACCAGCGAAACCGAACGCGGATCTCCCTATTTCCTGGGATACTATTCTCCCTCCGGTATTAAATATGCCCTGGAAAAATACGGTCTGTTTGAATTTCTGGAAAAGAAAGGATTCAGGGACCTGAAATTAACCATCAATACCAGCGATCCGTATAAACAGCGGATTGCCATCCACACCGAGAAAAAGCATCCCGATCATTTGCTGGGCGAACTGGTGGTAAAGCGAAAACATATCACCATTTATCCCCCCTTCCCCACGCTTATCCATGGGCGGGACTTTGAGGTAATCGCGGTAGAATGGCTGTGTATGCAAAATCCCAGGGCAGAATTCCCACCGGAGAAGCCACGGCTGCCCGGGCAAAAATACCCCGGTCTGGGTATCGGTGAGATGGTAATGGAGATCCTGGTAATTATGTGTGGTCGCCTGCGTACAGCCGGTCTGGTGAATACACCGGAACATTTCCATAATGCCCAGATGTACAGCACCCAGTTCCGCTATCTGGAACCCCTGTGCGAAGGAAAGAGGCGCGCTATTGAGCGGGATCTGTTATCCCAATATTCCCTCTCCGAAGTTTCCTGGGGAATCGATCTGGAATGTGTGAAGGAAAACGGAAAAACATTTACCTGGCCCAATTACGATCAGATTATTCCGTTGGACCGGGACCTGAAGGATTACTTTGAAAGCAAAGAATACCACAACCACCTGCAGAAGCACATGGAAGAATATCATTACGATATGGATTATAAAAAGTGTGTGGAGAAGAAAATGAAACAAAAGGATTTTCTAACCTGCTGAATTGCCTCCCATCTTTAATCACTTACCTGAAGCAAATTTCCCCGATTTATAAAATGAAAAACAATTTTATTTTTGAAATGGCACCATTTATATTCATCTCAATGAGAATATTTTAACGTATTTTTATCACACAGGAGGACCGGATGGCCCGTCAGATAAACTGCAACGAATTAACCTTTTCCCTTTATCGTTATGCCCATGAAATGAAAATGTACGAGAGTCATTATCGGGATGGAAAATGGGACCAGGGCAACATTGTCGATTTTCATAATATTTCTCTTTCTCCGGCGGCAAATGTGCTGAACTACGGGCAGGGGATTTTCGAGGGCCTTAAAGCTTATTATTCCCATAAAGGTCAAGTGGTGATGTTTCGCCCGGATGAAAATGCCAAACGATTTGAACGCAGTGCGGAAAAATTGGCCATTCCCGCTTTCAGCGCGGAAATGTTTATGAAAGGGGTTATCGAAATTGTGAAGGCCAATAAGGATTTTATTCCCCGCAGCGATGATGGCCGCTGCAGCATGTACCTGAGACCGGTCTGTGTGGGTACGGAAGGGTTGCTTGGTGTTCGGGCAGCAAAAGAATATCTCTTTTACATTTTTGCCAGTCCGGTTGGCCCCTATTTCGATAAAGTGGGAATCGTCAAACTGGTGGCAAAACGGGTGAACCGGGCCAGTCCCCATGGTACCGGAGATGCCAAAGCAGTTTGCAACTACCCGGTAACCATGCGGCCAAAACAGCTAGCCATTGCCGATGGTTTTAATGATGTGATTTATCTGGATCCGATCGAAAATAAAAATATCGAAGAAGCCGGCGCGGCAAATTTCTTTGCCTTAATGGAAGACGGTTCCCTGGTGACACCACCCCTTGGAACCATCTTGCCCGGAATTACCCGGGATTCAGTCATTACCCTGGCACGCGAAGTTTACGGTATGGATGTGCAGGAACGCGATCTGAGCGTGGACGAAGTGGTGGAGCGGGCAAAGGAATGTTTTGTGACCGGTACTGCAGCTATCATTACCTCGGTGAGCGATATCGGCTGGAAGGATAAAATTCATAATATCAACCGTAACAATTACCAGCTTGCCCATAAACTATATGATAAACTAATCGGCATTCAACTGCAGAAGGAAGAAGATCCTTTCAACTGGGTAACGGTGGTAGAATAATTTTTATCAAAGTATCTTTTACATCTCCGCATCGTATCGGGTTAAGACTGAACTCAAATATTAATTGAAAAAGGAGTTTGTATGGCTGCCAATAAAGGCCTGGCAAAAAAAATATGGCACAATGGTACCTTTATCGATTGGGAGGATGCGCAAATTCATGTGATGTCCCATGTGGTGCATTATGGTACGGCAGTGTTCGAAGGCATCCGCTGTTACAAGACAAAATCCGGAAGCGCCATCTTCAGATTACCTGAACACGTTAAACGGTTGTTCAATTCCGCCAAGATCTATCGCATGGATCCGCCCGATTTTAACTATGGTCAAATTTATCAGGCCTGTATCGATTCAGTTAAGACAAACAATTTTGAAGAATGCTATATCCGCCCGGTTATTTTCCGGGGACTCGGTGAATTTGGAGTCAACCCATTTAAATCCCCGGTGGAAACCTACATTGTGACCTGGTACTGGGGAAAATATCTCGGACCGGAAGCCATCGAGCAGGGAGTAGAGGTTCAGGTGGCTTCCTGGAATCGCTTTACCCCGAATACCCTGCCCGCCCTGGCTAAGGCCGGTGCCAATTACATGAATTCCCAGCTGATAAAGATGGAAGCTTTGCAGAATGGCTATGTGGAAGGAATTGCCCTGGATACCAATGGATATGTCTCGGAAGGAAGTGGTGAAAATATTTTTATTGTCCGCGACGGAAAAGTATATACACCCCCCATTGCTGCCTCTGTTCTGCCCGGCATTACCCGCTGGTCCATTATCCAGTTGTGTAAAGACAATGGCATTGAAGTGAAGGAAGAGATGATTCCCCGGGAAATGCTCTATATTGCCGATGAAGTTTTTTTCTCCGGTACCGCTGCAGAAGTGACCCCCATCTGCTGCATTGACAAAATAAATATTGGTGAAGGTAAACGGGGTCCGGTAACTAAAATTTTGCAGGATGACTTTTTTGGAATTATTTCCGGTGATAAGGAAGACCGGCATAACTGGTTGCAATATATTTAAAATTTTACATTTCTATCTTTTCACTTTCTTATTAGATTCAACACTCATGTCTATAACTGATTAGCATAAGGAAGAGACTATGAATGATGTTCCGGATAAATCGAGTTTTTTTCATCCCGCCACCCGGCTTTACCGATTCACAGTTTTGCTTTTTGTAGCCATGCTCACCTTCGGCAGTTATTTCGCCTATGACAGTGTTGGCGCCATTGCCCCGATCCTGATTCAGGCCCTGGGAATAGGACGTGAATCGATTGGCCAGATGTACACGTTATATAGTGTAGCTGCCATCCTGTCAGTTTTCATCGGCGGCATTTTAATTGACCGGATCGGTACTCGCCGGGCCAGTTTTCTTTTTTCCGGTTTGGTTACCCTGGGCGCAGCTATTGTTGCCCTGGCACCGAACTTGTGGTTACTCTATACCGGACGGTTCATTTTTGGCTGGGGATCGGAATCGCTGGTTGTAGCCCAAAGTGCTATTCTCGCCCGCTGGTTCAAGGGAAAGGAACTGGCATTGTCTTTTGGACTTGCCCTCACCATAAGCCGGCTTGGCACCCTGTTCAGCTTTAATACCGAAGCCCTTATTGCTGAATATTTTGGCAACTATAAAATGGCACTCTGGGCGGCAGTTCTGTTCTGTCTGGTCTCCCTAGGCGCAAATCTCATCTATATAATCATGGATCGCCGGGGTGAGAGGATATTGAATCTGAAAGAGGAAGAGGGCGGTGATAAAATCGTATTGGCGGATATCAAAAAATTTCGGCCATCTTTCTGGTTTGTCACTCTACTCTGCGTGACCTTCTATTCGGCCATCTTTCCCTTCACCTCACTTTCCACCGATTTCTTCCATGATAAATGGGGACTTCCGCTCACAGCCGGCGGCGAGGGCGGTTTTCTGTATCAGGTGTTCGCGAATATACTTCACATGTTCACCACTGCCGGTGGAACAACCACTATCATTATTTTTGCCTCAATGGTTTTTGCCCCGATCTTCGGACAGGTGGTAGACAGATATGGACACCGGGCCAAGATGATGGTCGTTGGATCGATCCTGATGATCCCGGCATTTCTGACCATGGCCTTTACCATGATCCCTCCAGCCTTCCCGATGATTGTGCTGGGTACAGCCTTTGTGCTGGTCCCGGCTGCCATGTGGCCATCGGTTCCGCTGATCGTGGAGAAGAACCGGGTGGGAACTGCCTTCGGATTGATGACCATGATCCAGAATATCGGATTGGCGCTTTTCCCCTGGCTGAATGGTCTGTTGCGGGATGCCACTCATACCTATACCGCCAGCATGATGATGTTTGCCAGTCTGGGATT
>CAZTXJ010000113.1:0-10585 GCA_964617285.1 uncultured Calditrichaceae bacterium | reverse complement strand
CCATCCGGCTAAACTGGTATCAGGCCTGGTTGCCAAAGTTCATATTTACCCATCCAGTAAAACCGCGGTCTATCTTATTCCCATGGAAGCCCTGGTTGAAGCGGATGGTAACCTTGGGTATGTATATCTCCCCAATAGTGAGGGTATTAGGGCAGAAAAAAAGAAAATTCAAGTTGTCCATCTTTTTGCTACTGCTGTGGCGATAAAAATGGATGCCGGCGATAGCATTGATATTGTTTCCGAAGGTTCGGCTTACCTCACAAACGGTTCCAAAATTGAAGTGGCAAAGTAAAGTGAAAATGGCGAGTAACAAAAATTTAAATTCTAAAATATCCCTAATGCTTTATTGCAAATAACCCGGTTAGCGATCCCCTGAAAAAGGACAATATATGAAATTTTCAAAATTAGCCATCGAAAATCACCAATTTACCATTATCATCATTGCCCTGTTTTTGATAACCGGTTTGATCTCCCTGATCACAATGCCCCGCTCGGAGGATCCTCTGGTTACCCCTCCCGGCAGCACCGTGGTGGTTATTTATCCCGGCGCCAATCCCCTGGACATGGAAGAATTGATCATCGACCCGGTGGAAGAAGCATTGAACGAACTGGAGGACATTAAAACCATCAATTCCAATGCGGAAGATGGCCTTGCGGTTATCGGCATTGAATTTGAAGCCGGAAGCGATCCGGATGAGAAATACTCCGATGTGGTTCAGAAGGTCAACAGCATTAGGAACGATCTGCCGGAAAACATTTTTAGCCTGGATATTACCCGCTGGTCGGTCACCGATGTAAACATCTTGCAGGTAGCGCTGGTCTCGGAGACGGCCAGTTTCCGGGAGCTGGAGGAGGAAGCCGAAAATTTGCGCAAATCCCTGGAAAAAATCGCTGGGGTTAAAAAGGCCGAGAAATGGGCTTATCCGGAGCAGGAAATCCGGGTTTCAGTCGACCTGCAAAAAATGGCCCAGAAACGCATTGCCCTGAATCAGGTAATGGGAGCGATTCAGGCTGCCAATCAAAATATTCCCGGGGGTAATGTGGATATCGGGAATAAGCGATTCAATATTAAGACCAGCGGATCCTATGAAAATATATCCGATATCGAGAATACGGTGATTCATGCCCGGGAGGGAAAAGTTGTTTACCTGAAAGACCTGGCCACGGTTAGCTATAACTATGAGGATCAAAAGTATAAGGCACGTTATAATGGAAAAAGGGCCATTTTTATCACGGCAGGCCAGAAAGAGGGCACTAACATTTTTGATGTCGAGAAAAACATTGAACAAAAACTGAATGAATTCAGAGATGGACTACCGCAATCAATATCACTGGAGACTGCTTTTAACCAGTCGGAAAGTGTATCAAATCGGGTGAATGGTTTCTTTATCAATCTTCTTCAAGGTCTGATCCTGGTAGGTGGCGTGGTTTTGTTAGCGGTAGGATTTAGAGCATCTGCCATCGTCATGATCGCCATACCCACTTCCATTCTCTTTGCCATTGGTTTAATCGATTTGAGTAATTACGGTTTACAGCAAATGACCATCGCCGGTCTGGTCATTGCCCTGGGTCTTCTGGTGGACAATGCCATCGTGGTGACGGAAAACATATCCCGGTTTATTGCCCGGGGATATTCCAATAAAGAAGCAGCCATCGAAGGCACCTCCCAGATTTCCTGGGCAATTGTGAGTTCGACACTGACAACCGTGCTGGCATTCATCCCGATGATGATGATCGGTGATGTGACCGGAGATTTTATCCGCAGTATGCCGGTGACCGTGGTCTATACCTTGCTGGCCTCCTTGTTTATTTCCCTGACCCTCACACCCTTTCTGGCCAGCAAATATCTGAAAAGAAACGGTAAAAAGAAGGAAGGCAGATTACGGCGATACCTGAACCGTTTTATCGAATCCAATTACCGGAAAAGATTGGACCATGCTCTGGCGCATCCGGCACGTTACCTGAGCATTGCCCTGATTGTGTTTATTGCCAGTCTCGGACTATTTCCGCTGGTGGGGATCAGTTTTTTCCCGAAAGCTGAAAAACCACAGTTTATTATCAACATCAATACTCCGGAAGGAACCAGCCTGGACCGGACAGGAGAGGTAGCGGCTTATGTGGAAAGTGTTTTGACCGAAGAGCCCGAGATTAGACATTATACCACCAATATCGGACAGGGAAATCCAAGGATCTATTATAATGTTATCCCGGAACACGAGAAAAGCAACCATGCCCAGATTTTTGTTGAATTAAATCAATACCAGCCAAATGAATTTAACCGGCTGATTCAGGGTTTACGGGAAAAATTAACCGGCTATCCCGGCGCGGAGATTGAAGTAAAAGAATTTGAACAGGGACCGCCCATAAATGCACCGGTGGAAATCCGGATTCTGGGCGAGAATCTGGGTGCGTTGAAAAAGATTTCTAAGGATGTAGAGAATATCATAGCCGGAATACCGGGAACTATCAACATTCGCAACCCCATTCGAACCTCTAAAATGGACCTGCATGTAAATATTAACCGGGACAAAGCAGCCATGCTGGGCATACCACTGGTGGAAGTGGATCGTTCTGTCCGGGCAGCCATGGCTGGTCTGGCCGTCTCTCAATACCGGGACGCCCAGGGAAAGGAGTACGACATTGTCGTCCGTTTGCCCTTTGACCAGAAACCCGAGGTGGAGCAGTTTAACCAGATATATGTATCTTCGATGAGCGGAGCCCAGGTTCCGCTGAAACAGATCGCCGAGCTGAACTTCAAGGCAAGTCCCATGCAGATCGATCATTATAATCTGGACCGGGATGTTACCCTCACCGCGGATGTTTTGTCAAATTATAACGTCGGAAAAGTTACTTCCCAGATTCTGGAGAAACTGGATAACTACCAGTGGCCGAAAGGATATCGTTATTCCATTGGCGGGGAGCAGGAAAGCCGGCAGGAATCTTTCGGGGGAATGCTTCAGGCAGTTTTGATTGCAGTTATCGCTATTTTTGCTGTGCTGGTGTTGCAATTCCGTTCCTACTCTCAACCGCTCATTGTTTTCTCGGCAATTCCTTTGGCTATCGTGGGATCGGTTATTACTCTTCTGATAACCGGTTATACATTTTCCTTTACCGCTTTTGTGGGGTTAACCAGTCTGGTGGGAATTGTAGTCAACAACTCGATTATTCTGGTGGACTATACCAACCAGCTTCGGACAAGCGGGAAAGATATGATTTCCGCTCTAAAGGAGGCGGGAGAAACACGTTTTGTTCCGATAATTCTGACCACGGCAACCACCATTGGTGGTTTGCTTCCCCTGACCCTGGGTGGGGGTACCTTGTGGGCGCCGATGGGCTGGACGATTATCGGCGGACTGATAATGTCCACCGTGCTTACCCTGATTATAGTGCCGGTTCTTTATAAATCTTTCACGAAGACGGAAACCGTTTCCTGATTCTCCTTATAAAAACGCCTTCACCACGATTTAAGAACAAAAAAAATCTAACTATTGATTTTTACGTGAATTATTTATTAATTCTAACCCTTTAATTATTTTTATACAATTTTGATATTAACATCACAAAACTCAGAATAATCAAGGGTGGATATGGGACTCACAAAGATTAAGAAGGGGTTAACCCTACCAATCACCGGAGACCCGGAGCAGGTGATCTCGGAATCGAATATACCAAAGCGGGTAGCCGCACTGGGTGATGACTATGTGGGGATGAAACCCACCATGGAAGTGAAGGTGGGAGACCGGGTAAAACTGGGGCAGGTGCTTTTTTCGGATAAAAAGATGCCTGCGGTAAAGTACACTTCACCCGGCGCCGGTAAAGTCATCGAGATCAACCGGGGCGAGAAACGGCACTTTCTTTCTGTCGTCATTGAATTGGATGGAAATGAAGAAATCACCTTCCAATCCTATTCGGAAACAAAACTGGATTCCTTGACCCGGAAAGAAATTGTCGATCAGCTGCTGGATTCAGGATTATGGACTTCCCTTCGTGCCCGTCCTTTTAGCCGGGTCGCCAATCCGGACGTCCAACCCCATTCTATCTTCATTACTGCCATGGATACCAATCCTCTGGCACCGGATGTGGATAAAATTATTGAAGGAAATAAACCTAATTTTATTACCGGATTGAAAATTCTGTCCAGGCTCACCGAAGGAAAGTTACATCTGTGCAAATCCCCTGCAGCCAAAATCCCGGCAAACGGTGTTGATCGCCTGAATATCGAAGAGTTTGATGGTCCTCACCCCGCCGGAAACGTGGGCACTCACATTCACTTTCTCGATCCGGTGGGCAGGAATAAAACCATCTGGCATATCTCTGCTCAGGACGTGATCTCAGTCGGCATTTTATTTTCCACCGGCAAACTGAACACCGAGCGAATCGTTTCCCTGGCCGGTCCCGGGGTAAAAAATCCACGCCTGATCCGAACCCGGATGGGTGCGGCGATCTCCGATATCGTTGAGGGGGAACTTAATGAAGGTGATAACCGGGTTATTTCCGGATCTGTTTTCATGGGGCACTCAGCTGAAGGACCAGTCGACTATCTGGGACGCTATCATCAGCAAATATCCGTTTTGGTTGAGTGGCGGGATAGAAAGTTTTTTGGCTGGTTAAGCCTGGGGAGCAACTTGTTTTCGGTCAAAAGAATCCTGATCTCAAGCCTGACCCCAAAGAAAAAGTTCAATTTCACCACTGCCCTTCAAGGGGGAAAGAGAGCAATTGTCCCTTCCGGCAGTTATGAAAAAGTAATGCCGCTGGATATTCTACCGACCTATTTGCTGCGAGCTCTGGCTGTTTCGGATGTGGAAGAATCCGAAGCTCTGGGCTGTCTGGAACTGGATGAGGAAGATCTCTCGCTCTGCACCTTTGTCTGTCCATCAAAAATTGATCATGGGATAAATTTAAGACGAACATTAACCATAATAGAGAAGGAAGGATAGTGAGATTTTTACGAGATTTTTTTGATAAACAGGAAAAACACTTCCTGAAGGGTGGTAAACTTGAAAAACTCTACTTCCTTTATGAAGCCATAGACGGTTTCGTGTTTACCCCGGATAAGGTGACCCGTTATCCTTCATTTGTGCGGGATGCCATGGATCTGAAGCGAATGATGATGATGGTGGTTTATGCCCTCGTCCCCACCGTATTAATGGCGCTTTACAATACCGGATATCAGGCTAATCTTGGACTGGCGCAGTTGGGTCAGTCTACCATTGGCGGCTGGCGGGAAATAGTGCTGGCCTTTCTGGGCGTAGGTCACGATCCGGGAAATATCCTGGCCAACATGATTCTGGGGGCTCTGTTTTTCTTTCCGGTTTACATCATTACCCTGGCAGCAGGCGGGTTTTGGGAAGTGGTTTTTGCCACCGTCCGAAAGCACGAAATAAACGAAGGTTTTTTGGTTACCAGTCTCCTTTTTCCACTTATTCTCCCCCCGGATATACCCTGGTGGCAGGTGGCTATCGGAATCTCATTTGGCGTGGTGATTGGAAAAGAAGTCTTCGGTGGTGTGGGGATGAACATCCTTAACCCGGCGTTAACCGCCCGGGCATTTCTCTTCTTTGCTTACCCGGCCCAGATCTCCGGGGATAAAGTGTGGGTGGCGGTCGACGGTTTAAGCAGGGCAACCCCGCTGGCCCAATTTGCCGATCCGGTGATGAAAGTTTCTGCTTCCTGGTGGGATGCCTTTATCGGTCTTATTCCTGGCTCGATGGGAGAAACCTCCACCCTGGCCTGTATTATCGGGGCAATTATCCTGATTGCCACCGGTGTCGGTTCCTGGCGCATCATTACCAGCGTACTGGTGGGCATGGTAGGCATGTCCTTGTTCCTGAACCTGGTGGGGAGCTCAACCAACCCGATGTTTCAGGTATCTCCCATGTGGCATCTGGTGATGGGTGGTTTTGCCTTTGGTGCGGTTTACATGGCTACCGATCCGGTAAGTGCGGCCATGACCGAGCAGGGCAAATATCTTTATGGACTGCTGATCGGCATTCTGGTGGTACTGGTAAGGGTGGTTAATCCGGCTTTCCCGGAAGGCATGATGCTGGCTATCCTGTTTATGAACGTCTTTGCCCCAATAATCGATAGAATATATATCAATGCAAATATTAAAAGGAGGCTTGCCAGAAATGTCGGCTGATAGCACCAAAAAAATTATCGTCGTAGCTCTGGGCGTCTGTGCGGTTTGCTCTATTCTTGTTTCAGTCGCAGCTGTTGCCCTGCATGGCATCCAGGAACAGAATAAAACGGAAGAGAAAATAAGAAATATTCTACTTGCCGGTAACCTGCTCAAGGAAGACCAGAATGTTGAAAAAATCTATAATGAAAGAATTCGCGCAGAGATCATCAATCTGGAGACCGGCCAGCCCATTCCCGAATCAGAGTATAACGAGTTATTGGATCCCAATACCTTCGATATTAAGACCGTAGCCAGCGATCCGAAATATAACACAAAGATACCGGCAAATGAGGATATTGCCCAGATTCGGGTAATGCCCAAATATATGGCAGTGTATTTTGTGGAAGGTGAAAATGATGAGATGGAGGAGATCATTTTGCCTTTCTATGGTAAGGGTCTGTGGTCCACCATGTATGGCTTTATTGCCCTGGGTCGGGATATCAGAACCATTGAAGGCTTAACCTTTTATGAACATGGTGAAACGCCCGGTCTGGGGGGTGAGGTGGATAATCCCCGCTGGAAATTACAATGGAAGGGTAAACAGGCGTTTGATCTCGAAGGGAATTTGAAGATCCAGGTGATTAAGGGCACCGTAGATACTTCCACTCCCGAAGCTATATATGAAGTGGATGGTCTGTCCGGATCCACCCTGACCACCCGTGGCGTGGACAATATGATTCGTTTTTGGCTGGGAAAAAATGGATATGGTCCTTTTCTGGATAATCTAAAGAAGGAGATTAAGGATGAGCAAATATAGAGAAGTATTGTTAAAACCCATATTTGACGAAAACCCCATCGCACTTCAAATTCTGGGGATTTGCTCGGCGCTGGCGGTCACATCCAAACTGGAGACTTCCCTGGTAATGTCTGCGGCGGTGATTTTCGTGGTGGCCTTCTCCAACCTGGCGGTAAGCTTAATCCGCAATCTGATGTCAAGCGCCACCCGTATCCTTATAGAGATGACCATCATCGCCTCTCTGGTTATTATTGCCGATCAGCTTATTAAAGCATTCGCTTTTGATGTAAGCAAACAGCTCTCCGTTTATGTGGGCCTGATAATTACCAATTGTATCGTCATGGGGCGGGCAGAGGCTTTTGCCTTAAAGAACAAACCGCTTTTGAGTATTATGGATGGCCTGGGCAATGGTTTTGGTTATGCATTTGTCCTGCTTTCGGTGGGATTTGTCCGGGAATTATTTGGATCCGGCAAATTGCTGGGCTATACCGTTTTGACCGCCACTACCGACGGTGGCTGGTATTTGCCCAATGGATTGCTGTTACTGCCACCCAGCGCCTTTTTCCTGATCGGATTCATGATCTGGATCATCAGAAGCTGGAAAAAAGAACAAGTTGAAGAGGAATAAGCCATGGTAGAACATTATCTCAGTCTTTTTGTAAAGTCGATATTTATCGAAAATATGGCCCTGGCCTTTTTCCTGGGGATGTGTACTTTTATGGCGGTCTCCAAACGGGTCGAAACCGCTGTGGGATTAGGCATCGCAGTTGTGGTAGTGCAGGCTATTACCGTGCCGGTGAATAACCTTATCTATCAAAATGTTCTCCGGGAAGGAGCGCTGAGCTGGGCCGGATTACCGGATATCGATATCACCTTTCTGGGTCTGGTAACCTATATCGGGGTTATTGCCTCCATGGTACAGATTCTGGAAATGACCCTGGATAAGTTTGTCCCGAAGCTCTACAACTCGCTTGGGATATTTCTTCCCCTCATTACAGTGAACTGCGCCATCCTGGGTGGATCTCTTTTTATGGTGGAGCGGGATTATAATTTTGCCGAGAGCGTTACCTATGGCCTGGGTTCCGGTGCCGGATTTGCCATAGCGGTAATCGCCCTGGCTGGCATCCGGGAAAAGATGAAATACAGCAATGTCCCTGAGGGATTGCGTGGTCTGGGGATTACTTTTATAACTGTCGGATTGATGGCAATTGCCTTCATGTTATTTTCAGGAATACAACTATAAGGGATACAGATGGAAGGACTAGGACTTATCATAATCGGCGTACTGATGTTTACGCTGATCGTATTAATGCTGGTGTTGATTATTCTCCTGGCCAAATCGAAGCTGGTGGCCAGTGGAAGGGTTAAAATTACCATTAATGATGATCCGGAAAAATCCATTGAGGTGCCTACAGGGGACAAACTTCTTAATGTGCTTTCGGATAATAAAATTTATCTGCCCTCGGCTTGTGGTGGCGGTGGTACCTGCGGAGAATGTAAGGTCATTATCAGCAAAGGCGGCGGAGATGTGCTCGCTACCGAAAAAGGTAAATTAACCCGGGGACAGATCCGGGAAAAGTATCGTCTTTCCTGCCAGGTACCGGTTAAGGGCGATATGAGTCTGGAAATCCCGGCAGAAGTCTTTGACATCAAGAAATGGGAATGCACGGTTAAATCCAACCGGAATGTAGCCACTTTTATCAAGGAGCTGGTTCTGGAGCTGCCGGAGGGCGAGCATGTGGATTTCCGGGCCGGTGGCTATATCCAGATCGAGGCGCCGCCACATACGGTTTACTATAAGGATTTCGATATCGATCCCCAGTTTCGTGAGGATTGGGATAAATATGATATGTGGAAATATGTTTCCAAAGTGGATGAACCGGTGGTCCGGGCCTACTCCATGGCCAGCTATCCCGAGGAAAAGGGAATTATTATGTTAAATGTTCGGATAGCTTCACCACCCCCGCATTTACCAAAAGTCCCCCCGGGACAAATGTCTTCCTATATTTTTAATCTGAAGCCGGGAGACAAGGTGACCATTTCCGGACCGTACGGCGAATTTTTCGCCCGGGAAACCGATAATGAAATGGTGTTTATTGGTGGTGGTGCAGGTATGGCACCGATGCGCTCGCATATTTTTGATCAGTTAAAGCGGATTCATTCCGATCGAAAAATGTCCTTCTGGTATGGGGCCAGAAGTCTGCAGGAAGCTTTCTATGTGGAGGAGTTCAATAAATTGCAGGAAGAGAATCCGAACTTCAAGTGGTATCTGGGCCTCTCCGAACCACTTCCCGAAGACAACTGGGATGGCCCGGTTGGATTTATCCACCAGATATTACACGATAACTACCTGAAAGATCATCCGGCACCGGAGGATTGTGAGTACTACCTGTGTGGACCGCCCATGATGAATGATGCAGTCCTTAAAATGCTGGAAGATCTGGGTGTGGAACCCGAAAATATTCTATTTGACGATTTTGGTATTTAATCCATAAATAATGGGAGCATTTATGAAAACCGCCGAACAAATGATAAAAGAAAAAGGGAATCACCTGATTAGTGTTTCCCCGGATACCACAATCTATGACGCCCTCCGGCTCATGATTGAAAAACAGATCGGCGCAATTTTGGTGAAAAAAGATGACGAAATAGTTGGGATATGGACGGAACGCGATCTGATGCGCAACACGGTCACCGCCGGATTCGATGCCAGGACGGCCAAAATCAGTGATTATATGACCACCGGACTGAAATCTGCCCCGGCAGGCGATACAGTCTATATGTTAAAGGACAAGTTCTTAGGGTTAAAACTCCGGCATCTCCTCATCGAAAAAGAAGGAAAATACATCGGCTTGCTCTCCGTCGGCGATGTGATCAAGGCCAGCATTCAGGAAAAAGACCGGGAATTGAAAGACCTGAATGCCATGGTGAGCTGGGAATATTACGAGAACTGGCGCTGGAAACCCTGATCGGTAATCTGATCAATTTGCATAAACCGAAAGACTAATTTTTCAGCACTCTTCGTCCATGAAACTTTCTGTTAAAACTTTTTCCACCCTGGTTCTGTTACTTCTACTGGGTTGTTCCTCACAGAACCAGCAAGATAGTCTGGTGGTGCTGGATGGATCGACCATGGGCACATTTTATTCAGTGAAAATCGTCCGGGAAGACCTGCAGACCATTCCCTATATTGCCGATACGGTAAAAAGCAAAATAGATTCCGTCTTGCAGAAAGTAAACCAGCAGATGTCCACCTACCTGGAGGATTCGGAAATCTCCCGTTTTAACCAGTACCAGGGCACGGACTGGTTCCCGGTTTCTGCAGATCTGGCCTTTGTGGTAAAAAATGCTTTGCGGGTGTCCAGGTTATCCCACGGAACATTTGATATAACGGTTGGGCCGCTGGTTAACCTGTGGGGATTCGGGCCGGAAAACCGCCAGACGCTGATTCCTTCCGAACAGGAAATTCTGGCGCGCAAGCAGCTCACCGGCTATCAGAATCTGTCGGTAAGGATGGATCCTCCCGCCCTGAAAAAAAGTCTTCCTGGAATTTATGTAGATCTTTCGGCCATCGCCAAGGGCTTTGGGGTGGATAAGGTTACTGCTTTCCTGGAGAGTCTGGGAATCCATAACTTTATCGTGGACATCGGCGGTGAGATTTCCACCCGGGG
>CAZTXJ010000112.1:3666-10770 GCA_964617285.1 uncultured Calditrichaceae bacterium | reverse complement strand
AAAAATTTATTAGATCTGTTCTATTAGTCTATTTTCATCAGTTTGTCATTCTGAACTTGTTTCAGAATCTATGTTTCAGTTTTTTATTTAGATTATTATCCGCTAGATGCAGAACAGAATTATACTATTTTGGCTTTTTTGAACAGGCTCAGGAATTATTCATAAACAGAAAAGGGCGACCATTCGGATCGCCCTTTTATTTTGGAATCCTGCTAACCATAAATCAATAAACTTCAAAGAAAATTTGATTGTATTTCCTGATGTCCTCTTTAATATGTTTCACCAGATTATGTCTGAGGGAGGTTTCTGCCATGAGCAGGGCATTTTTAATGGCTTTGGCTTTCGACCGTCCATGGGATTTGATCACCAGTTTTTGAAATCCCAGAATGGGTGCACCCCCGTATTCGGCGTAATCCACTCTTTTTTTCACCTTCTTTAACATGGGCGCCAGCAAAGTGATTCCCATCTTGGCTAAAAGACTTTTCTTCCAGATTTTTTTACCGGTTTCAATTCCCATTTCAGCTGCACCTTCCAGGGCTTTCAGGACAATGTTTCCGATCATTCCCTCGCAAATGATCACATCGGCAATCCCGCGCATCACGTCTTTTCCTTCAACATTGCCAATAAAATTAACCCCCTCCAACTTTTTCAATAAGGAATAAGTCTCGATCAGGACATCGTGCCCTTTGGTTTCCTCTTCGCCGATGTTTAACAGACCCAACCGCGGCTTTTCAATTTCCATCACTTCATTTACATAGTGGACACCCATGATGGCAAACTGAATAAGTTGTGCGGGTGTGCAATGCAGGGTTGCACCAACATCCAGCATTACCGTTTTACCCGGATCGCCCGGTTTATTCTTCACTGCCGGGAAAATAGCCGCCAGGGCACCTCTCTCAACGCCATCGATTATAGGAAGATGTTTGGCACAGGAGAGGATAGTGGCGCCGGTATTGCCGGCACTCACCAGGGCGCTTCCTTCATCGTTAGCCAACAAACGGCAGGCCACATTGATAGAGGCATCCTCCTTTTCATCTACCGCAATCTTTGGGGCATCCTTCATGGTAATACTCTGGCTGGCGTGAACCACCTCGAAGTTCAATCCCGCGATGTCAAATTCCTTGAGGTTATCCCGAATCTGATCGGTATCTCCCACTAAAACCACCTGTAATGTCGGGCTTTCTTTGCAGGCCCACACGGCACCCTTGATTATCTCATGAGGCGCATTGTCTCCACCCATCGCATCCAGAATAATCCGGTTTCTTTTCATTTGCCTTCCTTGTGTAAATTAAAGGTGAATATAATTTATATAGAAATAAAACACAAGCCCGGAAAAGCAGGTTGGCTATTTAACCTGGGAAATTTCAAGAAATGGGAAAAAGAATTAATTACTCAATCCAATTCTATTTATTATAACGAGATCTGAAAAAGTAAAAACTCAACACATAGTATTCCGGATTTCCAACAAACTCTTCTCTTTGTGGCTTTGTGTGATGTTTTAATGAGGGAAAGTTATTGGATATTACGATAGGTAAGCGAATAAAGACGATCGTGAAATTAAAAGTTATAGACAATTGAGGCATTGAGCAACGTGCTGAAATTATCATTGGATTCCCGATCGCGGTCCCGGTCGTTGTCGTAGTTGGCAAAAAATTGAAATTGCCAGTGATGTGATAATGGAATATATCCGAATCCCTGGATACTGTGAATTCTGCGATTACTGTAAATGCCTAGAAAATCCTGATTACCAGCATTTGGATAAGTTTTTATCGCGTATTGATAAACCAGAGAAATCATCAATCCGCTGGAATTCATGATATCCACGGAAACGATCAAGCCATTCACATGAAAATTTTCCTGGCTTATCAATGCTTTATCCATATCGGAAGTAGTATAATGTTTTTCAATCTCAAAAATGTAACCAATCCCAACAGAATTAAAGTCGGTGAAATAGAATTTTATCTGACTAGAGGTCGCAACGTAAAGCAAATCCGAATAGGTTAAATCCGGATGCCTATATTTTCGATATTCCGAATTCACCCCGCTTTGCAGGGAAAAAGGATACCTTATGGGAATTTCTGCTTCCAGAGTGGGTCTGACCGAGTGATATTTGTTGGAAAGATCACTCCCGCTTTGTTTGCTCACAAAATCCCTGAACTGATAAAGTAGTTGTAACTGAAAATACCGATTGAAATCTTCCCTGCAGTAAAAATCGACTACTCCCTGAATCTGCCCGTAGCGCAGACCAAGTTCCTGATTTTCCGAATAAAGAGATGGCCGAAGGGTAAACTCCAGCCAGGAGAGCAAATCATAATTATGCCGTAAGGAAAGACTGGTTTCGCCATAATAAATGTCGCCAAATGTTGAATCGCTTTTAAAATGATTCTTTAATCTTAATCGGGATTTGAAAATTAACTGATTGTCGGAACTGATCGATTTTTTCCATAGTGCCCATAATTGATTATCCAGGAAGTTTCCTGACGATCCGGATGTTTGCAGGTACAGATCGGTTTGGCCCTCTATCCGCCAGGAATCATTTGCCGGAGAAGACTCCACCGACATTGACAGACTCGATTGAAAGATATCTTGATCCGCTCGCAGATATCCATAAAGCCGGTAATTCCTATTTAAGAAGTATCCATATTGAAAAAATCTGCTGGCCAGATAAGGATTGTTAAGTTGATCCAGAACGACGCTATCGCTCTCAATGAAACTGAGTTCGTATTCCAACCGGGAGTAATCTGTGCCGACTTCTATCATCCATTTTCCCGGGGGTATGCCTGTGGTCTCAATTTCCGGGCTTTGTGAAGATACTGTGGTAGTTTGCTCAAATACATTCAGGCTGTCGTTGTCAAAACTATCGAATAAATCCAGAGCCTGGTCTAGAAGGGAGAGGGCACTGGCAAAATCACCCTGGGTAGCAAACAGCTCTGCTTCATTCCGTAACAAAATTACCAGGCTATCTACCAGCAGATCCTGTTGAATCATAAAATCCAACTGTATCAGTCTGGAGTTGAACAAATCCTTCGAGACATCCTTCTGGACTTCATCAGGGCTGTTTTGTGCGATCAATGTATTCAGGGTTAAGACCAGAAAAATTAATACAACAAAATAATTTCGGTAATTACATAAACGATTTTGTGCAATACCTGACATAGTTTTTATTTTCGGTCGTGGTTTTCCCGCATTTTTAAAAATGCCCGGATACATCAATCCGGGCATCTATATGGAATTATTGATAGTCTTTTTAATTACCGATCAGGACCCGGTATGGGCAGCCCCAGGTGGCTGAATTGTATGGATATGCATCCGAATCGTCGTCATAGATGGTACCATTGTCGATAACATCCACCACGGCATGGAACGCCCGGTAAGCCGGCTCATGCACCGTCCACTGTCCCTGGTATATGTGATATCCGGTAGTAGGATCCACCCCCAGGTACTGGAATTGTTTTCTGGCCCGATGTATCCGGTTCAAACCAAAATGCAGAAGGACGGTTTCAGTGGCGCCGGTTGTGGGGTTAATCACGGGATTTGCTGATGAGTTGCTAACCAGCGTGGTTATGGTAACTACTTCTCCCTGGGTGAAAGTCGGCAGATCATCCGGTATGGAGAGCATGGTTCCCAAAGGATCGGTAAATACAAGCGATGTACCTCCGCTGGATTCCACAGTAACCTGATGAATTTCAACCGTCGGATCCGGATGACTGATTCCATCTCCCAGAGAGATAGCGGCTAATCTCCAGCGGCGGCGGGGGTGCCGGATAATCTCATCATTGGTTCGACGGACAAAAATGGTATTGCGGCGTACCCGGTGAGTTAACGGTTTGGTATAGACTTTAAACGAATCCGTTTCAGTAGAAAGTGTGTCCAGTTTTTGAAAGATAAAGAATCGTCCGGCCAGGACGCGTTCAATACTTACTGCGATACTATCTTCGGAAATTCTGCGATAGACAATTTTTCGCGGGAAGCGTTGATTTATCTTTCGACCGAAACGAATCACATTATCTATTGGTGATAGAATTTTTGGTAAATTTAAACCGTCGCCAAAAGTTGAAAATCCGTTGTACATGTTTGCTTCGGAACCGTCGTCTATTCCCCAGTCAACCAGATAGTCCTGAATATCCTCAAATTCGGGATCGTTCTCCTTCAACAAAGATTCTTCCACGAGTTCCTGGTCAGTTAAATTGCTATAGTCGCCACTGGTCGGGGTTGAGTCCTTTTCACATCCTACGACCAGAAATAATCCCAGGGCGATGATTATCAGATTTAACATGATCTTTTTCATTTCTTATTTCCTCCTTGTTTTCTTGATTTACCGCGAAACTTCTTCCCGGGCCCGGGGACGAAAGTTTACTGCGTTATTAAATTTATTGCTAATCGGGTTAATTGGGCACATAGCCCATAATTTTGCTCTGCGCAAACTTTCTGTGCTATCTGGAACAGTTCCTCTGCATTCTGGTATCTGGCTTTTAAAAGTTCATTGGTCCGGACCTCATCTGGAGGAGTATTCAGCATAGCCTCTAATCGCTGGAGTTCCTCGTTTATCTGTTCCTTTTTTTCTCCCTTGCGTTCTTCCAGGTTTTGCACCTGATCAATTTTTAGGGCAAGGTTGTTGAAAATCCGGATATTCTGAAGCGCCAGATTATAATTCTTTTCTTCATAGGCAATATTGGCTGCATCAAGATTTTTTTGTGCCAGGGACAGCAATTCGGCTGATCCCTCAAATTTCAGATTTTTGTTTTCCAGAGATTGCATCATCGATTCGGCAGTTTCTATCTGACTTAAGATGCGGGTGTCTTCCTGTTCGGAAATCCCTGAAGAAAGTAATCTTTGAAGACGATATAAAAGCCGGTTTGCCAGGCCAAGCCTGTTTCTGGCCGCTACATAATCTTTTGCATCATATCTCTGTTTTACGGACGACAGAAGGATGAGCAAACGCTCGTATATCCGGTTCAAATCTGGCCGATTTGCCTTCTGCACCTCCGGCTGAATCTCGGTCACTTGATTCTCAATGAGCTGAAGATCCGATTCCAGTCTTTTTTCCAGAGCAAGTGGTTCGGTCTCAAGCAGATCAATAATCCGGTAGAGCATTCGATTAACCAATTGTACTTTTTGAAATGCACGACGGAGTTCATTTTGCTTATAGAACCGGTAGGCATTGCTCAATTCTTTTTCGGCCTGGGAAAAGAGATTTCCTGCGGTAGCGTTTTCTGCAAATCCATCCATTTCCCGGACCTGAAGCATCAATGCACGGGTATCTTCAAAGTATCGATCCAAATTGTTTAATTCTCTTCCGTCATTTCCGGTGGCAGCCCGAATGGCATTCTCAGCAAAAAAAATGGCCAGAAAATAATTTTTAATGGCAGCTTCGGGTCGATCGGTTTCTGCTAACTGAAAGGCACGCTGTCGGAAGAATTTTGCCCGGTTCAGAAAATTATCCGCATCCGTATTCCCGGATTGTCCTGTCAATTGTTCGGCCTCCTGAATTTTCTGATTCAGCCGGTCTCTGAATTTCAGCCGGTATTGGGAGTTCAGTTTAAGTTCCCGGTAAATTTTAGTCAGTTCAGCATAAGCCAGTTTGATAAAAGCTGCTGACCGGATATACTGTCTTTGCTGAAATGCCTGTTTTGCCTGACGGTAGTAATCTTCAGCTGACTGCACAATTTGATTGAGTATGGGATTTTGAAATAACGAGGCAAAGTGCTGAGCTTCCTGAATCTTTTCTTCCAGCCGGTTTAGTTGACGCTCGAGTTCCTCGATCTTTTGGTTATCCTGCGCGAACAACAGTGTTGATGAAAAAATTACGGATAAGGTCAATATTATACTGGTAAAATGTTTAAACATCCAGATATCTCCTGATTTTCTGATAAATTTTACCTCAAAGCCTGTGCCATGATTTGTAATATCTTTCTAATTCCCTGAATTATTGCGACTTATAACAGTTTCTGTAATTGAATCCATCAAGGAAAACGTACGATATGGTACATCGGTTCGACCCTGACGGTACAACTTTAATATAATCCAAACCGGTGTAGTGGATTAATCTGTGTTAATAATGCAGGTATATATTTACTGTTTTTTGAGGAAAAAAATTATAGATCGAAGCGTTAAAACTTCATTTGGTTTTAAGTTGAATACCCAGCACGCTTTGCCAGCCCTGGGTGGAGAATCCGGAATAAAGCAGATTTTCCTTTGTATAACCGGTTTTTAAGTACAAACTCACATTTTGATTAAGATCGTAATCCAGCTTCAAATTGATCAAACTTTCATTATCCACCGGGGAGTAAAGCAAATTCAGGTTTGTTTTATCTAAAAAGGTGAATTTGTTAAAATAATAGTCTATCAGAAAAAAGATAGCCCACCTGTCTGAAAGTAACTTGCCGAACAGTACTCTGACCTGATGCTCATAGGAAGGCTGCCTGGTAATATCCGACTGGTGGAATAGAAATCGATAGACAGCCGACAGGATAGATTTCCTGCGCAAGTTAATTGAAATTTCCGGCCCATAACGCCAGCCGGAATTTTGGGTCTTTGTATTATTTAAAAAAATATAATTCTTCTCACCAATATTAAATTTCTCTGTATACCAACCCAGACCGGTATTCCATAAGTTAAATTGCGGAAAGATAATTTTAACATCACCGGCAAAGGCATCCAGACTCTGGTCAAAACTGTTCGAGACATCCCGATAGGCATAGTTTAGGTTTACCATGATATTGGTTTGATCATGAATTGGCCGGAGTAAAAAACAGTTAAGATTCATCAGATCGAAGGCAAATTTTTCATCCTCATTGAAATAATAGAAACGCCGGGCATCCAAAGACACACCCCAGTTACCGCGGGAGATTTTGCTGGCATATTGGCCGGAGAAAAAGAATTTTAAATTGGAGAAAACATTTTGAGAATTATAAAACTCTGGTTTAATTCTCAGTTGGAAGTCCCAGCGCGAAATATTGATTTTTTTCGAATAATCGACCGACCCTTCCAGCCTGAGCAACCCGGAATGGAATCTGCTATTGGCAATATCCCGGAACTGATAGACGCCCGTTTCGCCGGACAGGCGCCACAAAGTTTTCCCGGGTTGTCCGTAAGCGGCTAAAA
>CAZTXJ010000112.1:0-3566 GCA_964617285.1 uncultured Calditrichaceae bacterium | reverse complement strand
GTTTCGCCGGACAGGCGCCACAAAGTTTTCCCGGGTTGTCCGTAAGCGGCTAAAAATGGAATTATAATCAGAAGTAAAAGAAATAGGTTTTTTAGCATCCTGATAATTTACGAATTTATTTTAAAATCGGTTGAAAAACTGGCGGGCTGGGGCGATTAATCATTCCGCATCTCATTTTGATCATTAAAGCTATTGCTGCTTTAATTTATTATCAATGATTGTCTGATAGTATTGTAATATTTTATTCGTCTGTTTTAGTAAATCCGCATATTCCTGCGCCGTCATCCCGATGTCGGTCGAGGTGATGGATTCTTTCCCGGCATATTTTATCAACTCCGGATCCTGCAGGGAAAGATTGTTGAGGAAGAATAATAAAGATTGTGCCTGTGTCTTCAAAGAAAGCTCAAAAAGTCGAGCGTCTCCGCCGGTATAGGTATTGGGATCGTTATATACCGCGGTAGAGGATTTATCAAGGTTCAACTGTGCCAGCGAGCCAAATGTCCGGTCGTCGTTAACCTCTTCCAGAAAACGGTCGGTCTTTTCACGCAAGCGGATGTAGTCCTTTACCTCGGTCAAAGACTGATTTATCCTTTGCTGGTAGGCGTCTATTTCACTTTTTGCTTTGGTCAGGTATTCCGATTTTATTTTATACTCCAGAGCATCTTTACTGTCTGCCAGGTTGATTTCCTTCATTTTTTTTGGATCGAATGATAGATTCTTGAAGCCGGGAGAAATCAGGAACCGTTTTTCGCTATAAATCAGAATTTTTCCCTCCAGCTCGGATTTTTTCGATTTACCTTTCTCTGAATTTTGCAGCCTGTGTAAGGAGTCGATGGCAGCAATATATTTCTGATCCAGTCTGTTAGATATATCGGAGATTTCTTTATTCAAACGATTGGCCTCTTTTTCATTTCTTTCAATTGCCTGGGAAAGGTATTGTGCCTTTTCCATCCAATCAGCTAATTTTTTTGTATTGTTTTCTCCTTTTAATTTCGCTGAATTTATCTTTTGCGAGAATTCGGTCTTCTGATTTTGTAGCGAGTCCAGGGTCTGATTGACTTTCTGTAATTGCTGAGATTTATTGATATATTGAGACTCCAGCTGAGTGATGTCCTGCGCCTGAACAGCAATGGCCAGAAACAAAAGAAGTGTCAAAATAATTTTTATCATTTTCCTAACCCAAATTTTTCCATTTTGTAATAAAGTGTGCTGGTTTTCAGACCTAATTTTTTGGCAGCCTTATTTTTATTGCCACCGGTATCTTTTAATGCCTGTTGAATCAGATTTTTTTCGAAATGATAAAGCGCATCTTCCAGTGTCAAATTTTCCAATGTGGCAAAATGAGTCACTGTCTTCCCAACATGCCGGCCGATCAACTCCGAGCTGATAACCGGTTGCGGTGAGATAACCACCAATCGCTCGATCAGGTTTTCAAGTTCCCTGATATTCCCTGGCCAGGGATATTGTTTTAACAGCTCAATTCCGGCGGGATCGATCTGATAATTTAACTTTCTGGTCTCCCTTGCGAATATTTTCAGGAAATGATTGGCCAACAAGGGAATATCCTCTTTTCTTTCCCTTAAGGAGGGTAATTTCACCGGGATAACGCTCAGCCGGTAATAAAGATCTTCCCGAAATTTTCCCGTTTCCATGAGATGTTCCAGATTTTGGTTGGTAGCAGAAATGATCCTCACATCCACCCTTAAGGTTTCTTCACCCCCGACTCTTTCAAATTCTTTTTCCTGCAGAACCCGCAACAGTTTTATTTGCATTGCCGGCGAAATATCACCGATTTCATCCAGAAACAGTGTTCCTTCATGCGCAAGTTCAAATCGCCCCTTCTTTTGTTTGATGGCCCCGGTAAAGGCTCCTTTTTCGTGTCCGAACAGTTCACTTTCCAGCAAATTTTCATTGAGGGCCCCGCAGTTTACCCGGATAAATGGTTTTTCTTTCCTCGGACTCCGGTTATGAATCGCCCTGGCAACTAACTCTTTGCCGGTGCCGCTTTCCCCCTTTATCAGGATCGAGGTCTCCTCCTTCGCCACTTTTTCTATAACCGCAAAGACCTCCTGCATTGGTTTGGAATGACCAATCAGCTCCTGGAAATGCAAACCCAAATCCTGCTGCAGCAATAGATTCTGTTCCTCGAGGGTTTCAATCTTCTTATTCTGTTTTATTCTCTCAACCAGATTCTTAACCCGCAATCTTAATTCTTCCGGTGAAAATGGTTTGGTTAAAAAATCCGCTGCGCCATTTTGCATTGCTTGCACAGCTACTTCAACTGAGCCATAAGCGGAGATCATTAATACTTGTGTCTCCGGGGCTATATTTTTAATATGACTTAGCAACTCCAGACCATCCATTGGTTCCATCTTTAGATCGGCAATAATAATTTGCACCGGTTTTTGACGGAATTTTTCCAAGGCTGCCGGGGCATTATCAAAATCGGTGACCTGATATTTTTCCCGGCGCAGACTTTCCACGATGCCCAGGCGCATGGTTTCATTGTCCTCAACCACGTAAATGCTATTGCTCTCAGTCATATCAATAAACCTTTTTCAAACCAAAGATGAATTTTGTTTTTCTATACTAAACCTACATCCCTTATCAAGATTGTTATCCGCCCTGATTTCTGCATTATTTTCCCTACACAGCTTTCGGCAGACTGCCAGTCCCAAACCGGTGCCGCCAGAAGAAGAGGTAAAGAACGGTTCAAATATCCTGGTCAGGTTTTCTTCGGAAATTCCCCGGCCATCATCGCATACGGATAAAATCCATTTATCGGATTCCTGCGCGAAATGAATTGAAATGTTGCCTCCCACAGCACAGGCCTCGATGCTGTTGGAGAGGAGATTGGTCAGAATCTGTTTGAGATGATTTGGATCGAATCTAATGGTTGGGTTGGAATCCGGCAGCTGCAAATTGATCTGCTTCTCCAGAAGCTGTTTTTTGAGAGTATGTTGGGTTTCTTCTATTACCTTGTTGATTTCAATTAACTCCGGTTTAGCCATCACCGGGCGGCTGAAATTAAGGTACGCATTTATCTGTGCCTTCAAATTGGCTATTTCCTGCTGAATTTTAATGGCATAGTTAGCGTCCAGTTTATTTTCCTGTAAATCCTCCCGGACCAATCCGGCCAGTAATTCAATACCACCCAGCGGATTTTTTATTTCATGGGCAATTTGAGCCAGCATTTCTTCTCTTTCCTTATGATACCGTTGCAGATCCTGGCGCATATGATCCAAAGCGTTTATCAGAATGCCGATCTCTCCTACACTTTTTTCCGGGACAGGGGTGTCAAAAGTTCCACTTCCCAGCGCCTGGCTGAATTTCACTAATTTATTAATTGGGCTGCTCAGCGTGTGGGCTAATAAAATGCCGGCAAACAGGGTTAACAGGATGGCAAAAATACCAATTCCAATGAATATCCTGGATAATTGATCGACTCTTGCCAGCCGGTCTGCGCTTTCCTGGATTCCCAGAAAATAGTTCTCGTTTATCCGGTGATATCCCCACAAATACCACTGGCCATCTTTACCCTTAAACGGCTGGGAAGTGATGGATTC
>CAZTXJ010000111.1:0-10787 GCA_964617285.1 uncultured Calditrichaceae bacterium | reverse complement strand
ATGACATCAACCGGGCACGAGGTTACTCGCTTTTTTACCAGATGGTCAATATTGGTTCGTTCAGTGGAAAAACAATTGCCAAACCCTTAAGGACTGAACTCGGTCTGGAATATATTAATTATTATGCCGCAATTGTGGCTCTCATTGCCCTGGTTATCGTTTTCTTTTTTTACCGGAATGTGGATAGCACTGGCGAGGGAAAAAGTATACGGGAAATTTTCGTCGAATTCAAGGAAGTGCTGACTAACTTTCGGTTTATGCTGTTAATCCTCATCGTGGCCGGTTTTTGGCTGATTCAGGGACAGCTGTATGCAACCATGCCTAAATATACTTTGAGATTGGTTGGTGCGGATGCAGCACCGGAGTGGTACGCCAATGTGAATCCCCTGATGGTAGTCCTGTTCGTGGTCCCGATAACCCATCTGGTTCGGAAAATCCGACCAATCAGTTCCATCGGGATTGCCCTGGCAATAATCCCGCTCTCCGCATTTTCCATTTCTTTAAGTCCGATACTGGAAGATCTTACCGGCCAGTCGGTGAATTTTTTCGGACTGATCCATCTGCATCCCATCACGGTGATGATGGTTTTCGGTATCGCGCTGCAAGGTATTGCCGAATGCTTTTTGTCTCCCCGGTATTATGAATTTGCTTCCAAACAAGCGCCAAAGGGACAGGAGGGGCTTTACCTTGGCTATGCCCACATCCATACCTTTTTTGCCTGGCTGGCCGGGTTTGCCATGAGTGGCTATCTACTGGATAAATACTGTCCGGATCCGAAAAAAATTCTCACCGCTGCCCAGTGGCTGAAAGTGGAGCAAACGGGCATCGATCCGAAATCCTTGCTCACCCCGGAACAATTCAGCCAATATTACGGTCATGCCCATGAGATATGGTATTATTTTGCAGCCATAGGAGCGGCCGCTTTTCTGCTTTCTCTGGTATATCGCTGGGTAACAGATAGGATTGATCGGAAAAAAGCCACTGCAGGATAAGTAATCGGGCGAAACCGATTCTATCAGCTTCTGCTCCTAATGGATTTCATACTTCTTGAGTTTGGACATAAAAGTGCTGCGATGAATACCCAATTTTTCTGCAGTCCGGAGTTTGTTATAATTGTTTTCCCGCAGCGCCTTCAGGATAATCTGTTTTTCATAGGAGTCTACAATGTCGATCAGGTTGCCATCTGCATCGAGATCCACCTGGATATCGCCTTCCTGCTGCACCACGTATGGCGGAAAATCCTTCAGGGTTAATTTGCCGGATTTGTTAAGCACTACCGCCCGCTCCAACAGATTTTCCAGCTCGCGAATATTTCCCTGCCAGTTATAATATTGCAGGCATTTCATCACATCGTCGTCAATGCTCTCGATCTTTTTCTTGAATTGCTTGACGAATTTATCAAGAAAATGCGTAATCAGCAGCGGTATATCGTCCTTTCGCTCCCGGAGGGGGGGCACTTCCAGGGGGATCACATTGAGCCGATAATACAGATCCTGCCTGAATTCACCTTTCATCATCATATTGTTGAGATCCCGGTTAGTTGCGGCGATTATCCGGACGTCCACCTTGATGGTTTCGGTTCCACCTACCCGTTCAAACTCGCCTTCCTGCAGCACCCGTAACAGCTTTAGCTGCATATTCGGGGATATATCTCCGATCTCGTCCAGAAAAATGGTACCGCCGTTGGCAATTTCAAATCGGCCCATTTTGTCCCGGATCGCCCCGGTAAAAGAACCTTTCACGTGACCAAACAATTCGCTCTCCAGCAGATTCTCCGCCAGCACCCCGCAGTTCACCTTTACAAATGGCTTTTTAATCCGATCGCTGTTGAAGTGAATCGCATTGGCGATCAGCTCTTTTCCAGTCCCGCTTTCCCCGTTGATCAGCACGGTAGAACCCGTTTTGGCAATATCCTTGATCAGATCGAAAAGTTCCAGCATCTTGCGGTTCTTACCGATGATGTTATTGAAGTTGTATTTTTGGGAAAGTTTCTCCCGCAGGTATAAATTCTCTTTCATCAGGGATTTTAATTGCGAAATGGTCTCCACTTTGGCCAGGATCTCATCCAGTCGGAGTGGTTTCAGGATATAATCCTTGGCTCCCTTTTTCATGGTCTCCACCGCAGTTTCGATAGTTCCGTGGGCGGTGATCATAATGACAGAAATATCCGGATATTTTTTTCCGATCACTTCCAGCAATTTGATACCGTCCATTTCCGGCATCACCATATCGGAAATCAATATATCCGGTTCCTGTTCATTTATTATGGCCAGCGCCTCCATTCCGTTTCGTGCAGTGAAGGTTTCATAACCGTGTTTCAAAAATAGTTCTTCCATGAGATCCAGAGCATCCACTTCATCATCAACAATCAGAATGCGGGTTTTCACTTTTGTTACTCCCGGGTTTAGAGTTTACTTTTTCGCTGCTTTTTTTCGGGGAAGCCTCGTTTTGGCCTCGATGTTCACCGGAAATCTTATGCGTAATATGGTATGATCTCCGTTTTGTAAGACAGAATCTATTTTTGTTCCATAATTATTAAATATGGTATTGGCGATGGTCATCCCAAGTCCCACCAGACCATTTACTTCCATATCCAGTGCCTGGTAAGGATCGATTAGCTGCTCGAAATTCACCCTCACTTCAGGTAGCAATATCTGGATTTCGTACCAGGGGGTTTTGGAATAACTGTTGGTCATTTTACCGGAAATTTCCAGCTGCTTCCCGGTCGGGGTAAATTCAATCACGGTATCCAGCAAATAGCGAAAGGCATCGGAAAATTGGGAGCGGTTTCCATCCACCTGATATTTTTCGCCGCTCATCATCGGGGCGAGAGAAATATTTTTCTGAATAAACTCATCGTTCTTCTCCTGGAGTATTTCGGTGAATAACTCCACGATCGGAATATTTTCGGGAATGGAATCTTCCCGGCTGAAATTGAATTTACCCAGCAGTTCGGTAATACTCATGATCCGGTCGATCTGCCGTTGGATACTTTCAAAAGCACGATTGAAATTGTCGTCTTTCATTTCCTCGGCCAGAAGCTGGAGTCTCCCGTACATAATGTTAAGTGGATTTTTAATTTCGTGAGCCAGGGAATTGGCCAGATTGACGATTGTCCGGGTCTTTTCCTTGCGCAGTATCCGGTTGAACACCTCATCGTGAACCATCGGGTTTGATAAGTTGATGATCAGGCCATCGATCCGACCATTTTTATCGTGCAGAAAATCTGCAGTCATATGGGCATCGAAAGACTTCTCGGCAGGCGTTTTCAGGCTAACCCGGTAACCTGCCACCGGTTTACCCAGCACAAGCTGCTGATAGATATGGGAAAGCACTTTATATCCGTCTTCCATAAACTGATGGAGCAATTGCTTCAGCAATTGGTCTTCGCTGGTCTGTAAGATCTGCTGTGCCGCTTCGTTGCAGTATTGAATCCGGTAGTCAAGATCCACCACCAGTATTGCTTCGCTACTGGAATTAAGCAAATTTTCATAGAATTGACGATTATTCTGGATTTCCTGGAATAAAGCCTGATTTTCGGCCTTGAGTCCCAAAGTCTCCTGAGCCTGATTCAGAATGGCATCGATCTCTTTGTCAGAAAATGGTTTTATCAAATAGGCATTCACACCTTCATTGAGTGCTGTTATGGCATTCTCAACCGTGGCGTCCCCGGTGATCATGATGGTATAAATGTCGTTATTTTTTCTCCGGAGCGACCTGAAAAGATCTATCCCATTGCCATCGGGAAGCAAGATGTCCAGAATGGCAATATCGAAGTTGTAATGTTCAATAATAAAATTTGCTTCGGTGAAAGTGTGGGCAGTTGAGATCTTAAAACCATGCTGAGAGAGTTGCTTGCTCAGGCTCTCGGTAATCTCTTTCTGGTCATCAACAATGAGCACTTTCCAGCGATCCATAACCTACTCCTCTCCTCTGCTAACTGCCTGCTGAAGCACATCCCGGCTTTTAAGGAATATCTCCAGACGACGCAGCACGGTATCCTTACCTAACATCTCCATTACTTCGAACAGACCGGGAGTTGCAGTACGGCCACTTAATGCCAACCGTAATGGATGAATAACTCTGCCTGCGGCTAATCCATGTTTTTCTGCCAGATCCCGAACCTGCTGCTCTAATGTTTCCGGATTAAACACGGCAGTTTTCTCCAGAAGAGAAACTAATTCCGCCAGTACATCCCAGATGGCTTCATTTTTGAGATGTTTTCGCAGGCCCTCTTGATCATAAGTTTGTGGGTTGTGGAAAAAATATTCCGCCAATTGGATGAAGTCGGCCAAGTATGTTGCCCGTGGCTTGAGTAAGTCAATCAACCGGATAAGCCAGCTCTTTTTATCTTTAACGTCCGTACTACTAATTAAACCGGCATTTTGCCAGAATTCGGCTACCCGGGGAAATAACTTATCACTCCCTGTTTGAATGATGTATTGCTGATTTAACCAGGCCAGCTTCTTGTGATCAAACACGGCACTTTTCTTGGAAATGCCCTCCAGGGAAAATGCAGCAATGAGTTCGCCAGCTGATAAAATTTCCCTATCATCCTTGGGATTCCATCCTAAAAGTGCCAGAAAATTGAACAGGGCTTCCGGGAGGATTCCCTGCTGGCGGTATTCTTCCACCGAGGCCGCACCGTGGCGCTTGCTCAATCGTTTTTTATCTTCACCGAGAATAAGAGGTACATGGGCAAACCTGGGTATTTTCCAGCCCAGTGCCTGATACAATAAAATCTGTTTGGGGGTATTGGAAATATGATCATCGCCCCTCAGAACAAAATTTATCCCCATATCATGGTCGTCAACCACTACGGCCAGATTATATACCGGGCTTCCGTCCGACCTTAATACAATAAAATCTTCTATCTCTTTATTTTCTACCGAAATTTTTCCATGGATCTCATCTGTCCAGGAAGTTTGTCCATCCGGTACTTTAAATCTGAGCGAATAGGGTTTCTTCTTTTCCAGATTTTCCTTCACCTGTTTCGGGGTCAGGTTTCGACAATGGCCGTCATACTGGTAGTTCTGACGGTGAATCTCCAATTCTTCCTTTGTGCAGAAACAGGGATAGGCTGCGTTACTTTGATATAATTGATTGGCAATCTGGCGATGTTTATCAATGTTATCTGCCTGGTGCACCACTTGGCCATCCCAGTTGAGCCCCAGCCATTGCAAACCGGAAAGAATTTCCTCGGTCATCGCTTCATCGGACCGCTGCTTATCGGTATCCTCGATTCGTAGACAGAAGATTCCATTGTTTTTTCTGGCCAGCAGAAAATTAAAAAGGGCTGTCCTGGCGCCACCTACATGTAAATACCCGGTTGGACTGGGAGCAAACCGGGTGCTTATTTTACCTATCATGAAAAACCTGCTATCAATACCAGTGTTACATTTTTAAATCTTACTGTCGAAATTTTCGACAATATAGATAATATCGACACTTTTTTCAAAATCTTTTGCAATTTGTTCAAAATGGAGGGACAAAAATTAATTCGGGAATATCGGGTTTCCGGAGAATGTCTTAAGCTGCCAAAAGTGCTGATAAATATGGTATCTCAGGCTTTTCCTGTTCAAAAACCATTGAGCACAATTTAAAGCACAGTCTTCTGTTTTGCCGCTTTTTGTTTGGCGAAGCTGGATTTTAGTAGCCAGCCCAACATAATTCCAAGTATAAAAGAAATTAAGATGACTAAAAGGAGGGAAATACCAAATTGCCAGAAGAATACGTGAATAGTAATTGCATTGAGATTCTGAAATAAAAGGACTAACACGATGATGATTATCGCCAGAATTATAATGTTTTTTGCCTGCATATGTATCTCCTTTGTTGAACAAAAGATAATATGGATATTTCTGTTTTGCAACCATCTTCCTTTGTCTGGTATGCAGATATCTCTCTTGATGTCCAAAAGTTTATCCTCGGTTACTTTTTCCGGTACTTGCTTTTACTTTCGGTTTTAACCTATCTTCTGAAAAATATGGGATTTTACATGAAAAGATTTATCTATTTGTTTTTAATTATTTTTGTTCTGGCATTTCTTTTAGTGAATTGTAACCGGCGAAACTCAACCGCGCCGGACGAAGAAATTCCCGATTCGGTCCGGATTGATGTTCCGGCATTCGGATCGGATAATAGTCTGGAAATCGTTACCTGGAATGTGGAAAACTTTCCAAAACTGGGAAGCCAAACGGTGGATGATATTGCTGAGATTGTCACAGAGTTGGATGCTGATATTTACGGAATGGAGGAGATTGCCGACACCACTAGTTTTCGTCAGCTCATCAATAAGCTGGATGGTTATGCCGGTACTTACTCTTCTGATCAATATGGACCTGGAAATTATCAAAAAACCGCGGTTTTATACAAAAAAAATATCGTATCCATTTCCAATAAAGAGATGCTTTTTACCAATGATGATTACATCTTTCCCCGTCCGCCGCTCAAGGTCTATGTAACTGCCCAAAAAGGTGCCGAGGTATTCGACTTTACCTTTATCGTCCTGCACCTAAAAGCTTATGGCGATGCGGAAAGCGAAGCACGCCGGAGATCGGCCTGTGTGAAACTAAAGAGTTATCTGGATGGGGAACTGGTCACTTCTGCGGACAAAGATTATGTTGTGGTAGGTGACTGGAACGATGAGCTTACCGATCCGCCGGCTGATAATGTTTTCCAGGTGTTTCTGGACGATCCTGCCGATTACCGGTTTCTGACCCTGGATCTACCTTCTGGCGATTATACCTATATCGGTGGCTCTTTCCGCAGCAATATCGATCAGATTCTGATCACTGCGGATGCGGAGGTGGAGTACGACAGCGGTACCACCAGTGTCATCAAAATCGATCAATATTTTAATGCCTATGTCAACGAGGTATCCGATCATCGGCCGGTGGGATCTGTTTTTCCGGTATTTCAGTAAGAATGTTGAAATTGAAAATAAATAAAAATAAAAGGAGCGATGGCAATGGCTGATCTGCAAAAAAGTCTTGAGGCGCTGAAACTGGCGATAAAAACAGAGGAAGAGGGTTATAATCTATACAAATCCGGAGCAGCAGGGACAAAGAATGAAATGGTGAAATCCATTTTCCAGCAGTTGTTAAAAGATGAACTGATGCATATGGATTTAATCAAAAGGTTTTACGCCCAAATGAATGATTCCGGGAGCTGGGCACAATTGACACCTGAGGAGCGTGATTACAAGGGACTTAAAGGTGAATATAAAACGATATTCAGCAAGACCCTGGAAAAAGTAAAATCCGGGGAGGAGAAATTTACTGATTCAGATGCCACTGCTTATCAACAGGCAATTGATTTTGAGAACCGGGGGGTAAAAATGTACGCCGCCTTGTATGATGAAACGAAGGATGAGAAAGCAAAGAAATTCTATGCATTTTTACGGGAGATGGAACAGGATCATGCCGATGTTCTGGATAACACCTTTCAGTTTTTAAAGGATCCGAAAAACTGGTATATGCATGAAGAAGGGTGGACCCTGGACGATTAATATCTGTGATTCTAAAAATTTCTGGAGTAGAATTTGGGCAGACCCGGTATCTGCCCATTTTTATTTTATATCGTCCTTGTGTTTTTCCACCCACAGGATCATGCCGGTCTCCAGCAGGGCAGCGATAACCAGCAGGGTAAATACATACTTGAAATAAAGTGGAGTGAGTTGCTTAAAAACTTCCAATCCATTTTTCAGAGAGCTGGTGGTCATGATCACCGTTGCGACACGGATGCCCATTCCAAAACTGATCCAGGAAGCGGGAAATTCCAGCCAGGCGACCGGATTGATCAGAAGATGCCAAATGCCCTGCCAGCCCATTAAATCGTAACCGATAACCGCCACGTGAAATCCGGTAAAGAACGCGGCCAGAAATGGCAATACGATCAGGAAGCCCGAGAGAAAACCGGTAAACAGTGAAAAATTATTGAGTACCAGAATAAGGAAAAAAACCGCCAGAAATCCCCAGCGGGCGGAGAAATATTTTTCCATTAGTTTTGCCACCCAACGGGGATAAACCAGCATCCAGCGGATATTTTTATCCACGATGCTGGGAGCAAAATATATCCCTGCTACAAATAACAAGGCCGCAACAAATATATTGACAAATTGAATTTTTTCGAAAATATCTGCATACATACTTTTACCTGTACTTTAAAAACTTCGAATAATAAGGACAGCCTCTGCCAATTGCAAATTGCTATTTAATTAAAAGAAACTTCTGAAAAAGTTCGATTCAGCCTAAAACACTTATTCCATCACTGGAATTATCAAACCATGTCATTCCGGCCTCCGAGCCGGAATCTCAATAAGGTTAATGACTTGTGATATAAATACGAGATCCCTGATCACCTGCCTGCTGCAGGCAGGTGTCCGGGATAACATTTAGCTTAATTTCGTAAGGTAGAAATGATTTTTCAGAAGTTTCCTAAAAAGAATTCTGAGTATCCGGATGCAATTGGTGATAATTCATATTATTTTTGCTGATGTGTGGAAAGCAGTTTAATGAATTAAGACCAGAGCGGGTTGAATATGTTCAGAAGATTTAGCAGTCAATTTCTGGGAATGAATTCCGGAGTGATCTATCAGGGGCATGCTGCCTATGTGATTGATCCGGGCGTTTTTCCGCAGGAAGTCCGGAAAATAAAAGATTTTTTAAAGAAGGAGAATCTGGAACAAATAACTGTTTTACTTACCCATACTCACGGCGATCACATCTCCGGCTGGTTTGCTTTCAAAGATTATCCCACCTATGGCCACAAATGTATTTCCAGGAAATCCCGGGAGGTAAGGGATAATGACGTGCGTTATCTGAAGGGGATGTATCGTAAGCAGGGAATTGAGAATACCGACAACCTGGTTTTTCCCGAACCTATTATTTACGTAGAGGATGGAATTGAAGAAACGATCCCACCTTACACTTTTATTTTCTACCATGTCCCCGGCCATTCTCCTGATATGAGCGCTATCGTCATTCCGGAAGAAAAAATGTTGTTCTCCGGGGATATGCTCATTCAGGGGCCGACGCCTTTTATTCTGCATAGCACTCGTCTTTACTGGAAAAGTCTGCAGCGTTTTCAGGAACTGGTCGATCACTACGATTTAAACTGCCTGATTCCCGGGCATGGTAAGCCAGCTCGATCCCGGAACGAGATAATGGAAAGAATTGAACATGAAAAAAAATATCTGAAGAATTTGGTGTGGGAAGGGCTTAAATTGGCCCAGGCGGGACTGGATAAAGGTGAGATCAAAACCCAGTTGACCAATTTGAATAATAATTTTGCCCGGACCCATGCCCACCAGGCCAATGTGCAGACCTTTATGAGGGAACTGGAAGAATGGCTGGACGAAGAAGTAATGGTCTTTTAGATATCAGTGAACTTTATCAATCCATTTAGGGTTTATTCAATTATTAACCAGCAAGAGGTGTTTGAAAGATGAAAAAGGTTATGTTACTGTTAATAGTTTTATTAGCGGCATCTGTGGTATATGCCCAGCAGGATGTAATTAAACGCGCCACAGAACTGGCCGAAACCAGCAAGAAAATTATGGAAATGGAGCGTGAAAGTTACGCCCGAAAATTCAATACGGTTCATGAAACGCTATTTCCCGATTCCTCGGATTATGATCAATTGTATTACGATCTCAATTTTACCGTTACCACTTCGCCTCAAAATCTGGCCGGGGTGGTGCATGGAGTATTCAAAAGTAATATAAACGGCCTCAATCTAATTAAGCTTAATTTCGATTCCCGCGAAGGCCTGACACCCTGGTCCAATTTTACCGTTACCGGAAATGTTGCTTCATATACGCATTCGGATTGGGTTTTAAGAGTTACCCTGGATCAGACCTATAACATCGGCGATACTTTTGCTATTGATGTCACCTATTCAGGACTGCCGCGGGGCGGTGGCTTCCAGGCATTTAGTTTTGATGTCAATAATTACGGGGCTCCGGTTATCTCGACCTTAAGCGAACCTTATTTTGCCCAAACCTGGTGGCCCTGTAAGGACGATCCATCAGATAAACTGGATTCTGTGCGCATTACCGTCACTGTGCCGGATCAGTTTGTGGTCGCCTCCAATGGTCTGCTGGAAAGTGAAGTGACCAATCCAAACAGTACCAAGACTTTTATCTGGAATGAAAGATATCCCATTACCACATATCTGGTTTCCCTGGCGATCTCGAACTATACCGTTTTTTCCGATTCCTTCGAATATGCCCCCGGCCAGTTTATGCCCATTGAATATTATGTTTATCCACAGAATTACAACACTGCCCAGACTGCTTTTCAGTTATTACCGGATATGCTGGCGGTATACAGCAATCTTTACGGTCTGTATCCTTTTATCAATGAAAAATATGGACAAGCAGAATTTGAATGGGGCGGGGCGATGGAGCACCAAACCTGTACCAGCATCGGTGGGGTGAGTACCGGCTGGGAGACCATTTATGCCCATGAATTGTCCCACCAATGGTTTGGGGATTTGGTTACCTGCCATGACTGGAGCCATATCTGGCTTAACGAGGGATTTGCGGAATACAGCGAAGCCTTATGGATGGAAGCCTTTTATGGAAACGCAGCTTTTCATACCTATATGAATAATTCGCTCTCTTCCAGTAATTTCAATTCCTCTGCCTTTCAGGATCCGGTTTATCGTTATGATACCAGCAACACCTATTATATTTTTGCCTGGACGGTTTATATCAAAGGTGCCTGGGTTCTGCATATGCTCCGGCATGTGGTGGGGGATTCCACATTCTTCGAAATTATGCA
>CAZTXJ010000110.1:0-10793 GCA_964617285.1 uncultured Calditrichaceae bacterium | reverse complement strand
CTCAAACAAAATTACCGACTATTTACCCGACCTGAATATTCAAAATCTGAAGTACAGACTTTCTGAAATAATTGAAGGTGAAGCGTCATTTGAAACCAATTTTGAAGGAACAACCGCGAATGGTCTGAATGGAAACTTTAAATTATCGGTAACCGCTTTAAAAAACGAAAAAAATAAACACCTGCTATGGAAGATCGTTCCGCAGGATAGATTTGAAAAATCAAATGATAAAACTGATTTTCAAAATATTCGGATGCAATTTCTGGAGAGCTTTTCAGAATTACTAAGTTCAGAAAGCGACTTACATTCTATATTAACCAAATTTGCCAGAAATCTTCAGGGCATCATCTCATACACTTCTCTTTCCCTTTTTATACCCTATTTCCTGGAGAAGTACCAGTTCAATCTGTTCTTTTTTAATTACAAAGGGGAGAATAATTTTCCGAAAAATGAGATTATCGATCTAACCGGAAATGACATTTACTACGATATACTCACCCAGAAAAAATGCTTTCTCCAAACCAATCCATCAAAGAATGCCAAGCATATTTTGACGTCAGCCGAAATTAAATATTCGGAAAAACTGGCTGAAATAATTCATTTCCCCGTTTATCAGGAGGATGAAATTCTTGGGGTTTTGAACATAGGTCACGAAAAATCAATGGATTTGGGTGAAGCAGAACTCAATTTCCTCTGTCAGATTTCCGGATTCCTAGCGATTGCTCTTAAAAATGCTTTCTATTTTAATCTGGTCCAATTGCAGAACAAAAAACTTTTTATTATCAACTCTATATTTAACGCTCCGCAGACTTCAAATAATATCCTGCAAATTTGTCAAAATACCCTGACCGGTCTCTCCGATTTATTAGCATGCGAATTTAGTTCCTTCTACCGGTCGACCGATGGACAACATTGGCAAAAATTAAATTTGCCCGGTTTCCAGAATAAATTGCCTGATCAATTGCGTTTGCCGGAAATTATTCTTGCGGAGAAAACCAGAATTTGGGATAAAATCAATCCCTCGGTCATCGACCTGGAAGCGACTGAATTTGAAGACCCTAGTCAAACCGGTTTGTTCAGCTGGCAATCTTCATCCTCCTATGGTTACCTTGCCTTTCTTTCGCTCAATAATGCGGTGCTGGACCAGATAAACCGAAGTTATGTTTCCACATTAATTGAAGACATTATCAAGCAGATGATTATTGCACTGGACCAAATAAGTCTGTTTGAAAAGGTAAAAAGGGCCGAGAAGGAATGGGAGACTACCTTTAACACCGTAAATATTGGCCTGATTATTGTGGATGAAAACCTGCAAATTATTCGGTCAAATAAAGCCTTTTTGAATCTGTTCAAATTTGACCATTCCCATCTTATTGGCGTGACCTGCGAAAAAGCAATTTGCCGGAATAAAAATAATTGTTTCTGCAGCCAAAAATCTTCCAAAAACACCTCGTTCCGTCAGGAGGAGGATGAATACTTCGACAAAAAAATCAATCGTAAAATCAAGCGGATATTTTATCCAATCGTTGACGCTCAAAACAATTTTAAAGGTGCTATTTTCTCAATCCAGGATGTAACGGAACAACGGAAGCAGGAAGCACGGATTAAATTTCTCTCCCGGTTTCCTGAAACCAGTCCGAATATGATTTTCAGCATGGACTCAAATTCAGAGATAAATTATTTGAATCCGGCGGCTCTAAAGCTGGTTAAAGAGCTTAAATTAAAAGAGAGTGACTACCGGTTAATCCTGCCTAAAAATATTTCCCAGTTACAGAGGGTTAGCAATCAGCAAAATGTTCAGCAGCTTGAGGTGGAGCATAAATACAAAGACAGATTATTCCACTATGTTGTCCATAAGCCAAAGGACGATGAACATTTATACTTTTATGGCACGGAAATAACCGAAAAAGTGAATCTGCAAAAGCAGTTGCTTCAAACCGAACGCATTAAAGCCGTTGGAGAAATGGCCGCAGGTGTGGCACACGATTTTAACAACCTGTTGGCTACTATCCTGGGCCGAACCCAGCTGCTCTTACTGAAATCTGAACATCAAGGGACAAATGATGAGCTCAAGATTATTGAGAGGGCTGCGATAGATGGTGGAAAGATTGTCCGCAGGTTGCAGGAAGTAACCAAAGAAAAAAGAGAGAAGAATTTTACCCCGCTGGATATCAATGAATTGATTAAAGAAAGCATCATCTTTACCGCCAGTAAACTGAAAATCAGTACCCAGTTAAAAGGACAAAAAGTACAATTACATACCCAATTCAGGGAAAAATGTATCGTCAAGGGGGATGAGGTCGAGTTGAAGGAGGTCTTTACCAATCTGCTGCTGAATGCCTATGATGCCATGCCTAAAGGTGGCGAATTATTCATCCAAACCCAAATCATGGATAAGTCTCAGGTCCGGATTTTATTCAAAGATACAGGCACCGGAATGGGCGAGGAAGTAAAGAACAAGATATTTAACCCATTCTTTACTACCAAAGGAGAAAAAGGGACAGGAATGGGATTGAGTATTGTGTACAAAACAATTACTGCTCACAAGGGCTATATCGGGGTTCGGAGCAAGAAAAACAAAGGTACGGTGTTCACCATCGTTCTTCCTCTGTCGGATGAGCCTCTTAAGAAGCTAACCACGAAAGTCAGCCAGATCCAGGCAAAATATAGTGAAACCAGTCTGTTGATAGTGGATGATGAACCGGAACTTCTGGATACCATGGCAGAAATTCTTAGATTGCGGTTTAAATCGGTAGAAATCGCCTCCAGTGGCAAGGAAGCGCTCAGTAAGGTCGAAGAGAAAAAGTTCGACGTTGTACTTTCGGATCTGGGAATGCCGGAAATGTCGGGTTGGGAATTAGCCCAGAAAATAAAATCCAAATTTCCGAAATCGAATCTGATTATGGTTACTGGTTGGGGTGAACAGGCGAAGGAAGAATTAAAATTTCATCCGGAGGTGGATGCAATTTTACCAAAACCCTACAGTTTTGATGAATTAATTAATCTGATTAACAGCTTTTATTGATCGATAATTTTCCAATAATCTTTCAATGAATTTACTAAAGTCGTAGTTCTGTTCTACCCTTTCTCTTCCCTGAGCTCCCATCTTTTTTCTTAAATCCGGATTATCAATTAATTTTTGCAGACCATCGGCCAGCGCATCAGCATCCTTTGGGGGGACCAGGATTCCGGTGCTCCCATTCACTACAGTATCCGGAACACCGCCAGCCTCTGCAGCAACCACCGGCAAGCTCATTGCCATTGCTTCTATTAGCACATTTCCAAAGGCTTCTTTATGTGATGGAAATGCAAGTATATCCATCACCGCCATCATCTCTTTAACATCCTTGCGAAAACCGGCAAAGATCACATATTCGGTTAAACCTGAATCTGCAGTCAATTTTAAAATCTCTTTCCGGAATTCATCCTCTCCTTCGCTCGCGCCACCGACCACCAAAAATTTTAAGGGGTACTTTTCCCGGTTGATCAGCAACTTTGCTGCACCCAGGAATTCCCGATGACCTTTCATTGGGGTAAAGCGGCCGGTCAATCCAATTACGATTTCGTCCGGACCAATACCAAACGATTGACGGATTTGGTTTCGATTGAACCTTTCCGGTTGAAATTCTTTTATTGGGATAGCATTTGGAAATACAATTACTTTATCGGAGCCGATCGGACAGGTTCTTTCGACACTCATCCGGACATAATTGGTTAATGCCAAAATCCGGTCCACCCGCGAGTACAGTAGACGATGAAACGGATCTTTTTTCTTAACCGAACTTCCCATACTTTTGGTTAAGATCAATCTGGAATCTGAACCGCTAAATCGGAGTGCCGGCACCAATGTCCATAAATCGTGGGATAAATGCGTATGAACAATTTCCGGCTTCAATTCATCGAGCAATTTTTTAATTCTATAGACCACTTTTATAAAATGAATATCGGAATCAAAACAGGGAAATACCGGAACTCCCTGTTCGGTTGCCTCCTTTTCCAAGGTTGAATTTGCGGCGCACAGGAAATATACTTCATTCCCCGCATTCATCAGACCCCGGGCAATTTTAAGGGCATCCATCTCCAATCCACCCCACGATCCGGAGCCGCATGTCTTAAAAATGACCATAGACGTTATGATTTTTTATTACAAAATTAATCTGTGCTGTTACCGCTGGAATATGAAGTAAATAAATTGTCTATTTTCTTTTTGGCCGATAGATGTGGGTACTTTGACCAAAGAAAACTTCAGCAGATTCCATTATCGTTTCGGAAAGTGTCGGGTGGGGATGAATACTCAGTTTTACATCCGTAGCCAGAGCAGCCATTTCGACTGCCAGAACTCCCTCTGCAATCAACTCTCCGGCACCGGCACCAACCACACCCATCCCCAGAATTCGCTCAGTTTCCGGATCAATAATCAATTTGGTTAACCCATCAGGTCTGTCCATAGTCAATGCACGACCAGAGGCGGCCCAGGGAAAACGGGTGACTTCGATCTTCCGGTTCTGTGCCGTTGCTTCACTTTCTGTAAGACCACACCAGGCTACTTCCGGATCGGTAAACACCACAGCCGGAATTGCCCGTGGTTCAAAAGCAGCTTTATGTCCGGCAATTACTTCCACCGCAAGCCGTCCCTCGTGAGATGCCTTGTGGGCTAACATCGGTTCTCCGGCTACATCCCCGATGGCAAAAATCGTTGGTTGCGATGTCCTTCGCTGGAGATCCACTTTTACAAATCCTTTGTCGTCCAGTTCGATGTTCAGGTCCTCCAGACCCAGATCTTCAGTATTTGGCCTCCGTCCAATGGAATATAAAACCTTTTCAAAGCGTCCTTCATTTACCCTGGCTTCTTCACTTTGGAATTTTACTTTGATGGCACCTTTTACCTCCTTCATCTCGGATACCCTGGTCTGCAGGAGCACCGCCTTAAATTTATTCTCTATGCTCTTTTGCAAAACCTTAACCAGATCCTTATCGGCCCCTGGCAGTAAACCGGGCATCATTTCCACAACTGTTACTTCGCTGCCCAAGGCTGCATAAACACTGCCCATTTCCAGACCGATGTAACCGCCGCCAATAACCAACAGCGTTTTTGGAATATCCTTTAGATCCAGAGCTGCAGTAGAGTTCATCACCTGCGGACTGTCTATTATTAAACCGGGAATGGTCGCCGGCCTTGACCCGGTGGCTAATACCGCATGTTCAAATTTCAGAGGATATTTATTGCCCTTGATGGGTGAAATTTCAATTTTGGTCGGTTCGGTAAATTTTGCCCGCCCCTGAATATAGGTAATTTTTCGCTGTTTACTCAGTTGCCCAACGCCACCGGTGAGTCTGTTTACTACACTTTCCTTCCAGTCCCGCAATTTATCCAGATCGATTTCAGGCGACTTAAACCGGATGCCCCAATTCGCCGCTTCAACACTCTCATTTAAAAGTTTAGCAACATGCAGTAATGCTTTGGATGGGATACAGCCACGATACAGACATACGCCGCCCGGATTAGGTTCCGGATCGATCAAAGTTACCTCCAGGCCCAGATCGGCTGCCAGAAAGGCTGCCGCATAGCCGCCCGGACCGGCACCAATAACTGCCACTTGTGTCTGCGATTTAGGAACATCCGCCAAAATTATTCTCCTTAACTGGACAGGTTAAATATTTTGATAACCTAATTCAATCAACTACCCTTCCACCAGAATTTTGAAGGGCTTTTCCAATGCTTCGCATACCCACCTCAAAAATCTGGCCGCATCCGCACCATCAATCAAACGGTGATCATAGGAGAGGGAGAGTGGCAGCATGAGACGCGGGATAAAATTTCCATCGGTGAAAACCGGTTCCATTTGCGAACGCGATACTCCCAAAACCGCCACCTCAGGAGAATTGACGACCGGGGTAAATCCGCTACCGCCAATACCGCCGAGATTCGATATGCTGAAATTACCACCCTGCATATCTTCCAGAGTTAATTTTGCATTACGGGCCTTCTCGGCGATCGCTGTTAACTCTACCGAAAGATCGATCAGGTTTTTCCGGTCCACATTTCTGATTACCGGAACTAACAGTCCCCGATCCGTATCAACAGCAATCCCGATGTTGTGATACTTTTTGTAAATCACCTGACTGTTTACCAGATCGACACTGGCGTTAAATTGAGGGAAAACCTTAAAAGCCGATGATATTACTTTGAGCAAAATGCCGGTAACCGTGAGCTTTCCCCCGGCCGATTCAACTTTCTTACCAAATTCTTTTCTCAACTTTTCCAGGTCAGTTATATCCGCTTTATCAAACTGAGTCACATGAGGAATGGTTGCCCAAGCATATGCCAAATGTTTAGCGGTTTTTTCCCGGACTTTGCTCATGGGTTTTACTTCAATTTCGCCCCATTTGGAAAAATCGGGAAGTTTTTCCGCTTCAATACCTCTTAAGACATTATCTGATACCGCCTTTTGCTTATTGAGCATTTTAGCGAAACTCTTTACATCCTCGATTGAGATTCGCCCACCGGGACCGGTTCCGCTTACCTCATTTATGTCTATGCCAATCTCCCGGGCAAATCTGCGCACGGAAGGTGCGGCCGGAGCAACCGCTCTCTTCATTGGTGAGGGAAGTTCCGGTTGATACTTTTTTTCCATCCCGGGTTTTTCGGAAATCTCTTCTTCCCTTTCAGACTCTTCCCCTTTGAATGATTCCTTCTCTTTTTCTTCCGGATGCTCGGCAGTGGGTTCAGTTTCCTCTGTTTCAGAAATTTCCGGTTCTTCCGGTTTTTCCGTTTCTCCGGAATCTCTTGTTTCTATGGAGAGTATTTTCTGGCCAACCTTTACCGTATCGCCCTCTTTCACAAAAATCTCTTTTACTTTACCACCAACTTCCGATGGAACTTCGACGACTGCTTTATCTGTCTCCAATTCCAGCAGACCCTGCTCTTTTTTGATGCTATCGCCGGTCGAGACAAGTATTTTGGCAATTGTCCCCGATTCAATGTTTTCCCCCAAATCCGGTATCACAAAATTGATTGTTTTTTTGGCGCCACTGGCCGCGGCCGAAGTTGTCTGCTTGCCTTTTTCCGGTTTCTTGGTTTCTTTGGGTGGCTTAACTTCTTCCGTTTTTTCTTCTTTTTCTTCCGGTTCGGCTTTCTTGGCTTTTTTACCCGAATCTTCCTCGGATTTTTCCCTGGGTTTTTCCCCGTCACCCTCGTCGATAACCAAAATGGATTGCCCGACTTTTACCTCCTCACCTTCGGACACCAGAATTTTCGAAATTTTCCCCGCTTTATTGGCCGGAACTTCGATAACCGCTTTATCAGTTTCAAGCTCAATAAGAGATTGATCTTTTTTTACCTGGTCGCCAACCGAAACGATTATCTTGGCTACGGTACCGGTTTCTATATTCTCCCCAAGCTCAGGTATTTTAAACTCAAATGACATTATGCATTCCTTCACTGAAAATTATTTTATGTCGTGTGCACATTTGCGACCCGAAAAATATTCACCTCTCAAAAGTATCAGCTGAAGATTGGATTTGCCTTCTCGGGATTCAAATCCAGATCTTTGATTGCTTTTTTGGCAACTTTCATATCCAAATGACCCTGGCTGGCAAGATTATAAAGTGCCGCCAGCACGATATACCGCTCATCAACCTCAAAGAAATCCCGCAGATGCCGCCGGCCGTCACTTCGGCCAAAACCGTCAGTACCCAGAGAAATTAGCGGACCGGGCAACCACTTTGAGATCGATTCCGGCAAGGCTTTCACATAATCACTTGCGGCAACAAATACACCCTTTGCATCCTTCAGGGCTTCCTGAATAAAAGGTACCCTGGCTTTCTTATCCGGATTGAACATATTCCACCGATCAGCATCCAAAGCATCGTGATGCAATTCTTTATAACTGGTTACACTCCAGACATCCGCCGAAACTTTGTATTTATCCTCCAGAATTTTTTGCGCCTCAATCGCCTTATTCAGAATGGTACCACTGCCAAATAAATGTGCCTTTGCTTTGGTGGATTTTACACCGGATGACTTAAATTTGTAAATCCCCTTTAATATGCCCTCTTTTACTCCTTTAGGCATATGAGGTTGGGGATAGGGTTCGTTCATCACGGTGATGTAATAATAAATACTTTCCTGATCTTCAAACATTCTCTTGATACCCTCTCGTATGATAACTGCGAGTTCGTAAGCAAAAGCCGGATCATATGCTTTAAGCGTGGGATAGGGATAGGCCAGGATATGGCTATTTCCGTCCTGGTGCTGCAAACCCTCACCGGCAAGGGTCGTTCGGCCGGAGGTTCCGCCAATCAGAAATCCCCGGGTTCGCATATCTCCGGCGGCCCAGGCCAGATCCCCAATCCGCTGCAGTCCGAACATTGAATAAAAGATAAAAAATGGAATAGTGTTAATCCCCTGGGTTGAATAAGAGGTTCCGGCGGCAATGAAAGATGACATCGAACCGGCTTCGGTGATCCCCTCCTCCAGGATTTGGCCATCTTTGGCTTCTTTATAATACAGTAAACTTTCCTTATCCACCGGATCATATAATTGACCGGCATGAGAATATATTCCAACCTGACGGAAGAGAGATTCCATACCAAATGTTCTGGCCTCATCCGGCACGATGGGTACAATCAGTTTACCGATTTCCTTGTCACGGAGCAGTTTAGCCAGAAGTCTGCCGAAAACCATGGTGGTAGCCACTTCCCTGTCCTCGGTACCCTGGTAAAATTCCTTAAACAGATCTTCTCCCGGTGTTTTTATCGGATTACTTTTTAAGCGGCGGGAGGGCAGATAACCACCCAGGGCCTTGCGCCGTTCATGCAAATATTTCATTTCCGGACTGTCTTCATCCGGTTTGTAAAACGGAACGGTATCCACATCCTCATCGGAAATTGGTATGCCAAAACGGGAGCGGAATTCCCGCAGTTCCTGCTCGTTTAATTTCTTTTGCTGATGAGTGATATTTTTACCTTCTCCCGCCTCACCCAGACCATAGCCTTTGACGGTTCGGGCTAAAATTACCGTAGGAGAACCTTTATGATCGACCGCCACTTTATACGCCGCATAGACTTTTTCCGGATCATGCCCGCCCAGGCGCAATTTACTGAGTTGTTCGTCAGAGAGGTGTTCCACCAGCTTCAATAAGCGTGGATCCTTACCCCAGAAGTGTTCGCGAAGGTAAGTGCCACCCTTGACGATGTAATTCTGATATTCTCCATCCACGACCTCTCCCATTCTCTTCACCAGAAGTCCGTCATGATCCCGGGCCAGAAGCTCATCCCAGTCCCTGCCCCAGATAACTTTAATCACATTCCATCCGGCGCCCCGGAAAATGGTTTCCAGTTCCTGGATAACTTTGCCATTTCCCCGAACCGGACCATCCAGTCGCTGCAGATTACAATTGATCACAAAAATCAGATTATCCAGCTTTTCCCGGGCTGCCAGGCTAATGGCACCCAAAGCTTCCGGTTCATCGGTTTCCCCATCACCCAGGAAACACCAGACCTTATCGCCTGTACTCTTTTTCAGACCACGGTCTTCCAGATAACGAATAAAACGTGCCTTATAAATAGCCATGATGGGTCCCAGACCCATGGAGACCGTGGCAAATTGCCAGAAATCCGGCAAAAGCCAGGGATGCGGATAGGAAGGCAATCCCCCACCTTCATGGACCTCGTGACGGAAATTCTTAAGTTGTTCCATGCTTAAACGGCCTTCCAGGAAAGCACGGGCATAGATACCCGGTGAAGCATGGCCCTGAAAGTAAATTTGGTCGCCAGGAAAATCTCCCGATGCCGCCCGGAAGAAATGGTTAAATCCCACTTCATAAAGCGTGGCGGCTGAGGCATAGGTAGAAATATGACCGCCGATGCCGCTCTCCACTCTGTTTGCTCTAACCACCATGGCCATGGCGTTCCAGCGGATAATACTTTTGATCCGTCTTTCAATTTCTCTGCTTCCCGGGAAAACTGCCTCTTCTTCCGGAGAAATTGTATTTATATAGGGAGTGTTTGCCGTAAAGGGAAGCTTTATTCCGGAAGAAAATGCCCGCATGTGCAGGGCCTTAAAGATCTCATTAACCCGCTCCGGACCGCCTTTCTGAATCACATAATCCAGTGAATCCAGCCATTCGAGAATTTCAAGCTCCTCTTCGGAAATCTGTCCACGGTTCTTATTTTGATCGCTGCTCATTTAAATCTGTCCTTATTTATAAAATTTTAAAGCAAAAAGTGTGTTTATTACTTTTGGTAATATTTATTGTTTCATACTCTCAGTGCTAACGATTCAAAAAAATAAATTATCGCTTTTGAATCAGAATAAATCGAACAGGTTCTTCCCAAACCTATTCAAATAAATTGTTACATCAATAAAATGAAAATCAGATGAAGATTATATATGAATTGCCTCACCGGTGGCATCACCTGCTGCTTCCATAACCGCTTCGCTTAAAGTCGGGTGAGCATGAACCGTATGTTGAATTTCATAATTGGTTGTTTCCAATGCTTTAGCCATTCCTAACTCGGCAATCATCTCGGTAGCTTCGGAGCCCAGAATGTGCGCGCCCAGTAATTCACCGTATTTGGCATCAAAAATCAATTTTACCATACCTTCACTCTCGCCAATAGCCCGGGCCTTACCGCTTGCCCGAAATGGAAATTTTCCGATTTTGAGTTCATATCCGGCTTCTCTGGCTTTCTTTTCCGTTAAACCAAGGCTGGCGACCTGGGGCTGGCAGTAGGTGCAGCCCGGGACATTGGAATAATCCATGGGATGCGGATTTGCTCCCCGCAGATGG
>CAZTXJ010000109.1:7354-11036 GCA_964617285.1 uncultured Calditrichaceae bacterium | reverse complement strand
CAGCCGGCAGATATGGATCCGATTTTGGAAATCGCCAGAGCGCACAATTTGTTTGTGGTTGAAGATGCGGCCCAGGCCCATGGGTCAGAATATAAAGGGAAAAAAGCAGGCACTTTAGGGGATGCGGCTGCTTTTTCATTTTATCCCGGAAAAAATCTGGGGGCATATGGAGAAGGTGGCGCAGTGACCACCGATTCAGAGAAAATTGCCGAGTTTGTGCGAATGTACCGCGATCATGGTTCAAAGGAAAAATATATCCATGAGTTTGAAGGTCACAATATGCGGATGGAGGGATTCCAGGGAGCGGTATTGGATGTCAAACTGAAATATCTGGATGAATGGACAGAAAAAAGACGAAAAAATGCAAAACTCTATAATCAGCTTTTTCAGGATGTAGAAGGCATAGTTGTTCCCAGTGAAATGCCCTATGCCAAGCATGTCTATCATCTTTATGTGATCCGGGTGAAAGAAAGGGAAAAGTTACAGCACTATCTGAACGATAATGGAATCGCTTCCGGATTTCATTATAAATATCCCCTGCATTTACAAAAAGCTTATCAGCATTTAGGGTATAAAGAGGGTGACTTTCCGGTCACTGAAAAAGTGATGAAAGAAATTATCTCCCTGCCCATGTATCCTGAATTAACCGAAGAGCAGATCGAATATGTGGCCCATCACGTGATAAAGTTTGTTAAAAATAATCACTAACTTACGATTGAAAATTAAGGTATTTAAAATGATTAACATTGGTGTAATTGGGGTAGGGTACTGGGGTCCGAATATCATCCGAAACCTGATGGCTAATAAGCGATTCAAGGTGAGCCGAAGTGCTGACCTGCGTCAGGAACGATTGGATTATATCGCCGCACTCTACCCGACCATAAAATCATCTACCGATTACCGGGAGATAATCAAAGATCCATCTATCGATGCAGTGGCAATTTGCACTCCGGTGTTCACACATTATGAAATTGCCCATGCTGCATTGCAGGCGGGAAAACATATTCTGATTGAAAAACCGATGACCAGCACTTCGGCAGAAGCACAAAAGCTGCTTGAACTCGCCGAGAAGAAGAAGCTGAAAATATTAGTCGATCATACCTTTCTGTTTACCGGGGCAGTCAGGAAAATAAAGGAAATAGTTAATTCCGGGGAATTGGGAGACATCTATTATTTTGATTCGGTCAGAGTCAATCTTGGCTTGTTTCAGCATGATATTAATGTGGTGTGGGATCTGGCGCCCCACGATATCTCTATTATGGATCATGTGATAAATAGAAAAGCGGTGAGTATTACCGCAACCGGAGCTGATCACCTTGGCAATGGGCTGGAAGATGTGGCCTATGTTAATGTGTTTTACCCGGACAATATCATCGCCCATATTCATGTTAACTGGTTATCTCCGGTAAAAATCAGGCAGACCCAAATCAGCGGGACCAAGAAGATGATCGTTTGGGATGATAATTCACCCAGCGAGAAGATAAAAGTATACGATAAGGGCATTGAGGTTATTCAAACAACCGATCAGATTTACAATACCCTTATTCAATATCGAACCGGGGATATGTATTGCCCTAAAATCCCGCAAACCGAGGCCCTGGCCTTCGAAATGGATCATTTTGCCGATTGTATTGAGAAAAATGCCCGGCCCATCTCGGACGGTTACGCCGGATTGCGGGTAGTACAGATTCTGGAGTCATCCGAAAAATCAATAAAAAGCAGGGGTAAGGAAATCAAATTATGAAATTTGTCAGTATCAGCGATGATGTCGAACTTGGGAAAAATGTCAAAATTTACAATTTTGTAAATCTGTACGGCTGTCAGATAGGGGATAATACCAAGATTGGTACCTTTGTTGAGATACAAAAGGGAGCTACCATCGGAAAGAACTGCAAAATTTCCAGTCACACATTTATCTGTGAAGGCGTGCATATCGAAGATAATTGTTTTATCGGGCACAATGTGACGTTTATTAATGACAAATATCCCCGGGCGACAAACCCGGATGGAGACATGCAGACTGAGGAAGATTGGGTATGTATTCCAACCTATATTCGTAAAGGAGCAAGTATCGGAAGCAGTGCCACTTTACTCTGTGGAATAACAGTTGGGGAAAATGCCATTGTCGGAGCTGGTTCTGTGGTTACCAGAGATGTCCCGCCAAATTGTACTGTTGCAGGTGTTCCGGCAAAGGTTATTAAGAAATAACTCCGATTCGTTTCAGTTTGCTTAAATCATAACCGATTGGATAAAGCACTTGAATATTTAAGATCAAGTGCTTAAATTTTTTTGCTTTATATTAATTTTGAGAGGTCATTTTTACTAACCCTTCATTTCCTTAATGCAATTTATTTTAATATTTGTCATTGCCATTATCATTTCTCTCTTCTCGGTTTACTATACCCGGCGACTGGCAATTAAATTTAACATTGGTTCATTGCCATCTCCCCGCAAACTTCATAAGGGATTTAAGCCGCTCTTAGGTGGAATTGCCTTTTTCACCGGTCCGATCGTTGCCACGCTTATTGCGACTATTTTTAAACTGATCCCGGCAAACATTTGGGTGTTGAACAAATACTTCTGGATCGGGTTACTTATCATTATCATCACCGGTATCTGGGATGATATCAAAAGAATTCCCTCTTCCCTGAAATTCACCGGGGAGGGCCTGGCAGCAATTCTTCTCATTCTCGGTGGATGTAAGATACAGACCTTTAGCGGTCCGATGGGTGAAATTTTTGATCTTGGTTTATTTGCCATTCCTTTTACCTTCCTCTGGATTATTTTTATCATCAATGCCATAAATTTGCTAGATGGTCTGGATGGTTTAGCCGGCGGTATTTCCTTGATTATTACCCTGGGAGTTATTTTAATCAGTATCAAGGGTGATGATATCTTTCTAATGATTCTGGGGATCGGGCTGTCTGCCGGCTTGCTTGCGTTCCTGAGATTTAATTATCATCCTGCCTCACTTTTTATGGGTGAGGTGGGAAGTCTGCAACTTGGCTATTTAATGGCTTTTTTCTCCATCGAAACACTAAAGGTGGCTTCGACCCACCGGGTATATTTTCTGGCCTCACTAATCATTTTTGCAGTCCCTCTGACAGATACTCTGGTTTCATTTTTAAGAAGGCTGGGAAAGGGGCAAAATCCCTTTTCCGCTGATAAGGAACATATCCATCACCGGCTGCTGGGACTGGGTTTATCGCACATCGAAACCGTATGGCTGCTATATCTATTCACAGGTTTGTACGTAACACTCGGTGTGCTTATGGTTTATTTCAGCGGATTTATGGGATTGATATTATTCATAATCGGTTTTGGATTTGCTTTATTCTTAATCTGGAGACTGGGTTATTTTGAAACCAGGACTTCCTGGCAGAATTTGGTCAATCAGGTACAAAAAACGATTTCGGTTCAGAAAAGGGCCCCGCTGCATTTTAACCGGATTTGGCATATTCTACTTCTGCTGATAAGCGATATTGTAGCGATTAACCTTTCCCTGCTGATGTTATATATTTTAAAATTTCAATCTGGATTATTGGGTTCTGCGAATATCAGGCCTTTGGCGGATTTCTTTTCATCCCCGGCATTTTTATTGATCAGCTTCGTATGGATTGTAATCTTTTATCTAAACAATTTATATTTTATGGATTGGGATGTTTCCCGATTCGAAAAATCC
>CAZTXJ010000109.1:0-7254 GCA_964617285.1 uncultured Calditrichaceae bacterium | reverse complement strand
AAATTTAATGATCTGCCGGTTTTGGGAGAGTATAACGATTTACCAAAACTGATCCACAAGCACAAAATTCAGGAAGTTATCATCGCTTTGCCGGAATCCGCCAGCGGAGATTTCATCCGGATATTGAGTCTTAGCGAACCACAGCAGGTGAAAATAAAAATCCCGCCCGGCACACAGGAATTGTATACCGGGAAACCGGTGAATTTAGTGAGCCACGGTTATGTTCAACTCTTTTCGCAAAAGTTGGTATTATGGCAATGGTTGATAAAGCGCTTTTTTGATATCATCATAAGTTTTGTTGCGCTGGTAATTTTGTCCCCATTTATCTTAATCGTTGCATTTTATAACAAAATATATTTCCGGCGTTCGGTTTTTATCAAGATACCAGCCATCGGTAAAAATGGTATTCCGTTTAATTTATTCACCTTCAGGCTCACAGCCGAAGATTATAATTATAAAAAGAATCCGGTGAATTTAGGAACCGGAGAAGTCAAAGTTTTGTTACCCTCCTTTTTGAAACTATTGTACCAAAGGCGACTATACAAAATTCCCCAATTTTTCAATGTTTTTCTGGGTGATATGAGTATCGTCGGTCCGAGACCGGAACCGTTGGAGTGGTTTCAGGAATTTGGTGAGTCCATTAAATTTCTGCACAGAAGAATCATTGTTCGACCCGGTCTCACCGGACTGGCCCAGATTAAATATCATTACGAATTGTCCCAAAAAGTTCTTGAGGAATGGGTTAAATACGATATTTATTATACTGAGAACATGTCTCTGCGGATGGACCTGGGCTTGCTTCTACGCACCATTTTACTGGTATTCCGCGGTCAGAATGGCAAGAAAAATGTTTTGCTTTCTAAATCTACCAAGGCTTGATGGTTTAATATAATTTCCACCAAATGTATGAAAAATAGTCAAATAACAATTTCGGTAATCATTGTCAATTATAATGTGAAGGAGTATCTCGCACAACTTCTGATATCTCTGGAACGGGCCCTGGAAAATATTTCCCACGAGATCATAATTGTGGATAATCATTCTGTTGATGGAAGCGTCTCGTTTTTGAAGGAGAAGAACTTTAAAATAAAGATAATAGAAAATGAAGAGAATCTGGGTTTTGGTCGGGCAAATAACCAGGCACTTAAAATCTCTAAAGGGAAATTTGTGGTTTTGATAAACCCTGATACTGTGGTTCAGGAAGATACATTCACCAGAATGCTTAATTTCTTTGACCAAACACCGGATGCCAGTGCTGCTACATGCAAAATTATCGATCCGGCAGGGAATTTTTCCGTGGATTGCCGCCATAGCATCCCCACCCCCTCGGTTGCCCTGTGGAAAGTTCTCGGTTTAGGCAGGTTGTTCCCCAAAAGCAAAATCTTCGGACAATACAATATGACCTATCTGGATCCTGATCAGACCTATACTGTGCCCGCCATTTCGGGATCTTTTATGATGATAAAAAAGGAGGTATTGGATAGGGTGGGCTTTTTCGATGAACAATTTTTTATGTACTGTGAGGATATCGATTTGTGCCATCGGATCAATCAGGCTGGTTTTAAGGTATATTATTTTCCGGAGACACAGATCATTCATTATAAGGGGGAGAGCACTAAAAAAGATAATCTGGATTACGTAAAGACCTTCAATAAAGCTCTTTACCAATTCTTCCAAAAGTACTACGCGCCGAAATCCATTTTTCTGTTCCGTTGGTTAGTAATGATTGGGATTTTTTTGCGTGGTGTTTTTATCTATACCAAATCCTTTCTCAAGAATCAATTTCCGTTGTTGCTTGATATGCTTATTTTAAATCTGGTGATACTGGTTTCATTTATTGTCCGGCTCAATTTGGGTCGGGGATTTTTCTGGGAAGATTTCTTAACTGAGTATTGGGTTATCAATCTCATAGCTACGGTGTTATTTTTTTCTATCTCTTATTATTATGAGATTTATCCAAATCATCGATTTTCTATCCAGAGTATTATCAAAGCAAATGTGATAACCTTTATTCTTTTGGCTTCACTGACATTTTTTCTGAAACAATTTGCCTTCTCCCGAATGGTTGTCTTAATCACATTTTTATTTGCCCCCTTAATAATGATTTTTTGGCGCATCCTCATTAGACGATATTACCGGGGTGATAAAGCCCCTTTGGGTCGGGATTTGTTCAGTAAAAGGACAGCAGTTATCGGCAGTGGGAAAGATGCCAATGAATTATATACCAAATTACAAAACAGAAAAAGTATTGATTACGATTTGGTTGGATGGATTTCAATTAAGGGGGAAAATCATATCGCAGGGGACACAAAATATCTGGGAGAGGTAAAAAACCTGAATGATATCGTGCGGATACACCATATTAAACAATTGATTTTTTCGGCACATTCCTTAAGCTATGCCGAAATTTTAGCCACCATGACTTCTACCCGACGGACTAACCTGGAATTTAAAATGGTACCCTCAAATCTGGATGTAATTATCGGCAAATCCCTGATAGAAAAACTGGATGATTACCCGCTGGTGGATATTGATTATTCCATTGGCAAAGGATTCAACCGTGTAGTAAAACGAGGGATTGATATCATTTTTTCTCTGCCAGTGCTTGCCACATTATATCCGTTTGTATTAGTAACTTTTCTATTTAACAGGAAACAGATAGAAGAGATTTTGTTATATGACCAGGATTTTAATACTGTTAAGATTAGTTCATCCGCCAAAGCCGGAAAGAAAGGTACTGTTTTCTATTGGTCAATGTTTTTCAAAGTTCTAACTGGAAAATTCTCAATTGTCGGGGCACCCATTCAAAATTACCAGCAAAACAATGAACTGAAAACTTACCTGTATAAACCGGGTCTAACCGGCCTGGTTCAAATAAACAAGGAAAAAATAACTAGTCGAAATGATGCGGACAAATATCATTTGTACTATTTAAAAAATCAGTCAATTTTACTTGATTTTGAAATAATGCTTAAGGCAGTATGGCGCAGATTTACCGGGAAATAAATTTATCTCACATTCCCGGATTAGCTTATTTCTTCTAACCTTTTATCCAATATATTTTTTATATCTTCCCATTTGATAGAATCAAGACAATTGCCATGAGGGCATGTCCGTGGATTGCCGGTTTTGCATGGTTCAACATCCGGCTGCAAAACCGAATGAATTTGGTTGTAAGGTCCCCAGCGCCGCGGTGAGCAGGGAATAGCAGGACAGTAAAATGCGATTAAGGGAATGTCAAAGGCACGGGCAATGTGCAATGGCCCGGTACTGTTGGAAATGAATAATTTGCTTCCGGCAATCATGGCCATATAGCTTTCAAGATCCCATTCTCCGGTAATTTCGATGAGATGAGAATATTTGTTATCTTGTGCAATTCCATCAATTAACGAAATTTCACTCTTGCTCCCAACCAGAAATATCGGTAGCTGAATCTTTTCACCCAGATATTCAATTATCCGGGCAAACATCTCAGGGGATAGATTTGGTGCCGAACCACCGCTGCCGGGATGAATAATGAGATAGTTATCTTTCAGGTCATTTTCCTGTAAAATTTTGTGCTTTAATTTTTTCAGTTCCTCGTCAAATTGAAAATCAAATCTAACCTGATCGGCAGTCGGAGGGCTGGCAATAAAATTTTTAAGCAAGGAAAGATTATATTCCAGCTCATGTTTTAATCCGAATTTTCGGTGCTCAAAGATCCGGTTATTTAACAAAAATGAATACCAGCGATATCCCGTACCAATCCGATATTTTATGCCCGCGCGTCTGAGTGAAAAAGCCAGATTAAATGTGGGGAAAAACAGAAATGCTGCATCAACCTCCAGCTTTTTTAACATTCGGGCTAATCTTAAGTGACCTATTACACCTTTATGTTTTCCTTCGGGATCATATATGATAGTTTGATGCAAATATTGATAATGATCCAGGAGTGGGGCAGTATATGCCCGGGTCAGGAAATATAATTCAGCTTCAGGATATTCCTTGTGCAGCAGACTTATCATCGGCGTGGTCAGGATGACATCACCGATCCGGTCCGTTCTGATAAGCAGGATACGTTGGATTCCTTTTTTCATTCTTTGAAAAATTATTTGTGCTTATATTAGGTTCAATGATTACTTAAATCAGTTTATGTTCCGCTAATTTACAGATGCCCAAAATGGTATCCTACTTTTAAAACAAAATTCATACCTATGGCCAAGTTATCAGCGGTTATCATCACTAAAAATGAAGAAAAAAATATCCGGCGTTGTCTGGAATCGGTAATTGAGATCGCTGATGAAATCATCGTCATAGATTCTCAAAGTACGGATAACACGATCGGTATTTGCCGGGAATTTCAGGTGGAAATTTTTCAGCTGGAATGGAAAGGTTATGCCCATGCGAAAAATTATGGTATCGGAAAAACGAAAAATGATTATATCCTTTCGATAGACGCCGATGAAGTTCTGTCAGAACCGCTGATTCATTCAATTCAAAAGGTAAAAGAGCAATTGACAGGAGCTTATGAATTTAACCGTTTGTCCAATTATTGCGGACAATGGATTCATCATTGCGGCTGGTATCCGGATAAAAAAATAAGAATTTTTCCCAAAAACAAAGCGCAGTGGTCGGGTGATTTTGTTCATGAGAGGCTTGAATTTAGTGAACCAGTTAAAATGACCAATCTGCAGGGTGATCTGTTTCATTATTCCTTTGCTTCCCTGTCGGATCACATTCAGAGGGTTGATAAATATTCCCAACTGGCGGCAGAAGAGCTTATTCAAAAAGGGAAAGGACTATTCTTCTTTAGGATGATCACGCTTCCGGTTTTTAAATTTCTGAAGAGTTATTTCTTACAAAAAGGATTTTTGGATGGATTCCTGGGATTTTGTATCTGCACAATTTCTGGTTTTGATGTGTTTATCAGGTATGCCAAGGCCACTCAATTAAAACGCATGAAAGTTACTTCCCAAAATCGGGAAACATAATAGGAAAGAAATAAAATCTTTTTCAGCATTAATTTCAATTTATTGTCTGTACTTCCTGATCACTCGATCATAGACTTGCATAGTTTTCTCAACTAAAACCTGATAGCTGTATTTGTTCTCTGCAATCTGACGGGCTTGTTTACCCATTTGGAATCGCAGTTCCTGGTTTTCTATTAACCGTGACAGTTTTTCCGCCATTGTCTGTGGATCTTTAGCCGGTACAATAAAACCATTCTTTCCCTGCTCAATTATTTCAGGTAAGACGTTAGTAGCAGTAACAACCTGTGGCTTTCCCAGAGCCATATACTCAACAGCGATCCGGCAAATGACTTCCGAACCTTTGGAAGCCACCACACCAATATCAATACTTCCAATCAACTCCTTTATATCGTTCTGTCGATCCAATAAAATCACTTTGTCCTGAATATTTAATTTCTGGGCTACTCTGAACAGATCCTCATGACTCAGCTGTGCTTCTTCGCCACTGATCAGAAACTGGACATTGTCAAATCGATTTGCCAGGATAGCCGCGGCTTCCAGAAAGGTCTGATGATCTTTTACCGGTGATAATCGGCTGATGATGCCCACCACAACTTTGTCTTCGGAAATTCCCAGTTCTTTCCTCAAAGCTGGTCTTTCTGGCAATACACAAAATTCATCCGTATCGATAGCACTATAGATTATGGCACTTTTATCCTCGAATATGGGCCAGACCTGTTGATATTTGTCATACATCGCCTTACAACTGAAAATCACAAAATCCGTATTTTCATATAGCCATTTATTGATGAAATTCTTTCTGGGCGGGCGAACATCACCTACTGAGCGGATGACCGGAAAAGCATTTTGGGAGAGCTTTTTCGCCACCACAGAATAAAAGATATCTTCTGCCCGGTGGGCATTGATCAAATCAATATTCCTACTTTTCATCCATTTATTAATATGAAGGATATTCCGGATAGATTTGATTGGATTATAGGTCTCCAGATTAATGTCTGTAAAAGTGGATAAGTTTAATACCTGGGCCTTTTGAATTGGAGGACTATTATCGCGCCCACCGGCGATGCCGGTAATACCCATTCGATTCAAGGCTTCCACCAGACTGATGGCATAATATGCATTGGCATTCCACCACCGAACGGAGATTAACTGAAGGGATGATACCGGTGTTATGTTCATAAAATAAATTTAGGAACAACCCTGGTTAAAACCAAAATATTATAAAGTCTGCATATTTTAGAAATTAAAATGTTTTAAATCTGGTCTTTATTTTCGGTTGCTTTTTCCGGAATCTCAAAATAAACTTCACAGGAAGAATTTGGATTCTTAAGATGAATTTTCATGGATTATTTTAATAAATGACCTTAGAACAATTAATTGATTACCTGCGTTCGGATCCGGAAATATCCGCCAACATTGTTCACTGGCAGGAAATTCCGGCAAGGGAGCCGGTTTACGTTGATTTTCCCGCCAAACTAAATCCCAAAATAAAGGACGCATTGAGGCAAAAGGGGATAGCAAAACTTTATTCTCATCAGTTGGAAACCTATGAGGCAATCAGTGAAGGCAAGAATGTCGCCCTGGTGACGCCTACTGCCAGTGGCAAGACCCTGGCTTATAATCTGCCCGTTCTGAACAGCATCATGGATGATCCGGAGAGCCGGGCAATTTATCTTTTTCCCACCAAGGCCCTTTCCCAGGATCAGTTGAAGGAACTTCATGACATCATCACCCTGATGGAAATGGATATCCGAACCTACACGTTTGATGGGGATACCCCGGTCACGGCCAGGAAAGCCATCCGGCGCTCCGGGCATATTGTCATCACGAATCCGGATATGCTGCATCAGGGAATATTACCGCACCATACCATCTGGGTAAAATTGTTTGAAAATCTAAAGTTTGTGGTCATCGACGAAATCCATTATTATCGGGGCGTTCTGGGGAGCCATCTGGCCAACCTTATCCGGCGTCTTAAGAGAATTGCCAGTTTTTATAACAGCCGTCCCCGTTTTATCTGTTGTTCGGCTACCATTGCCAATCCGGCTGAACTTGCTGAAAAAATAATCGAAGAACCGATTCACCTGATTGATAAGAACGGAGCACCTTCGGGGAAAAAGCACTTTATTCTGTATAATCCCCCGGTAATTAATAAAGAACTGGGCATTCGCCGTTCGGTAATCAATGAAGTCCGAAAACTGGCGACACATTTCTTGGAATCTCATGTCCAGTTTATCGTTTTTGCCCGGAGCCGGATTCGGGTGGAAATTATCACCAAATATAT
>CAZTXJ010000108.1:9540-11101 GCA_964617285.1 uncultured Calditrichaceae bacterium | reverse complement strand
TTGATTGCCAGTTTCATTCCAAAGGTACCGGCAACCTGTCCCAGACCATTTCCTCCGTCCACATTGGCCAGGACGCTGGATTCTTTAACAATCTTGGGTTTAGCATCGGCAATCATATAACCGGTTTTGATGCCATCGATATAGCGACCCAGACGAGAAACACCATGCGAATCGATACCGCGAAGGTTGGATTGCACCAGATTGTCCGCCACCATTTCGGCGTCTTTGGCACTGGCCCCGGCATGCATCATTGCCTTTGTGGCAAACTCCAAAAGCTTTTTCCAATGAATTAATCGTTCTTCCATTTTGACTCCTGGTTAATTTTTTCTTTATAAAAATAATAAATCAAAAGTTAATTTCAAAATCATTGTCATCTATTTTTAAATAATATATTTTTGCAAGGTTTAAAGGAATGTTGAACTGGCAGTTTAAAAGCGTTTTTAATTGTTATTGATCTTTTATTTCATAATAATATGGTAAATCTTGATAAATTTTGAACACGGATGATACAGCTAAACAACATTAGTTATGAAATTGGTGAACGCCATCTGCTCCGGGAATTGGATTGGTACATTGATGATGGCAGCAGAATTGCCCTGGTTGGAGCAAATGGTTCGGGTAAAACTACATTACTGCGCATTGTCACCGGTCAACTAAGACAGACTTCGGGCCGGATTAATAAACCATCCGGTTACCGGATTGGTTACCTGCCTCAGGAGGAAGTGTCTCTCGAGGACAATCAGATTCTTTCCATCGTATTGGCTGGAAGACCGGACGTGCAGGAAATTGCTACTCAACTAAAGGAAATACAGATTGCTCTTACTGCCGAAAATAATCCGCAGAATCAACGCGAACTAATAACCAAACAGGGAGAGCTGGAAAACCACTTTAAGCTGCTGGATGGTTATAGTCTGCAGGCAGAAGCCAAGAAAATCCTGGCCGGCCTTGGGTTTGATCAGAATAATTTTGGGAAACCACTGAGCGAATTCAGTGGTGGCTGGCGAATGCGGGTTTACCTGGCAAAATTGCTGCTGCAAAAACCCGATCTGCTATTGCTGGATGAACCGACCAACCATCTGGATCTGCCTTCCCTGGAATGGCTGGAAGAATATCTAAAGAAATTTTCCGGGAGCATTGTGATTGTTTCGCACGACCGCACATTTATCGATAAAATTGCCCGGGAAATCGTGGAACTGGAAAATGGGGTGTTGCAGCATTTTCCGGGAAAGTTTGCCGACTTTGAAAAACAGAAAGAAATGCTTGCCGAGCAGGCCCTGCAGCAGCAGAAAAACGTACAAAGGTATAAAGCACAGCAACAAAAATTTATTGATCGGTTTCGTTACAAGGCAACCAAGGCCGCCCAGGTGCAAAGCCGAATTAAGAAACTGGAAAAATTGGAATCAGTCGAGTTGATCAGACAATTCAAAAACTTTTCTTTTTCCATAAAAGTTGATGAACCCAGTTACAAAGATGTACTAAAATTTAAAGATGTTTCATTTCGTTATAATGAAGCATGGATCTTTCATCAGTTGAATTTCCAGATATCACGGGGAGATAAAAT
>CAZTXJ010000108.1:0-9440 GCA_964617285.1 uncultured Calditrichaceae bacterium | reverse complement strand
CAATTTATCAGGAAGTTCTGGAAACCGCCGCAGATTCCCATCGCCCCAATATCAGGAATATTTTGGGATTGTTCAAATTCAGTGGAGATGATATTGATAAAAAAATTGAGGTACTTTCCGGAGGGGAGAAAGCACGGGTTTCCCTGGCAAAGATCATTCTCTCCCCGGTAAATTTTCTGATAATGGACGAACCGACCAATCATCTGGATATTCCCTCCCGGCAGGCTCTGGAAAATGCCTTGCGGGAATATGATGGTACACTGCTGCTCATCTCCCACGATCGTTTTTTTCTGGATAAATTGGTTCACCGTATTTTTGAATTAAAGAAACAAAAACTCACTGAATTTGAAGGCAATTATACTGATTATCTTCACCTAAGACCCGCGGAGGATGAAGTATCACCGGAAGTTATGAAAGAATTAAAAGATAAAAATGTCAGTCGAAAATCCCGCGACCAGAAACGGAAAGAAGCCGAGGCCCGCCAAGCGATCAGCCGGAAAAGGAATGAAATCCAAACCCGGATTTCCGAAATCGAGCAGCAAATCGAGAAGCTGGAGATGGAAAAAATCCACATTGAATCTGAGATGGGAAAAACCGAAACCTATCAGGATGCGGAAAAGATTATCGCCATTCAGGCCCGTTATAAAGAAATTAATGCTCAGTTGAAAAATTTATTAGCGGAATGGGAAAAATTGCATACCGAATTTGAGGAGTTGATGCGCACTCTGCAGATGATGCTGGATGACGAATAGTTTTGAGTTCCGATTGGCATTATTTTCCGGATTTTGTGCCGTTATAAATCCCGTTTTCAATTTTGCCATCCTTCAGATGAATCACCCGCTCACACCTCTGGGCAATCGACTCATCGTGGGTAATCATGACAATGGTATTCCCCTGTTTCCATAAATCATTAAATAAATTGATGATCTCCTTGCCGGACTGGCTGTCCAGGTTTCCGGTTGGCTCGTCGGCCATAATAATCCGGGGATCGTTTACCATGGCCCGGGCAATAGCCACCCGTTGCTGCTGACCACCGGAAAGTTCGCTGGGCTTGTGATTCATTCGATCGGATAATCCCACCCGTTCCAGAACTTCCAGTACTTTTTTGTGGCGCTGGGACGCATTTACCCCTTTAAAAATGAGCGGTAATTCTACGTTTTCGTAAGCATTGGCATAGGGAAGCAAATTGAAACTCTGAAATACAAAACCGACTTTTTCATTGCGGATCTCGGCCAGCTGGTTGTCATCCAGTTCTTCAATTTTCTCGCCATCCAGAGCGTAGCTGCCTTTACTCGGGGTGTCCAGACAGCCCATGATATGCATCAGGGTGGATTTACCTGACCCGGAAGGACCCATAATCGCCATAAATTCGCCTTCTTTAATATCCAGATCGATTCCCCTCAATGCTTCCACTTTCACTTTACCAATATCAAAGACTCGCCAGATTTTTTCCATCTTTATCATAAATCAACTGCTCCCAAAATATTATTCATAGCGTAACGATTCAATGGGATCGACCGCTGCCGCCCGTCTGGCCGGAAAATAACCCGCCAGCAATCCGACCAGTCCCAATAGTGTTGCGGTTGCCAGAGCGATGGGAAAGGAAAATGTCGGTTTCCCTAAAAATTGCAGGGGGCCATCCCCAACCGGTATACCCTGCAGGATCTGAATAATGATCAGGGCAATAAATCCGCCGATCAGGCCGCCACTGATGGCAATGAGCAAAGCTTCCAGAATGAATTGCTGCTTAATGTGGATTTTTTTCGCACCCAGCGCCCGCTTTACCCCGATTTCCCGGGTTCTTTCTTTAACCGAGACATACATAATGTTAGCCACACCCACGCTGGCAATAAGCAAGGTCAACGCTCCGATTACGCCCAGAAAAATCTGGATACCCTCCAGAATGGTTTGGCCGATTTTGGTTTGTTCGATGGTATCCCACATCATCAGGGCTTTTTCATCAGACGGATCGAATCGATATTTCCGTCCCAGAATCTGGAACACCTGCTGCCTCACATAAGGCGCCATTTCCGTCTTATTTACCTGATACACAATCCGGTTCAAATATTTTCTACCCTCCAGCGCCTTTAAAGTGCTGGCCGGGACCACACCTTTGCTTGCATCCGGTCCACCATACATGCTCATCTGCATCTTTTTCTTCAAAACGCCGATCACTTTGAAGGGGATATTGTTAACCATCACTATTTTCCCTACCGCATCTCCCGGGCCAATCAACCGGTCCTTCAATTCATTCCCCAGGAATATAACCCGACGCCGGTATTTAATATCCAGTGCATCGATAAACCGGCCTCCGGCGTCCGGATAATGGGTGCGCATTTCCTCAAATGGTGGAAGCACCGCAGTTATCCTTTCGGTCAGTGTCTTCTTCCCATAGGTGAAAGAAACACCCCACAGATCATATTCCCCGCTTATTTCGGATATCTGGGGAATTTTCTCTTTCAGTAATTCCACGTCCTCGTCGGTAAATCTGATGGTACGGCCTTTGGGTAATCCCTGGTACACTTTCGCAGTCTGACCACCATACAGGATAACAATATTCACCCCCAGTCCCTTATTCGCAATCCCCATCTGGCGTTTAAGACCTTCGCCAAACGAGAGTAAAAGGATAATAGAAAGCGTTCCCCAGGCAATTGCTGATATGGTAAGCATGATGCGCTTTCGCTGCTTTTTCAGTTCCCGGGTAAAAAGTCTAAACAAATACCAGCTTTTCACTGCATTTCCTTTCTATTTACGGATTGCCGCCACCGGATCGAGTCTGGCGGCCCGGCGGGCTGGAAACCAGCCGGAAATTAATCCGATGGTCCCCAAAATAAGCACGGTAAAGATCCATACCAGCGGGGAAATACCCAACTCTCCCACATATTTCTGCAGATTGAGCAGATTCACCAGCGAGATAATGCCATAAGAAATCAGAAATCCAACCATGCCACCAACCGCCACAATAAAAATTGTTTCCATCAGAAACTGACCCAGAATCAGTCTGTTTTTTGCGCCCAGGGCTTTCTTAATCCCGATCTCCCTTGTACGTTCCTCCACCACCACATGCATAATATTGGACACCCCGATTCCTCCCACAATAAGGGTCATACTACCCACTATAGCCAGAAATATGGAAAATCCTTTGAAGAAGGTGTTGAAAAATTTATCCATCTCGGTGGTGTCCCAGATTCCCAGCGCTTCTTTATCATCCGGATCGAAACGGTGTTTCCGGCCGAGCACCTGATAGGTCTTTGCTTTCATCTGGTCGGTATATTCAACTTTATCCGCCTGTAAGATCATATTATTGATGTACCGATCACCAAAAATTCCTGCGTAAGTAGCCGAGGGAATAAAAATCTGATCCGAATCCATATTGTTATAATTTGAATTTTGGATCTTGTCTTTGAGTACACCTATTACCCGGAATGGAGTCGAATTTATTTCGATATACTTCCCCAGGCCATTTCCTACGCCAAAAAGGTCTTTTTCCACACCATTCCCGATAAAAACCACCCGTCGGCGATATTCCTGATCCAGATCGTTGATAAAGCGTCCGCCAGGCATGGCAATCATATTTCTCATGTACTGATATTCCGGATATACCCCGCTTAGCGGCGCGGTATAGCTTTCCTTACCCACCCGGACTTTCACATCCCGGGAATATTCCGGACTGATGTAACGGATCTCGGTAATTTGCTGGCGCAATAATTCCACATCCCGTTCCTGAAAACCAATGAACCGGCCACGGGGAAGGCCTTCGTAGGGTATGCTGGTTCGGCCCGGCCAGATAATACAGATGCTTTCCCCCATACCATGGGCTGCTTTAGATGACACCTGATACAGCCCCTGCCCAAAAGTAAGGAGGAGAATTATTGCCACTGAACCCCACACAATGCCGAAAAGGGTCAGTGCAGTGCGCAACTTTTGATGCCGCATATCGCGAAATAACTGCAATATATTTTTCCAGAACATCATAAATAACAAACCTCAACCGAGCAGTTTATATTATTCTTTACTTTATCTCTTTAGGTGGTCTTTCCACAATCTTATCATCCATGGCCAGACCCTGGGTCACCTCCAGATTAACCCCGTCGCTTAATCCCGGTTCGATCTGCACCTGATGGACCTGACCGGACGTATCCTCCACTTCCACAAAAGCGCTGTCGTTTTTAAAGGTAACTAAACGTTCCGGAATGTAGAGCACATCTTCTACCTTTTGAATAATAATTTCCGCATTGGCCGAATACCCGGCCCGTAATTCGGTAGCTTTGGTATCCTTAATCGCTATTTCGATATCAAATAGTGTTGCATTATCCTGTTGTTTTGCCTTGGGTGAAATCCGGGAAACTTCTCCCTTCACCACCACACCGGGCAGCGCCCCAATCTTTAGCTCTACCGGCATTCCAACCTTCACTTTACCGACGTCAATTTCATCAACCGTTCCCCGGAAGATCAGGTCATTCATATCCGCGATGGTGAACAGCGGTGTTCCCGCCTGATACGAGGTTAATGGGACAACCGGATCTCCTACGTTGACAAATTTCTCCAGAATGGTACCGCTGACCGGCGCTTTGACTACAGATTCTACTTTGATGCCGGCATATTCTGTTCTACCCTTTTCGATAAGCCCCAGTTTTTCCTGGGCCAGTTGCATCTGCAATTTGGATTGCTGGTAGGCCATTTCTTCCTGCTCGAATTCCTGTTTTGATATGAGGCTCTTCTCCAGCAGATCTTTTTTACGGGTGTATTCATTCCTGGCCTGGTCAAAGGCAACTTTGGCGATTTCCACATTTCGCCGGGCTTCAGTGATTTCCAGCGGAGTGGGATCCGGGGTGATATCGGCCAACAGTTCACCCTGTTTAATTTTATCTCCCACTTGCACATGCATTATTTTAACAATTCCGGCAATTTTCGACTTTACCTGTATTTCGTCCCGGGGGGTAATCTTACCAATGGCCAGCGCCTTATCGACAATCTCACCCTTTTCAGGTTTTACAATTTTATACTGCTGCTCACTGCCATTTCCATTTTTCATCAGGGCAAATCCGGCAACCAGCACAACAATAACAATCGCTGAAATAATAAGTATCTTCTTCATAGCTTCCTCTTGGTTGAAATTAACACCAGTCAAGTCATACGTAGCTAATTTACAGTGGTTTCAGGGAATATATTTTCTTTTTGTAATAATTTAACAAAATCAAATTTATCATAATTCTCACCTGTGATTCCGTTTTCAGAAAATACTTTTCCCTTGACAGTTCCCGGATTAGCGGTTAATTTTGAGGCGCATTTTCTGCGGGATCGTCTAATGGCAGGACACCTGGTTCTGGCCCAGGTAGTGGGGGTTCGAGTCCTCCTCCCGCAGCTAAAGCAAGATTAATGATCAAAGAATAAAGATGAAAGGCAGAGCGAATATCGCTTTCTGCCTTTTTTGTTTTAATACACAGAATTGATTAGATTAATTTTTGTACTGATGAATGAAAAGGTTTTTGGTGTTAGCCCATCCACCTGAACTGCTTGATAAGGATTATTAATTTTTCAAGATAAAATATTTGAAGAGAAATTAACACTGATTTAACAATTTAAAGTATTCTTCCCGTGAAATACCCGCCGATCTGCAATTTGATTTGATTATGTCTATCCCCACTTCATCATATTTGGGTATGACAATAGGTCTTAAGACACCCTCTTTTGAATACAATCGATGACTACCCGCTTCTCTTTCAAATCGAAAACCGGCTTTTAGAAAAACACATTCCAGCTTTTTCCAATGAACCGGTCTTAAGCGTGGCATTCGGAATTAACAACTTGATTAACAAACATTGGTATGGGAACGTCTATATACTGCTGTGCTCTTCTTGCATTTTTTGGAGGTGGGGCAGAATTAAATCCACATTCTTTAAGCACTGAATCAAGAGTTCCTCGTTCAAAGCATGAAACAATAAATAGCGTAATAGCTTCAACTAAATTCGATTTAGCCGCTCTTTGCGATTCACCTTGTGAGTATACATCAAGTACCGGGCAACCCGCAATATAATACTTGCCTTCTTTTTTCAATGACAGAGGCAATCTGAATCTAAATTCGGCTTTAATTGAACTCATTTTTTCACTACAAATTTTTGGATAATAAATTTCTACAATTAGACTAACGGTGTGAAAATAAAAAAGTTTACTTTCTCCGAAAATTACACAGTCAATATAAACAGAAGCAGGTAAAAAAGTCAAATGATTCAAAATGAATAATGATTAAATATAAGAGGCAGAGCGAGTTCTGTTTCTGCCATTTTTGTTTTACATAAAGTGATGTGGGGGTTCCCGGCCTGACTATGTCAGCAGGCAGGCCTGCCTGCCGTAAACCTTAAGTTTGACCCAAACCAGTCTAAAAAGACATTCAGGCAGGGAGTCCTCCTCCCGCAGCAAGGCTAAGATAAAGATTCATGGCTGCCGGAACCTCGGCGCAGGCAAGAAAGATGAAAGGCAGAGCGAATATCGCTTTCTGCCTTTTTTGTTTTAATTAAAAACATATTGTACAAATAGGTAATGAATTTCAAAGGATAATTTTACTAGCAGGGAGAGCTCCAAGTATTTGGCAAAAATTTAATACCGTCCCACTATCACTCCACCCAGAATATTCTCCTCTGGCTCCCGGACTCCAAAAAAGGAATTGATATTATCATCAAAGAAGTTTCCGATACCGCGGACACCCATTTTCATAGCAGTTGCGGTGAGATAAACGTTTTCACTGAGCAATCCCACATTTAAATGGGCGTAACGGTATCCCCGGTTGGAGAAGATATCAATATCATCAAAATCGGTGGAAAAGAAGATGGACACGCTGCAATTGAAAACCGCATCCTGGGCCAGGGTCAGGTAGGAAATATCTCCCCGGAAGGTGCCCTTCTTGCGTAACTCCAGGGCATGAGAATACTTGTGATAAAGGTAAATCCCGTTTTCCAGGTCATCTACATTACTGACCACCAGATAAACATGATAGGCCGGAAAATCGTACAGCATCACTACTTCTCGCAATCGTGAAAGAATCGTGGTCAGCTCCTTTAAACTGACCGAGGTCCGCAGGAAATTGTGACTGGATCGCCGCGCTTGGATTGTTTCAAGCGTGGACATCTCCAGGGGATCAACTTTATCGGATAATTTTATCAGTTTGTTTTGAGCTTCCTTTTTAAGCGGTGTTCGGGAAAAGGGCAGCTGAACCTCCACCGTGGCAAAATTGGAATCCGGCGGAAAATGACTGGATTTCTGATAGGCTTCAACATTCAGATCCGGCGCTTCGGGGTCAAGATAATCACTGGCTTCATGAAGCATGCCAAATTCATAGGCATCGCTATCCAGAGGACGCTGAATATGACCAACCGATGCCATTAACAGAGTAATTTCAAGATCGGTATTCAGCCCTAATAACCGATTCAGTTCCTGATCAATAAAATCCCCGATCAGATTTACTCCCAGATCCAGGGAACTCCCGGCGACGACTAGATTCTGCGCGACATATCCGGCATCCTGTAAAGCATAGCGCAGCGACCGATCCCGGAAGCGCCATTTAATGCGGTCCATTACACCGGTAAAAATAAAAACGACCGGTGCAGTTTTAAGTATCTTAAGATCGAAACCTGAGCTGGCAAGCCTATCTTTCAGGTCACCTTTCTGTAACTGAACCAGTTGATGCTTCTTTGGCCGAAAGTAATACAAACCCCGCTCCAAACCGGCAACTTTGTCAGCGTAGATATATAATTCAGTAGGGTAAAGAGCGCTGGCTGAAGGCGAGGCCCTGAAATATACTTTCTTCTGTCCGAATTCCCGGACACTGGTAATGCCATTGGTCATAAACAGGATCTGGGAAACTTGTTGCAGGGTAATTTCTGTTTCGGATAATTCCACAAATTTTCCAAATTCGGCGGAAGAGGACAAAGCCTCACCCAAATTTTTTAACCTGGTTTCCAAGTCCTGCGGAAGTGTGACAACCGGATTTTCCGGATAGGTTTTCTCAGATTCCGAACGCGAATCCGAGGTAAAATCGGTATAGACTGATTTGATATCATCAAATTTGTATTTGGAAAGATTATGATATTTTCGGGCACTTCCAAACAGACGCATAAATTTCTCCGCAGATAAATTTACCGGGTTAATTTTACATTCAAAAATTATAGAATTTTAAAAGAGTATGCCAGAGAAAAACCAAGTTTATTAATTAAAAAAGGCATTTTCAACTAAATACGGATGACCTAACAGATCAATGAAGTCAAACATATAAGATAAGAAGCGAAAGCATCTTGTCAAGGAATTGAGCAAGCGAATAACTTAAGATAGATAAAATCTTTTTTCTATTGAAATTTAAAATCTGGAAATGTAGATTAAAAAAGACAAATACCAAAAAATATTGGTTTTTTATATAGATCGCAGGAAAATCTGGTCTATCCAAAATATTAATTGCAGTGGGATTTTATTCAGAAACTTTCAAGTAGGAATTAGTACTGCCAGAATTAAATCAGGATGGCCCGGCTGTAGATCATTATAAATGGAGCTTTTATTTTGGAGGGTGACCAAATGAATACTTATTTCAATCCGACAATCTTAAAAAAAATTCCAAAAATTCCATTCATTTTTAAAGGTTAGAGTGAGGGAAAAATGTTTAATCTATACCTAAATTTAAAAACTGTGCTGATTGTTCTTGTATGTCTTATATGTTTTGGACTGATGGTATCAAGTTGCACACTTACCATTCGTAACCATTTACCCGAAAGTTATAAGGAAAAAATAATCGATGATATGTATTTCCTTTTGAGTCCCGACCAGTTACATGAACTTTCTAAACTGGATGCGAGAGAGGATATTGACAATTTTATTGATGAATTCTGGAAAAATTTGGATCCCAATCCCGGGACCCCCGAAAACGAATTAAAAAACGAATTTGAAAAAAGATTAGAATATGCTAATCAGAAATATAAAAATCCCTATGGCTGGGGCAGATCCGATCGCAAGCGAATTTATATATTATACGGGCCACCAGATTTCATAGACTACGCCAACTGGACAGATATAAATTTCAGCACTGCCCGAAGGTTCAAATCAATGGAAATCTGGGTATATAATAATCCGGCCAGATATCAAAATATCTCTACCATTTTTGACAACACCTATCCCCTACAGATGAAATTCATTTTTGTGGACAGTATTGGTTCAGGAGTTTATTATTTAATCTATAATACGGAGGAGATGGATTATATCGATCCCTATGTTTTTCAGGACGCATATTAGAACAGAAAAAATTCATTATCTGAGCTCAAAATTGATTCATCGTTATTGGTGTATTTAGGATATTAATAGATATACCGAATTTCCGACTTTTTTAGTATAACTATTTTCCCGAATATTAAACCAAAAATAAGGAGCCAGGGTTATGAAAAAGCATTTTGAATTATTCA
>CAZTXJ010000107.1:0-11116 GCA_964617285.1 uncultured Calditrichaceae bacterium | reverse complement strand
TATCATGATACGCCCCGACGATGTTTTTTAGTTCCTGACCGTCAATATATTCCATTACAATAAACATTTCATCATCAGCTTCTTCGATGGCATAAATGGTGGCGATGTTGGGATGGTTCAACGCAGCCGCGGCTTTGGCCTCGATCTCGAAGCGTTTGCGCTCTTCGGTATTCCCGGCAATCTGCGGCGGTAAAAATTTTATAGCGACCTTTCGATCGAGACGTGTATCTTTGGCCAGGTAAACCACACCCATCCCGCCACGGCCCAATTCCTCTAATATTTTATAATGAAGTATGGTTTTGCCTGTCATTTTTTCTTTCTTATCATTTTGACCAATAATTCGTTTAATTAATGACGCATAAAACAAAATACCAAAACATCTATTTTAGCAAAATTTCAGGGTAATCAATGTTTCGAGATCACTCTTCGAACCGCCGGGCACTCACCACTCCGTAATAATCAACTTTCATATCATCACTGGTTTTCACTTCGCCCCCAATGTTTTTTTCCAGAGCCATCTTCCAGCGATAGAATTCAGAAAATGTATGCTTTACTTTGTCAATTAGTTCCGCGAACTTCCCGCTTTCCTCATAAATATCAGCATCCTTCTTATTTTCCCAAATCGTCACCGATACAATCTCATTCCGGTTGCGCAGGCTTTCTATTAAATAGGCATAAAGACAGCCGGGATAGGAATTCAAAGCCGGTATAATCTGATCGATATATATGCTGCGGAATTCATCCACCTTCTCTTCCTGCAGCTTTAATGAAACCAGACGAACATACATCCTGGGATTTTCCAGCGCTTCACTGTCGTCCCTGGAGGATTGAGCTGTTACCTCATACTCGGACAATATCGGTTCCTCCTGCACCGGAGCATATTGTACCTGTAAATCCTCGGATAACTGAATTTTCCATTCGCTGGATTCCGAAAGAAATGGTTTGAGACGTTTCATTAATTTTTGAAACGTTTCGCTATTTTCAAAAGCCTCAGCCTGGGCTTTCGTTTTCCACAGCGTCATGGAAATTAATTCATCGGACGAGCGGTTGCTTTGAATCAAACCAGCAAACAAACACCCATTGATTTTCTGGAGTTCGGGAATAATGCTATCGTTATAGAACGGTTTAATAATTTCCCGATAATCCATATTTATCTTTAACTGAATAAATCTCATAAACATGATATCACCCCCATTTAATGAATAGTAAAAGGTCCAAACAGGGTAAAAAATGAAAGCCTATTTTTTTCTGACAAGCTACTCGATATCAGGTATATTTTTCAGCTTCTCTTCAGAACTACCATGGTCATATCATCCATTTGGGGAACATTTCCCACATGAGTCTCTATTGTTTCTAATATCTTTCCAATAATCCGATTGGCGGATTCCTTCCGATAAGCCATTATCAACTCCTCAAGCCTTTTTTCCCCGAATTCCTCTTCTTTAGCGTTCATGGCTTCGGTGATGCCGTCGGAGTACAAAACCAGCAGATCACCCTTCTGAAAAGGAATTTTTTCTTCGGCAAATGTAAACTGTGGGACAAAGCCCAGAACAATGCCGCCTGTTTGCAGTCGTTTTACTTTTCCATCGCTATTCAATAGAAAGGGGTTATCGTGACCGGCATTGCAATAGCAGAGCTCATTGGTTTGAGTATTTAATATTCCATAAAAAAGGGTAACAAATTTTTGCGGATCTGTGCTCTTATGCAGCAGGGTATTAGAGCGTTCAATACATGCTTTACTGGTGATCGAGGGGGAAGTGATGCCACGCAAAGTAGCCTGCACATTCGCCATCAACATCGCAGCCGGCATTCCCTTCCCGGAAACATCTCCCAGGCAAAAGGCCAGACGATCATCTTCAATAGGAATAAAATCAAAATAATCTCCACCAACATCCTTCGCCGGTATGCTGCGTCCGGCAATCTGATACCCGGGAATTTCAGGCTCAACTTTCGGAAGAAGGTTTACCTGAATTTCTCCAGCTAATCGCATCTCTTCCTGAAAGCGCACATAATCTTGTTCTCTTTTATATAACCGGGCGTTTTCAATAACCTGAGCAGACTGGGCAGAAATTATCGCCAGTAATCGTTGGTCCTCAGGCGTAAAGTTGGACTCACTCCGTTTATTGAAAACGGTTAGCAATCCAATCATTTTGCCCTTTAACAACATGGGTACACTTAACAGGGACCGGATGTGACTTTCCGTTTCGGATATTCCCTTGAACCGCTCATCATTATGGAAATTATTTACCAGCAAAGGGGTCTGATGCTTTAGCATCCATCCGGTAAGCTGAGTATCCAAGCGATAGGGCAGGATATCGGCAACCGTATCCTGCTTTCGGACCATGGTTCGGAAAGGATTCTGGTTATCTTTTTCATCCAAAAGCATAACCACACCCTGTTCGACCTTTAAATGCTTTACACACTTTTGAACAATTAAATCCACGATGTTTTCCAGCTCCTGGGTGGAGGTAACGGCAATGGCAATATCATTCAATACAGATAATTCTTCCACGGCAACCCTTAACCGCCTGTTTTCTTCCTGGAGCATCTCCACTTTTTTAGAAAATTCCATGTTCTCCATAATTAAAATAATTCCTTTTCGAGGGGATTTATCAAAAAGTAAAATTTTGTTCCTTTATGCTGAGGCACACACACACCTTTTAAAATCACTAAAATCGCCATCTCAGATTCAGAAACAACCATCATGTCGATATTTTACCGGGGGTTTAGCCTGGTACCACAGATGGTGAATTGATGGCAATAAAGATAGATAATAATATTTTCGATTGCAATATTTAACAGGTGGCTTTGTAAATTATTTTAGGAACGAGATCCAATACGGCACTGAATATTTAAGCCATTTATTTCCCTTTGTCAGATGAATTGAGTCTTATTAATAAATATCAAAAATAACTTCATTTTATGATCTATCTCATTTTCAGTATTCTATCCAGTGTACTGGTTGCGGTAATTATCCGGTTAAACGAAGCCAAAAACCTGAACCGGGCGGCAGTGATGTTATTTAATTACATTACCGCAGCCGCCATCGGCATTCTGTTAACAAATGAACTTCCTTCGCTGAAAACCTTTTCGATTTTACTCCCACTCGGATCATTTACCGGCTTTATTTATGTGGCCACGTTCTTTGTCTACATGTATAGCGTCCGGCAAATGGGAATGGCAATTCCGGTAACCGTTACCAGATTATCGGTTGTGGTTCCAGTGCTGGGTTCGGTGATAATTTTCTCCGAAGCCATAAATACCATTCAGTTTTTTGGTATTGTGATGGCGTTGATTTCTATTTTTCTGTTTAGCTGGAATGATAAAAAATTAAAGACTACCGGAGACCGGAAAGAATTTTATTTGCCCATTCTCCTTTTTCTGATGATGGGTAGTGGCGACTTCAGTCTAAAAGTATTTCAGGGAATTTATCCTGCTGATTATTTGATGAGTTTTATCATCCTGGTATTTGTAATTTCAAGTATATTATCCCTTTTCCTTGTCCTGGTAAAAAGGGTTAAAATCAGCCGGCAGATAATTATCGCCGGTTTCTTATTGGGTATACCCAATTATTTTTCCGCATATTTTATTCTGAAAGCATTACAGCAATTATCCGGTGCAATTACCTTTACCTTAAATAATATTGGGATAATTATGCTTTCCACCTTTTTGGGATTTATTATCTGGCGGGAACCATTAAAAAGAAAGGCTATCTTTGCGATAGCCTTTGCGATTATTTCTGTAATTCTCTTGAATATTTAAAGAATTAAGCCGATTTACCTTTCATTCCCTTCACCATCCATTTTTTAACGAATAAGAGCACTATCGGTGAAACCATGGCGATAATTCCGTAAATTAACCACATGTGACCGGAACGAGTTGGCAACCCGCTTTCGGGCAGTGGAAGATAGGCAGATACAAAATAACCTGAGTATAGGCCGGTTATTACTTTGGTTAAAAACCAGGGAAATTGTCCAATCCCCATGTAAGCCCCGGTTTTGCCTTCCGGAGCAATTTCCGCAATCCATTGCAGAAAGCGGGGCTGCCACATGGCTTCTCCCACAGACATGATGATAATGTATAGCACAAAAAGAATGGCATGGGGACCGGCCACCAGAATAAAAGTGGGGGCCGCCATGACAAAAGTACCCAGGATCATCATGCGGTAGACATTGGCCCGGGCAGTTAAACCGGCAATAATCGGGGTAACGACAAAAATAATGATAGGATTTAAGTTAGATAAGATTTCAAAATGGTCTCCTACCCAGGTGCCGGCAAACGCCCGGTCGAGGTAGTAGGGAATGGTAAGCCAGTTGTGGGCAAATAAAGTTTGAACCGGAATCAGGATAAAAATAAAAGCCACAAAGCGGGTATCACGGAATGGATGATCGGGGCGTTTCCGGATAAATTCCCAGAAGGACAGAATCGCAAATATTGTGAGCAGGGTAAAAGCCACGCCCTCCGGAAAACGTATAGCTTTGACCAAAACAAGCAAAGTCAAAATGAGGGAGAGAATCCCCAGGGAAAGGTAAATGAAAAAGGGCTTGTTATCAATCTTTGGACTGGTTGGTTTTTCCGTTTTCTTCTCTTCCTCCGGCGCCGGCGCTTCACCATTCTTCAAACGCAAATTTTTCGTTTCAATCGCTACCCGCTCTACCGCTCGTTTATCCACTCGTTTGGTGAGTATAATCAAGGTTAAAACCAGAGAAAGAAAAGTAATTCCCACCAGCACCCAGAATACCGCGGTTAAACCGTTTGGCGGGAATACACTTTCGAAATGATGCCGGGTGAAGGATGAGATAGGCCCGAATATAAATGCCCCCAGATTCATTAAAGCATAAATAACCGCATATCCCATTGCCGCAGTTTGGGGATTGGTATAGCGTTTTACTCCGGCATAGGCAGCAGGCTGGTACAGACCGTAAGCACTCACCATCAGTAGAAGTCCGAACGACATCACAAAAAAAGAAGTGGAGGTAATGCCGGTTCCCAGCGGAAGGGTACCGGACAGTGAAATAAATATCCTGCCAATCATCATGATGCCAAAGGCCAGGGCCAGGGAGCGACGGACACCAATTTTATCCGATACTCCTCCAAACAGCAGCATCGCAAAGGTGATTCCACCGGTAACCGCACTGTACACCCACCCAGCCTGGGGATCGGTCAAACCAATATTTTCCGAACAGTATTTACCAAGAATGGTTAAAATTCCAAAATAAACCAAGCCTTCCAGAATATATGGCAGATTGATTCCCCAGAGCGCCCGTGGTGCCTTGACAAAAGCAACCAGTGTTTCACCAAGTTCTTTAAAAGCATCAACAATTACTTGAGAGGGTTTCTTTTTTTCCTTCTCACTTTCCTGATTTACTTGTGTCATATAATGAACCTTTGATTATTAATTTGACTGCCGGATTTCACTTTGCCGAAATATTACCGGAAAATGGTCTTACGTCGCATTGGACCGACTGAAACCATAGAAATTGGTACACCGATCTCTTTCTCTAAAAATTTTATATAATTCCGGGCATTTTGTGGGAGGTCATCGAATTCTTCAACGTCTGTGGTGCTAACTTCCCAGCCGGTCAATGTTTTATAAACTGGACTACAGGCATGCAAGATGTCTAAATCTGCCGGAAACTCGGCATGCAATTTCCCCTGATACTCATACCCGGTACAAACTTTTATAGCGGGTAATTTATCCAAAACGTCCAGTTTGGTCAGGGCAATTTCGGTTAGACCATTTATTCTGGCGGCATAGCGGGCAATCACCAGGTCGAACCAGCCGCATCGCCGTGGTCGCCCGGTGGTAGCGCCAAACTCCTTACCGACTTCACGCAGGTTTTGTCCCTCCTGACCGGTTAATTCAGTGGGAAATGGACCTTCACCGACTCTGGTGGTGTACGCTTTCATCACCCCAACCACCCGATTTATTTTTGTCGGCCCAATTCCCGTCCCGGTGCAGGCGCCGGCACTCACCGGATTTGAGGAGGTTACAAAGGGATAAGTCCCGTGATCGACATCCAGTAAAGTCCCCTGGGCACCTTCCAGAAGGATTCTCTTCTCCTTTTTTGTCGCCTCGTTTAAAATAACACCTGTATCGGTGATATAGGGTTTTAAGTACCGGCCAAATTCCAGCGAGTCGCTGATAGCTTTATCCTCATCAAAATCAATTTCGTTTATTCGATTCCCAAATCGATGTCTCACCTCAGCAAATTTTTCCTTTAACCAGTTTTCCAGATCCGTCTCCTTGAGGAAATCCACCATCCTAAAGCCAGTACGATTGACCTTATCCACATAGGCCGGCCCAATACCTCTTCCGGTAGTACCGATTCTTTTACTGTCGTCCCCCAGTTCATTCAACTGATCGATAATTTTATGATAAGGAAATATTACATGTGCCCGGTCGCTGATAAATAACCGGTCTTTTACCGAGATCCCCTTTTGTTTGAGGAAGGAAATTTCATCGATTAACGCCCGGGGATCAACCACCACACCATTGCCGATGATGCAGACTGTCTTCGGATGCAGGATACCACTCGGGATCAGATGCAAAATGTACTGCTTTCCCTGCAGATTGATGGTATGTCCCGCATTGGCACCGCCCTGATACCGGGCGACATAATCCATTTCGGCACTCAGAATATCAACTATTTTCCCTTTTCCTTCATCCCCCCACTGCGCACCGACAACCACCGTAACCGGCATTACTTTCCTCCTTAAATAAAAAACTCCGGCAAAATTACCGGAGCTTAACATTTTTTTCTGATAAATCCATACACTTTTTAGAAACTATTTACTGCGGATTCTTCTGTCTCATACGATTCAAAGATGGTATTTAATTTGGTCATAACCAAAAGGTTTTCAATTTTCGGATTGACGTGGGCAAGTTTGAGCTCACCACCATTTCTCTTAAAAGTTGTTAAAACTTTAATCAAAATACCCAGTCCGCTGCTGTTTACCCGCTCTACCTGTTCAAGATTCAGGACGACTTTCAACGATTTCTCGTCCAGCAAACGATTTATTTTTTCATTAAGCGAAACTGCTTCCGGTCCCCCCATTAAACTGCCATCAAGATTCAGAACAGTAACATCGTTTTCTTTTTTTTCGGAAATTTGCATTTTTATTTTTCCCGTTAAATGAGACTGATGTTTTTAATTTAGCTCTATTTAGTGGCTCCCTTTAACCTGGAAGTTTTTCTTTTTTCAAATTCCACCACGATAGGAGAAGCCACAAAGATCGAGGAATAAGTACCAACACCAATACCACAAATGAGAGCGAAAGCAAAATTCTTTATCACCTCACCGCCAAAGAAAAACAGGATTACCACCACCAGCATGGTGGTTCCGGAGGTAATAATGGTACGACTCAGGGTTTCGTTAATACTTCGGTTCACCACATCGCTATAATCGAAGGCCTGGCGTTTAAGGGATTTCAGATTTTCGCGGATCCGGTCAAAAACCACAATGGTATCGTTCAGTGAATAACCGACAATGGTTAGCAAAGCGGCAACAATGGCAATGGAGATTTCAATATTCAGCAAAGAGAAAATGCCTACGGTGATGGTCACATCATGGACCAGGGCAATAACCGCACCCACTCCAAAGCGGAATTCAAATCGCCACATGATATAGATTAGAATAAACACGATAGCCCAAAGAATCGCCAGAATAGCTGCTCCCACCAGTTCTTTACCCACTTTTGGACCAACCGTTTCCTTACGCATCTCTATGACGTTATAATTGGGAAATTTCTCCGACAACTTGCCAACGATATCGTGAAAAAGCTGATCGGTATTTTGGGTTACATCCGCCCGGGCAGAAATTTCCTGAGTTGAGCCATAATGCTTTATTTCCGCAGTACCCAGGCCAAAATCATTAAAAACATCCCGGACTTTACTGATCTCAATGTTAATTGGTTTCTGAGGATTTTCTTTATCTTCAAACCGGATTTCCATAAATGTACCACCGCGAAAATCGACACTGTAACGCGGACCACCATGTAATATCAACGAAATGATTGAAATTAAAATGAGTGATCCTGAAACCAGATAGGCAATCTTGCGAACTTGCATAAATTTGTAATGTGTGTCCCTGAAAAATCGCATGTTAAATGTATCTCCTTCTCTTCACAGCATTTAATTTTAAATGCTCAATTTTTTAATCATTTTTCTTTCCAGCAGAACTTCAAATATGGTGCGGGTAACATAAATAGCGGTAAACATACTGGCAACAATACCAATCATTAGGGTTAAAGCAAAACCTTTAATCGGTCCCGAACCAAAATTGTACAGTACTATTCCGGCGATCAGTGTGGTCACGTTGGCATCCAGAATGGTAATGACCGCCCGGCCGTATCCGGTTTCTATAGAAGACCAGACCGTTTTACCCTTATCCAGCTCTTCCCGGATCCTCTCGAAAATCAGTACATTGGCATCCACCGCCATACCGATGGTCAGGATAATGCCGGCGATACCCGGTAAGGTGAGTGTGGCATGGAAATAAGACATAACTCCCAGCAGAATAATGATATTAAAAATTAGGGCGATATCCGCTACGAATCCGGAAAACCTGTAGTAAAAAATCATAAAAACTGCTACTAAAATTAGCCCGATAATAGCAGAACTTGTTCCTTTATTGATCGAATCCCTTCCCAGAGACGGTCCGACAGTTCGCTCTTCCAGCAGCTTAACCGGAGCCGGCAGGGCACCGGCTTTCAGAACCACGGCCAGGTCCTGTGCTTCCTGCATGGTTTCCAGACCGGTTATCCGCGCTCTTCCGTCACGAATTTTAGCTTGAATAGTGGGAGCGGAATGAACAACGTTATCCAATACAATGGCCAATCTTTTATTCAAATTGGCACCGGTAATTCTGGAAAAAATTCTGGCGCCATCACTGTTGAAGGTTAATGAAACCTCAAACTTTCCAATCGTTCCGGCCTCGTATCCGCTGCTGGGCTGGGCAAAGGCATCAGTAATGGTTTCGCCGGTCATCTCCGGTTGCTTATCAACCAGGTAGATTCCATAGTACTCTCCGGTAGGATCGAGTTTGCCCCAGAGAAATTCAGCATCTCCGGCTTCAGTCTGAATTATTTTTTGGATCTCAGGATCCTGCAATATCAGTTTTAGCCTGGCTTCATTTTCTTTGGGAACCAGCAATCTTTGCGGATCTCCCGGAAAGGCAAAGAACAAATTTTCTTTAAATAATTTCTCTCTCGCCATGCTCAGAGAATCTTTTTTGGAAGTATCGGCAGGTGCCTGCTCCGTCTCACCAAAGAGTTCTTCCGGAGTGACAATTGAGGTATCTTTCGGCTCCTTGGTTACATCGGTTGAATCTTCGAAACCAATCTTTCCCTGAATAAACTCGTTTATTTTAGCAGCCACATTGCGGGTAATTTCCGCATCCTTTAGCAACCGGAATTCAAGTAAGGCCGTTTTACCCAAAATACCCCGGACACGCTGGGGATCGGTAACCCCGGCGAGCTCAATGATAATTCGTTTGGTGCCCTCTTTCTGAATGGTGGGTTCCGATACACCGAACTGGTCCACCCGGTTTCTGAGAATTTCCAGTGAACGGTTAACCGCCTCGGTGGATTGCTTACGCAGGTAATCCAAAATTTCACCCTGGTCCCTCAGAGATTTCGTCCCATAGTAGCGGGCCAGGTCCGTTCCTTTTGCCTGAAGCTGTTGGGCAAATACCGTTAGAAAATCCCTGTCCTCATTGGAAGAAATGGTTCTGGCTTCCTCCCAGGCTTCCTCAAATCTTTGATCTTTATTTTTAGCCAGGGCTTTGGCAAGCTCCTCTACGTCCACTTCCATTGCCACGTGCATACCGCCCTGCAGGTCCAGACCCAACTTAATGGAATTATCCAGTAACCTTTCATACTCCTTGGGATTTTCTATTTTTAGATCTTCTTTTCCCGTTTTGCTTAAAAGGTAATTGAACTTTATGGTGGGATATAACAAATACATGAAGAGCACTAAGAAAAACAGGACAATGATAGCTTTAATTGTTAATTTTCGACGCATCCGAAAAATTGACCTCCGTTCTTAAAAGGAAAAAATTTGATAGTTATATCACTTGCTAATCAAGCAAGCGAAAAATATACTGGAATGACCATATAAAGTCAATTGAAAAATAATTTGAAGAATATGCGATAAATCCTGATTTTTTATAGTTTAGAGAGGTAAAAATACATCCTCTTTTTAAAATTGTTCCCGACAATTTTATTCAGGTTTTTAGCCGTTCACCGATCTCCGTGACCGCGGCTTTTACTGCCGGGGTGCGGTAGGGCTGATATCCCGGATCAATCTTGACGATAAATCCCTGCCCATAGGTCGCCACAAGAATAAAGAAGTTTTGGGTATAGTCATCATCAGCGGTTACCATTCGCAGGAGAAACGCCTGGCCGCTCTGGTCCCGGAATACCTCTAATATCTTATAAAGCATCCCCTCTTTTTTCCCGACCAGACCCTTAAGCTGATTTATTTTTCCCGGATTTATCGGTTTTTTAATGATCACATGAGGCATTTTATTCTCCATGATTCTGGTAGTTGAAATGCTTTTCTTTTTAACCGCCCGCACCCGGAAGTTTTGCCGTTGTAAGGCTTTCCACTTGCGTTCGTATTTCGTTGAAACGTCACGGTTAAATTCGCTCTCCACCTGCGAAACCTCAAACAAGCCTTCCTGCTTAAAGTAAAACCAGGCATCGTTTGCGTACCAATGCTGATCGGTGACAAGTTCGAAAATACCGTCCATCTCCATAACTGAGGACATCACCCGAATGAAACCGGGCAAAATTAATCGTCGCTGCCGATGTCTATCCTTGGGCCAGGGGTCAGGAAAGTTTACCATGATGCAGCGCAGACTCTGGTCCGGAAATAGTTCCCGAACGGCAAAACGGGCATCATCCCGGATAATCCGGACATTGCTTAGTTTTTCCCGATATATTCTGGATTGCATCCTTTCCGCCGAGGCCAGGGAAAGCTCAATACCAACAAAATTCCAGGATGGTGTGGATTTGGCCCATGCCGCCAGAAACTCACCATTCCCACAACCAATTTCCAGAGCCAGCGGAGCAGCCCTCCCGAAAATTGCCGACCAATCTAACGGGAATTGGT
>CAZTXJ010000106.1:0-11178 GCA_964617285.1 uncultured Calditrichaceae bacterium | reverse complement strand
TGCCCCCTTTACCCTGAGTGAACTGGACCCGGCCGGACTGCTCCCGGACAGAGTTTATACCAAGGAGGAGCTGAAAAAATATTTCGATCATGGCCGGCGCAAATGCCGCGAAACCATCCAAACATTGACCGATGAAAAAGCACAGCAACCGTTCAAATTTGGGCGGATTGAACTGAGCTTTGCCGGACTTCTTCTTTACAACATGAGACACGTCCAGCACCATGCTGCCCAGCTCAACCTTATCCTCCGCCAAACCGTTGACTCAGCCCCGCGCTGGGTGGTAAAAACGAAACAGGATTAACACAAAGAAAATAGTTCTGAAAAAAACAGCACTACAATTATGACAGAAATTATATTGGCCGTTTTTCTGCTGCTTGCCGCCATCTATCTTTTCATTCGTATTTCCGGAAAATTAAGAAAAGGTGGCGGAAGCCTCACCACGACTATGCTGGGCGCAACCGATTTATTTTACGATAAGGAAAAGAAAAATGCAGTTAACCAGATTCTCGAGATGAAGGCAGGCAAGAAACAGGAAGAACAGTCATCGGAAGAACCTGAAGAATGATTAGGAGCTGGTATTTATTCCGCAGCCTGATGGAATGAAAGGATCTGCTGCTCTCTTACCTGGTTCCCGGAGAGTTTCAAAACATAAAAAAATCCCCTCCATAGTGGAGGGGATAGTCGTTTTATTTCAATAGAATTATCCGTCGGTTTTGTTCAAATTTACCGGCCCGGAAATGCAGTATGTAAATCCCGCTGGAAACCGGCACCCCACTTTCATTCCTACCATTCCACTGCACTTCATACTTCCCCGGTGCGACAGATTTATTCACCAGTGTTTTTACTTTCCTGCCCAGCAGATCAAAAATTACCAGATTTACTTTGTTAAGCCGCGGCAATTCAAACTGAACAGTGGTAGACGGATTAAAGGGATTGGGATAGTTCTGGTAAAGCCGGAAATCGCTTATTTTATTTTTGGTTTCACTGATCGATACCAGTGCGGGCAAGGGTGGGATATTTACCGATTTTTGCTGATCAGAAATTACAAAGATGGCTGAACCATATCCGGGTAAGGTCACGCTGAAACTGGACAGATCACTACCGAGAACCTGATAACTGGTATCGGAATAGAGATCATTTACCCAGTACTGTGTTCCGGGATTTAATCCGTCGGTAAACTTCAAGCCAGCTGTCTCCAAATTCAAAACTCCGCTCTGGAGATTGCTGCTGAAATTGGCAATGGTTAAACCATTTTCATCCTGGTAGGGACGTATAAATGAATAAAGTATACCATTATCGGTGCTCACCCTGATAAAATCCGATTCGTCCGAACTATTCACCTGGCCATCACCGTTAGTGTCCAGGCGATGCTGGGAGAAAGCCTTGAATTGTGAACGAATCTGTGCCAGTCGCTGATAATGTGGTTGCAGCAGATCACGTCCTGAAAAATTCCAGTCAATGATTCCGCGCCGTCTGTCATTTAAATCCGGTTCGCCCGGAGCGCCCATCCCCTTGCCAAAGCCAACTTCCTGACCATTGTACATTAGCGGAACGCCGGGGGCGGTAAAAACAACCGTCGCCATGGGCATAGTTTTCTCAAACGAATTGTATTCATAACTGATCCTATCTTCATCCTGGTTCTCCATAAACCGAAGATAGTAGGAATTCTCGCCCGGATAAAATCCGGCATTATCCAGTTCAGTATGCAAGCCATTTACACCGGATGAGGTAAAAGAAAAATCGCGGATCTGGTTAAAATAAAGCTTTGAATCATAGGCCATATCGAGTCCGCCCCCATCATCTGCATAAATAACTTCCGTACCCACTCCGGTACCGGAATCTTCACCCAGCAATAATATATCCGGTTTAACGTGTTTTAGATTTTCCCTGACCGGTATTCCCATATTAACTTCCCCATATCTCCGATGGGGACCCCAGTAGACATCAAAGCGATAACCATCTACTCCAAATTCTGTAACCCAATATTTATAGACATCGTTCATGTAGATACGTGCATCAAGATCGGACCAGTTATAATTCAACAAGGCATCGCTGAAAGCACAATAATAGTAAATTCCTTGGGGAGTAACGCACTGTCCTAATCCATTGGTATTATGATTGATAAACTGGGTCTGATAATAATACCAGTAAGGCGATAAGAACCGATAAGTGAGGGCTTCCTGGGCAAAGGGATGATCCCGACCGGTGTGATTAGGAGTCACATCCAGAATCACTTTCAATCCCTGATTGTGTGCCGCCTCGACAAAATCTTTGAAATCCTGATTATTGCCATAGGACTGTTCCACATTCATGAAATCAATAATGTTATACCCAATATTTATCTGGTTGTCAACATTTCCCGGTATTTCCATTACCGGCAATACCCAGATGATATTGAAACCCATCGCTTTGATGTATTCCAGGTTGGGAATCGCTGCCTGAATAGTTCCAACCGGGGTAAATGCTTTAATAAACATGAGATAGATGCGTCCATTTTTTAACCAGGAGGGATTATCCGAATATCCCGCTACCTTAACCTGCGGACTGTCTGATTGCACAGTAAAGAATACCCGGGAGGAATCCAGATTACCATCGGGATCCCCTACGGTAAGTTCCACATAATACTCACCGAATTCTATCGGAGTAGTAAGATTAAATGAACCGACGGTCATTCCCCCGATTCCTAATACTTCGGGATTCGAAGGATCTTCCCGCCAAAGATAGGTTAACTGCTGTCCATCAGGATCGGTGCTGTTGGTACCCAGGATATTCAAATTCATGCCGGCTTCATTAATGTCTATCACTGCAGTAGGCTTATGATTTACCAATCGGGTAATGATAACCGGTTCAGATATCTGGGGTTGCCCACTGATCATCGCTTGCAGCTGAAAAACGTTATCTCCTTCAATCAGGTTAAGCACGGTATCAACTCGACCATTAGTCACTGAAATGTTCCAGGTGGTATCCGGCCTGATAATCTGAGCTAAGGTGACTGTTGAATCATAACCGCCATCTGGTCGAAAAAACGCTCCCCGTAACCGCCATTGATCCTTCCATGTCTCAGCTGGGAGCGAAAGAATCTGAGCTATATTGGCCTGAATGGTAAAAGTTGTAGTATCCGCATTTAAAGAACCAGTAGAACTTTGAGTAAATAATATTAATTGGTGTTCGCCATCACCCAATGGATCTGAAGGGGTAAATGAAAGTTTCTTTTCTGCCTCGTCGTAAAAACCTCCCAACTGAGTATATTCCACGCTGTCAATTTTAATGATAATACTACTGGTATCAACAGTGGACGAAATCGAAGGAAAGATATAAGCAGTAATTTCCGGAAATCGGGTACGGATCACCCCAACTGCCACTGTTGAGTTTGGCAACAGATAATGAATAGTAGGATTTTTAATAAACAAATAGGAGTTATTATTATCCAATGGATTTTGGCGTGGATTTAACGGATCGGGCAACCAGGTTGATCCATTTTCGTTAAACTTATACTGATATGCTCCCGGAACGCCACCGGTGGGATTTGGCAATGGATTTGGACCGCCAATCCGCAACCGCTCGGTCTTGGACCAGATACCGGTGGTCGGATCTTTGGTCATGGCAAACACTGGATTAGAAATTACACCGCCAACATTATTCCCCCAATTGTTAAATTCTCCCGGCAAGTAAACCACTGTAGGATTACCATTGGGTTTGTAGTAAAAAGTGACATCCACACTGTCCTCGGCTTGACTAAATACAAAACTGGGGATACCAATAATTAGAATGAACATCAAAAAAAGTGTCGATAACATTCGCTGCATTAGTTTTTCTCCTTATTCTTCATTTATAATCAATCTTTTCTCCCAATATAAACTTCTGTCTGGAAGGGATAAAATTTTTCGAATTCTAACCTCTCAATAATGACCCGTAGGTTTCTATTCTTATAATTTTCCCAGTGAAAGGTTTCATACTTTTTTTTAATATTTCCGGGAATGTCTATCCTAATTTTTCTGTCTAAATTACTTTGAAGATTACAAATTATCAGAGCAGATATGCTTTCTCCCTCTCTGAGAAATGCAAAAATTGAATCCTCTTTACTGGTTGCTTTAAGAGGATAAAAACTTCCCTTGGTAAAACAATCATAAGACATTCTCAATCGCACCAAGTTTTGGTAAATTAAAAATAAAGACTTATCTCTGTTTTCCCAATCCAATACCGATTTTTCAAACAACGATGGTTTACTGACTTCACCCATCTCTTGTCCGGCATAGATTAAAGGAATACCCGGCAGAGTAAAAAGCAGGGTGGCATAGCCTTCAATGGCTTCCGGCCCGAACTGGGACAGACTCCTTTCTTCATCATGGTTCTCCAGAAAGCGCATGGGTAAAGCGTTTCGAGGATATTTGGTATCCCGCTCATAAATGATATCCATAAAAGCGAAAGCCTTTTTCTTTCCTTTCCGGATATCCAGCAAAGCTTGATACTCAGTCCAGCCATAATCGGAATGAAATCCGGTCTTCAGGATCTCCGGATCTTCCCATTCCGCCAGCAGATAGATATCATTTTTCAGCGCTTTTAATTTTACCAGCGCTTCCTGCCAGAAATCATAGGGTACCATTCCAGCGACATCGCAGCGGTATCCATCGATATCAAATTCCCGAATCCAATAGATTAACGTTTCCAAAATATACAGACGCAGTTCTGGATCATCATAGTTGTAGTCGGTTACATCACTCCAGGCTGAATCCTTCCGGATATAATCACCCATTTCATCCTTCCGGAACCATGCAGGATGGGATGCCATCATTACATGATCGTTCGATCCGTGGTTTGGAACAATATCCAGAATAATCTTCATTCCCATCTCATGAACAGCCTGAACCAGATTGGAAAAATCCGCCTCAGTGCCGTAATCAGAATTTATCCGCCGGGGATCGCGCACGGCGTAGGGACTTCCCAGCTCTCCCTTTCGACCTTTTCTGCCGATCGGGTTAATAGGCATCAGCCAGATAATATTCACTCCCAGACTTTTTATACAATCCAGTTTATCTTGGATTGCCCTAAATGTCCCTTCCCGGGAAAAGGCGCGGGGAAAGATCTGATAAAGAACGCCGTTTATTGCCCAATTCGGCGACGGGGTTAATTCCACCGAGCTGTAGTCCCTTAAGGGTTCAGCTGAACCATGCTGCTTCGAACAATAAAGCACCAGAAAAAGTGAAATCATCATCAAACTGAAAATTTAATTTTCTCTCTTATTTATTTTATGAGTCGATCAACTGATTCGGTTCCAGATTGTGATGATTTTGCGGTTTCGAGAAATCCAAATCAAGCAGCGGTCTCTCGGGGAACTTTTCCTGCAGCAGCTTGCTGAGCAGTTCAAACTCACCGGGATGGGTTTCAATAACCACATCGCTCACATCCATACCAGCTCGTATTCCATATAGGGTAATATCCAGAACGATATGATTTTCCGCAATCTGAACGATAGCCTTATTCATGGTCCAGGCTGCCTTTCGCTGGACGGTCCGGTTAGCTTCTCCCATTAACAATTCTTCATGATCCCTTACCAGAATAATTTTATGGTCCCATACTTTTTCCAGCTCAGTTTCATTCAGTTCATAACTGAATACATGCCCGATCTTTGGAGCATTAGTGAAGGAAAATAAGACGATTTTTATACCCCGTTTTTCAGCCTCCTGAAGTTCTTTCTCGAATTCCAGGATTTCGCTTCTCCAGGCGGAAAGGTATAATTCACTGTTTGCTTCTATTATCATATCTTTTGCTTTGGATATAAGATTTGTGTATCCGGAAAGATTCCAGAGCTGTTCTGGTTCAATATTGGTTTCGAGCTCCGAAAGACTTTCCTGAAATACCTCTATTTTCTGCTGGTAGCGTTGTTCAAGCATTTTTACAAACTGTTCCGGGGGCAGCGGAAGGTATTTCTCCGGCTGGGTGGAAATAACACTCACAGCTCCCCAGGACTCCAGTCGCCGGATGGCTTCGTAAATGGCAGATCGCGGTACCCCACTGTTTTTACTCAACTCATAGCGTGTGACCGGATAATCGTGTAACAGCGATACGTAAGCTTTTGCTTCGTACTTGGTAAAGCCAAGATCGCACATTTTCCGGGCAATCTTATCAAGATCCATTCAAAACTCCTTTTTGAAAAGATGTAAAGTTTAGTTCCATCATTATGTGTTAAAACCTGTTCCTAATCATAAGCTTTCTTATTTCTTATTTCTTATTACCTTTATCCCTTTACACTTCCCAGGGTAAGACCGGAAATAAGCCAGCGGCTGAGAAGAATAAAAATAACCACCACCGGAATACTGACAATCACCGCACCGGCTGAATACAATCCCCAGGCCACTTCCATATTGGATTGAAACAATTTGAGACCCAGCGGCAGAGTAAACAGGCTGCGATCCTGTAATAATACCGCGGCCACCAGGTATTCCGACCACGCCGCCATAAACGAAAACAGTGCGGTTATTGCCAGGGCCGGCAATGCTAACGGTAACACAATCCGGTAAAAAGCATAAAATGGACTTGCCCCATCGATCATGGCTGCTTCTTCCAGGCTGTATGAAATGGTATCGTAATAGCCTTTCATTTGCCAGACAGTAAATGGCAGTGCTGTGGCAGAATAAGCGATAATCAATCCGAAATAGGAATCATACAATCCCAGTTTGATGAGCATGATAAACAATGGCAGCAACAGCATGGTTACCGGAAACATCTGGGTAGTGATTAATCCGATCAACGAAAAATTCCGCCCCCGGAATTGATAGCGGGAAAAAGCATAACCGGCCGTGGCCGCGAGAGCAACTCCCACCACAGTTACAGCGAAAGAAATGACCAGACTATTCATCATCCAGCGCAAAAAAGGTTCTTCAAAAAACAGCTTATAATATGATGCCAAGCTGGCATTGGCTGGGATTATGGCCAGGGATTTGGTTAACAGACGATCTCCTGGTCTTAACGAAATAGAAATAACCCGCAAAACCGGATATATGGCAAAAAGGGTAAAAATAATAAGTACAATGTGAGCCCCTATTTTCCCCTTAAATGTGAGATCGCGTGGTTTTCTGGGCATTACTTTTTTTACCTCTCTATCCTCTGTCAGGCATACACATTTTCAGTCGCCTTGGTTCTTTTGATAAAGCGCCAGCTAAAGACAAACAGGATGGCAAATATTATCATAGAGAATGCCGCCGCATATCCCATCCGGAAATAAGTAAAAGCAGACTTATACACCCAGCTGACCAGAATGTGAGTGGTATCAGATGGTTCTCCCCCATTGCTCACCAACCAGACCACATTAAAATTATTGAAGGTCCAGATCACCCCCAATGTAATCGCTGGCACCATCACCGGTTTCAACAGCGGAACGGTAATATTGCGGAACTTATGCCAGGCATTAGCTCCATCCATATCGGCCGCCTCATACAGTTCATTGGGAATACTCTGCAAACCGCCCAGGGCAATGATCATCATAAACGGGAAGCCAAGCCAGATATTAGTTATGAGACAGGCTGTAAAAGCCCCCCACTCAGTTGAGAGCCAGGGAATCTGAAATCCAAGAAATTGTTCGGTCAGCAAATTTATGGCACCATACTCGGAATTAAACATTCCCCGCCAGGTAAGGGCGGTGATATACTGGGGGACCGCCCAGGGAAGAATGAGCAGGGTACGATATATGGTTTTTCCTTTTAAGTCCTTGTTAAGTAAGAGAGCCAGGTACACCCCGATTCCCACATGGAAAACCAGGTTAATAACTGTCCAGAGAACTGTTTTGTATAAGAAGTACCAGAATTGGTGGTCAGATAAAACATCATAATAATTTTGAGGTCCTTTTAACCGCCAATCCAGAAAATGGGACAGATTCATATTTGAGAAGGAAATGACCACATTGTAAACGAAAGGATACAGAACGACCAGGCTCATGATGATAAGTGCAGGAGAAGTGTACAAATAGGCCAAACGGTTATTTTTCCCGGATTGGTACATCTCAGATTTCAGATTTCGGATTGCAGATTTCATTTTATAAAAATTCCCTGGTTCTGTCCTTCATCTCTTCCTTATCCAAAACATATACCCTGTTGTTAATTTCTTATAAAAATCATAAATCCCAAATCCGACTTATCTGTTCTCTGCAATTAGCTTTTCTGCCAGTCGCTGCATCTCTGCTGCCGCATTCACCGGAGAAATCTGATCAGTAAAAATTCCCTGATATGCCGGGCGCATGGCATCCCAGATCCAGCGCATCTCGGTAAAAACCGGCATCGGTCTGCCAACCATCATTTGATCTAAAGCGCTCCGGAATAGCTCATTTTCATTCAATTTCGGGTCCCGGATGGCACTCTGTTGCGAGGGAATAATATTGAACTGGTATGCAAATTCCAGCTCTATGTTTGGCTGGGTCAGGTAGTGCACCAGATCAATCACTACTTTTAACTTTTCCCCTTGCAAGTTGGCATTAAAGCAGTAACCCATGGGAAAAACCATCGGGGTCGGCCATAAATTGGTTTCATCAATTTTAGGGATACGCGTTAGCCCCATCCTGATGCCTTGCTTCAGATAGGTTCCCCAGGACCAGGGACCGTTGATGATCATGGCTACCCGTCGATCCAGAAACAGCGCATTGGCAGTTTCATAATCACTTTCCTTGGGAATAATTTTGTACTTATTGGCCAGGTCATAAATCAGCTGAGCCGCTTTTATGACCGGTTCGGTATCCAGGGTCGGATGTCGATTCTGGTCTACTACCCATCCTCCATAGCCCCCGATGAAGGGAACGGCAAAGGCAGGTTCGGTATAATTCCAGGCCAGGGCATAGGTATCTGGCCGACCATCTCCATTAGTGTCCCGAACCAAGGTCGGTCCCATTTTTATCAGCTCAGACATGGTCTGCGGCGGCGGATCGATAAGATCTTTATTGTAAACCAGGCATAAATGGTTCCCTACCCGGTCGGCAATCTGATAGAGATTCCCCTCAAAAACGGTATTCGCCGGAAATGGTTTCGCAATAAAACTATCCAAAAATGTGTCCGAAAAAAGATTATTGAGGGATTTAATAACCTTTAGTTCGGAAAGGGGACCGATATAATCACTGGCACAATGGATCAATGCCGGACCTTTTCCGGCGAGAGCTGAAATGATGAAATTGGTTCTTAATTCTTCGGGGGAATAAAACAATTGGGTAAACTGGTATTCCGGATAATTCCGGCCAAACTCATCCAATTTTTTCTGCAGGAAATCTCTTTCCACCGGCCGGAGCGACGTCCAGATAATAATTTTTTTATCCGGTGTTTTCGAAGTGCACGAAAAAAAGGAGATTAACAGCAGAAAAAAAAACAGTATTAAAGATTTAATTTTTTTTTTATACATAATATCATAAAAAAATTAGTCGACATGCACTTCTTGCGAGAGATGCCGGAACCAGTTAAAATAAAGTCCGGTGGAAAGCGCAACTAACAGCACCAATAACCAGGCAAATTCATCCCATCGTTTCATGATAACTGCCATCCCGGTAAGGAACAATACCACCTGCCAGGGGACTGCAAAAAAGGTAGATAAAATATCCCGCCGGTTTTCCTTATTAATCTCTTCCAGTTTTGCTGCCGCCAATTTTTGCCTGACCGGTTTCCAGAATCCGAACGGACGAGTTCGCTTATAAAATTCAAGCAGGACTGACTCTGGAGTTGGTTTTGATAAATAAGTGCCGATAACCATCCCTAACAGTGAAGAGGTGGTAGCAATAATAAAGGCATAATATTCAGGTATCGCCGGTAAAAAGATGCGTTGAATAACCGCAGCAACCATACCTGCTACGGTGCCTGCGGCAAAGCCATATCCATTCATCCGCCACCAGTACCAACGCGCAAGAGTTGGAATGAGCAATCCTGCCCCCAGGCTGGATGTGATCCACCCCCAGATCTCATTAATATTTCGGATAGCCAGGGTAAAAAGTAGTCCCAGGACCACAATGATGATTGATGACCAGCGACTGTGCAGCAGTAATTGCCTTTCCGTCGCTTTGGGGTTGAGATAGGTCTGGTAGATATCTTTTACCCAGTAGGCCGCCCCGGCATTGACTGTGGAATCGAAGGTGGACATGGCCGCGGCCATCAATCCGGCTACCAGCAGACCTTTAATGCCAATGGGCACCATCTCATTGATTACGATCGGCATTACTTTTTCCGGATCCTGGATATTGCCGACAACCACCCCCATGATCGCAATTGCCGCAATAAACGGCCAGCGGAAGGAAAGCAGGAAAGTCCAGAACAGCGAGAGCAAACCGGATTCCCGATCACTTCGGGAAGCGAAAAAACGTTGAATCATATATTGGCTGGTACCACCACTTCCTTCAATGGTAACTTTTATAAGATAAAATAATATGGCTATACCAAACAGATTATAAATGGAATAGGTGGACTCGGCCGGCATATCTAATTTCCAGTGAGGAATCATACTTGTCCAGGCTTCCTTGGTCGTCTGGATCGACATGAAACCTCCATCCCGCAGCGGAACTGAAACGTTAAAAACTTCCGGCAGATTAAACTTAACAAAAACCAAACCACAAATATAAATTAAAACCACAAAAATAAGAGTCCCCTGAAATACATCCGTCCATACCACCCCATACAAACCACTGGCAACGGTATAAATCATAGCCAGGAAAATCATCAGGGTAGCGGCCCAGAATTCAGAGGATAATCCGAGAAAGGACGGAATACCCAAAAATTCACCGATGAATTTACCCGAACCGATGGCAAAATAGGTGATCATGGCAATTGTGACAATAATGATTGAGATGGCGGCAATCAGGCGGGCAAAATCTCCCTGCTTTTCTTTACCAAAGCGGAAATGCATCCACTCAGCCAGGGTCATTACCAGCGCCCGGCGATTCCACTTTCCCTGGAAGATCATCAAAAAGGCCATGATCAGTGTTACCCCGCCCCGGATTTCAATAAAGAATCCAGCAGCCCCCAGGGCGAAAACAAAAGCGGTGTTGATCATAGTACCGCTCACGTCCAGATTAGAAGACATACCGGAGGCGCCAAGTGCCCACCAGGGCATTCCCCGGTCACCTAAAAAATAAGAGTCAATTCCTGCCGATGCTTTACGCTGAAAGTAAACACCAATTCCCACCATGCTTACCAGATAAACAATCACAATTGTGTAATC
>CAZTXJ010000105.1:1636-11677 GCA_964617285.1 uncultured Calditrichaceae bacterium | reverse complement strand
GTACTTCAGATTTTGAATATTCAGGTCGGGTAAATAGTCGGTAATTTTGTTTGAGGACTGTATTTCGGAGTGACCGGTCAGTTTTTGAATTGCATTTTCGCTGGTATATTTTACCTGAAAGTTTGCATCAGTAATGAAGATAATTTCAATTAAATTATCTGTCTCACCGGGTGATGTATGTTCGATATTATTTTCCAGTCGCGGCATAATTCGTCTAAAATAAAAATGAATAGTCCATTATTTTTAAAGCTTCCCTTATACTCCCCAAACAATTACTCAGTTAAATCTATCAAGAACAACATACCGGATCTCTCAAGAGATTATACAAATCCTGTAATAGGTTTGCCTATTAAGACATTTAATTCGTATAATCAACCCGAGTGTAACATAGCATACATATTATCGGATAATATTGGTTTCCTTTACAGTTCATTTTCGGAATCGCTATAAAATAGATTATAGAAAGAACCGAGATCCTCATTTTAATTTTCCTGTTTCATCACCGGGCAATATTCTTAAATTTGTAAAATCGTAAAGTATGGATTAATTTATCTCGGTTATGGATAATAAAGAATATTCTTTTTTTCGTTATACCTTTTCAAAAATCCTGAAAAATCCCTTGGGAGTGGTGGGATTGGTGATTGTCATTCTAACCATTTTTTTAGCGATTTTTGCTGATGTTATTGCGCCGTACAGCCCGTATCAACAAAATATTACCGAATCTTTAAATCCGCCCTCAGTTCAGCATTGGCTTGGTCAGGATGATCTGGGGAGGGATATTTTGAGCCGGATTATCTTTGGTGCACGTATTAGTCTCCTGGTAGGGTTTATAACTGTAAGTGTTTCGGCAATTCTGGGTTCGGTTATCGGTGCAATTGCCGGCTACTTCGGCGGCTGGATCGATGAAGTATTAATGCGGATCACAGATATTTTACTGGCATTTCCCGGAATTCTGCTGGCTATTGCCATCATGGCAATTCTTGGTCCCAGTCTGAATAATGTTATTATTGCCCTGTGTATTGTGGGATGGAAATCCTATGCCAGATTGGTTCGAGGTGAGATTTTAAAGGAGAAAGAAAAGGAATATATCCAGGCCACAAAAGCCCTGGGATATTCTCATTTTCGGATTATTTCATTTCACCTGATTCCCAATACGCTTAATCCGGTTTTGGTGATGGCTACCCTGGGAGTTGCTTCGATGATTATTTCCGAAGCCGGTTTATCTTTTTTAGGTTTGGGCACTCAACCGCCTATCCCCAGCTGGGGTGGTATGCTTTCCGAGGGCAGACAATATTTACTCCAGGCGTATCAATTAACTACCTTTCCCGGTCTGGCGATTATGATCCTGGTGCTGGGATTTTCCTTTCTGGGGGATGCGTTGCGGGACGCCCTGGATCCCTACATCAAAGTACTAAAAGAGCTGTAAACAATGCGTCATAAAAAAATTATCTGGATACTTAAACTGCTGGTAGGTATGCTTCTCATCGGATTAATCTATGGGCAGGTTGCTAAAAAAGCGTCCATAGTTGATGCGATAACCTCGGCCAACCCAGGCTATATATTTTTGGGATTTATTTTGCTGATTCCCAATCTGTTAATCCAGTTTTTAAAATGGCGTTACCTGCTCAACGGCCATTTCGAAAATATTGATAACACGCTGGTAATTAAATCCTTGCTTTTTGGCGCAACACTTGGGTTTGTTACTCCTGGGAACCTGGGTGAGTTGGGCAGGGGTCTGTATTTTAAGGAACAGAATAAATTTGTGGTCACGGGATTAAATATACTGGATAAAATTTTTGGAATGATTATTTTCATCACCATCGGTCTGGTCACCTTTAATATCATTATTGAAACACGACTACTATTCTCGGCATCAATCAAACTAATTCTACATTTGGTAAGTTTACTGTCCTTGCTCAGCATCTGGATATTTGTCATTCATCCTGCTGTTTTTAACCGGGTATTAAACCGAATAGGCCGGAAATTTTCTTCTGAGAAAGTTCAGCTGATAATTTCCGGATTACAGACCCTCTCGATACCAAAAACGTTTTTCCTATCTTTATTAAATACCATCTGGTTTCTTATCATATTACTGCAATATCATAGTATCATAAATGCGTTTGCACCGGTTGCTTTTCCGGTTTCATTTCTGGCAGTTGGGGCCACTCTGTTTACCAAAATCATGCTTCCGATTTCACTGGGTGATCTCGGGGTACGGGAGGGGGCTGCGGTTTTTTATTTTTCATTATTCCTGGTGCCGGCTTCTGCGGCTTTTTATACTTCTTTTATTATATTTATAATCAATTTTTGTTGCCCGGCACTTATGGGAAGTTTTTTTGTTTTTCAGTTGAAATGGGAGCAGAAAGCAGCTGTTCCAGGGAATCTTAACCGGTAAAGTTGTATTATCCATTTAGAGAATATTTTTTGTTAAAATTTTAGATCTTTAGATAAATTCCTAAAAAAATTGTGAATTAAATGGAATGGATATTTCTCATATTGGCCTTTATTTATGGTTTTTTAATTATATATTTTTACATCGGATTGAACCGTATTCAAACTCAGACTGAAAATAACACATTTACCGTTTCGGTTCTGGTTCCTGCCCGGAATGAAGGAAATAATATCATCGCTTGTCTGGAAAGCCTGCATCGACAAACGTATCCCAATGAATTATTCGAAGTAATCATCATTGATGATAATTCTACTGACAACACTGCAAGTGTGGTGCAGGATTATCTCCGGGATAAGCCGAATTTTAGGTTGATCCGGAAAAGAGACGATGGGAGTGAGCCTACATTTAAAAAACAAGCGCTTAAGCTTGCTCTTGATTCGGTGAAGACTGACATTGTGATGACCATTGATGCGGATACTGTTGCTAACCAAAGGTGGATTGAATTAATGATTGCTCAATATGGGAAGGATACCGGAATGGTAGCCGGTTTGGTTACTTTTCCCGGGGAAAGCGAAAATAATCTGTTTAAAAAAATTCAGACACTGGAGTTCGCCGGAATAGTTTTTGCGGGTGTGGGGAGTGCCGGGAATAATATGCCGCTCATTTGTAATGGCAGCAATTTGTCGTACCGGTTAAAAGCATTCCAGGATGCTGGCGGGTATGATTCCAATATTCATTTACCATCGGGAGACGACGATTTGTTGTTACAGAACATACATCGCAACACAAACTGGAAGATTAAGTATTCCATATTACCCGAAACAATAAATTACACCCGGCCGGCCGAAAATCTTCATGGTTTCATCAATCAGCGGGCGAGGTGGGCATCCAAGTCTCTCCATTATCCGAAAAAATGGGTATTCCTGCTGATGCTTTGCATTTACTTATACTATCTGTCCATTCCGGTTTTTGGTGTTCTAGCCATTCTAGGAATTTTTCCACTCGGAATTTTCCTGGTTGGATTATCTGTGAAGTTAGTTACCGAAGCCTTGGTCATTTCCCGAGCCCTTAAGATTTTGGGACGCATGGACTTGGCCAAATATTATCTCCCGGCTCAAATTTTTCAGATTGGTTATGTGCTGGTCGTGGGAATATTAGGCCTGTTTAATAAATTTACCTGGGGAGTTTGAAAAATTGGATCAGAAAAAGTTTGGTAAATTAATTTTTCCTGCCTTTCCCAATCTGGTTTGGAAATTAGAAAATAAAAAGAAGATCCTTTATTTGAGTTTTGATGACGGCCCCACTCCGGGACTTACCGAAGCGATTCTTGAGATTCTTGCTCACTATAGTGTTTCAGCCCTTTTTTTTCTGGAGGGCAGAAAGATTGCTGAAAATATACCAAAACTTAATTCACTAAATTTTGAAAACCATAAATTGGGTAACCATGGCTATAATCATATTCCTATGATCCTGAGAAGTAAACAACACCTGGAGAATGAAATATTCCTGACTGATCAATTGATAATAAAACATTTCGGCATTATTCCTAAACTTTTCAGACCACCTTATGGAATTTTTGGTCCGGGTCTGTATCGGATTCTAAAGCTTATCCAAAAAGATATGTTGCTTTGGTCTTTAATGGCCAATGATTTTAAATGGGATAAAGATAAAACCTATGACTATCTGGTCGAAAATTTGGAGGCTGGAGATATTATCGTATTTCACAATTCAGAAAAATCGAAAAAGGTGGTAACTGCGGTACTTTCCAGATTTCTGGAATATTGCCAAAAAAATGAATACACATTTAAACTGCTTTAAAACTCTTTGAGGCCTGTAAGTGAAGTCAATTATTCTGCTGATTACTAAATCTGATATTCTTCGGGAAATGTTCGCCCCGATAAAGAATCAATTATTTGCCGATATTGAGGTTGTGGAAGCGCTTTCTGATTATAGCAGAATGAAACGTCACAAAAATATCGGCCTCATTATTTTAGACTATGAAATTATTCGATTCCTGAACGATGAAGAACGTATCCTGTTTTATAAAATTGATTGTCCCCGCCTTATTATTACCAAAGTTAAGGATAAGTACTTTACCTTTGGGGTGAGGAGTTATTATCCCCTTGGTGTTCAGCCTGATCTGCAACCTGAAAATTTCATAAAACTGATAAACGAATATTTTTATACTCCTCCGAAATCAAGCCTGTATTCTGCGGGGGAAAATCTGCAATGGATCACGAGTGATCAACAAATGATCAATATTTTTGAGAGAGCCAAAAAAGCTGCCGGCTCCGACAGCAATATTTTAATTTTGGGAGAAAGCGGAACCGGAAAAGACGTACTGGCCCGGATGATTCACCGCATGAGTAAAAGAAATGCACATCAGATGATGAAAATTAACTGTGCGGCAATACCGGAAAATTTACTGGAAGCGGAATTGTTTGGTTTCAAGAAAGGATCGTTTACCAATGCTTATTTCGATAAAATCGGCAAAATTCAATTGGCAAATGGCAGCACCTTATTTTTGGATGAAATCGGCGACCTTGATTTAAACCTACAGGCAAAATTATTGCGGGTGATTGAATCCGGAGAGGTAGATATGATTGGCGGTATCCAACCGGTTAAAGTGGATGTTCGCCTGATTACGGCGACGAATAAAAATTTGAAATCGCTAATCGAACAAAACCAATTTCGGGAAGATCTCTATTACCGACTAAATGTAATTAATTTAGAATTGCCACCTTTACGGGAGAGAGTATCGGACATCCCGGTATTAGTTGATTATTTTATTGGGCTATTTAATAAAAAATACGATAAAAAAATTAAAAAATTATCCGGAGAAAATCTGGACAGGTTTTTGGATTACCCCTGGTCTGGGAATGTACGGGAATTAAAAAATTTTATTGAGCGTTTAGTCATTAAGGCAAAGTCGACCATTGATACCGAGTTATTGACTCAAGAGTTCGATCTAATCCTCCCGCACCCAGAATCACAATTTGACCAGGATAATCTTGAACTGGCTTCAGCAGATTTTGAGAAAAAACAGATTAAAAAGGTGCTGGCAAAAAACGATTATCACCTTACCCGAACTGCCCGAAAATTGGGAATAAGCCGGGTAAGCCTGTATCGAAAGATGCAAAAATATCAGATTTCTGTGAGTAAAGAAAAATCCCATCATAAAAGGTAGTCATAATTTTTATAGACTATTTGTATGAAAATTGCTGAAGAAACTGTAAAAAAAGAAGATTTTCAGCTTTAAAAAGTTGGAAATGCACTTGACTAAATATAGCCGCCATGTTAAATTTGAGGCCGTTATTTCCAGCAGGATAATTTCGGAATATTTAAATAACTGTATTTTTAGAGATTTAGAAACCGAAAAATACTATTTTACGCCTGACCTGCTAAAAGAAATGAAAAATTTATTGCTGAGGTAAACTGGACTTATGAATTTGGGGTGTAGCCAAGCGGTAAGGCACCGGGTTTTGGTCCCGGCATTCGGGGGTTCGAATCCTCCCACCCCAGCTTAAATGGTTTTGAACGACAGATTGTCTTATTTGTACTTGATTAGAGTTTAGTTAAAGGAGAAAAAATGGCTGATTTAAAATTAAAAGCTCAAAAGCGGGAAACAACCGGAAAAAAAGCAACAAAGAAATACCGCCAGGACGGATGGATTCCTGCAGAGTTTTATTCTTCGCAAAAAGAGAATATTCATCTGATTCTTAATCAAAAAGAATTTGAAAGCAAACTTCTTCATGCCCGTGGATTACTGGAATTGGAAGTAGAGGGCGAAAAAGATAAATTGCAATGTGTTTTAAAGGATTTGCAGATTGATCCGGTAAATGAAACTTTACTCCATGCGGATTTTCAGGGTATTAAAATGGGTGAGAAAATAACCCTGGATGTACCCATTGTTTTAAAGGGAACTGCTGCAGGTGTAAAGGCCGGTGGTATTCTCGAGTTTATAACCCGGGAAGTGGAAATTGAATGTTTTCCCAACGAGATTCCCGATCATCTGGAAATTGATATAACTGCCCTGGAAATCGGAGATGCGGTTCGAATTAAAGATTTGAAATATGATAACATTGAAATCTTAAATGATGAAGATGAAACCATATTAATCCTTGAACACGCCAAAGTTGTAGAGGAAGTGGAAGAGGCTGAGGTTGGAGAAGGTGAAGAAGAAATAACCGAACCGGAAGTTATCACCGCCCGAAAAGAGGAAGAAGAGGAGAAAGAAGAAAAAGATTAATTCTTTATCCGGAATCAGAGGTTCGTAGAATCTCACGCTTTTCTCACCACAATTTTTATTTGGGATTATATTTTGTACCTGATTGTTGGCTTGGGAAATCCAGGGCCAAAATATTCGCACACTCGTCATAATGCTGGTTTTATGGTTTTGGATCGCTACGCGGAAAAAGTTGGAGTTAAATTTGAAAATGGACCAGGACCATACCACCAGGCAAAATTTTCATTCAGCACAGATCAGCTTTTTTTGATCAAACCAACGACTTACATGAATTTAAGCGGCATTGCGCTGAAATATATTTTAGAAAATATAATTGATATTGATCTTTCAAAAGTATTAATTGTTCTGGACGATCTGGATTTACCGTTTGGAACTATCCGGTTTCGGCAAAAGGGTGGATCAGCCGGCCATAAAGGACTGGAAAATATTTTAACTACGATTGATACTGAGCAGATAGCACGTTTAAGGATCGGCATCGGGGATACACCTGAGGATCCGATCGAATTTGTTCTTTCAGATTTTAAACCGGAAGAATTCGCTAAACTTAATACCATCCTGGATGCAGCCTGTGCCGGGATCGATACTTTTATTAGAGACGGCGTGAAAACAGCCATGAATATGCATAACCGAAATTTGCTGGATAATTAATAAATAGGAGGTTCGTGTGCAAGTACCGTTCGTTTGGTTAGGGATGATTGCGGCTATTTTGGCATTGTTTTATGCTTTTTTGAAATCACGGTGGATCCATAAACAGGATCCGGGAAACGATCAAATGCAGGCGATAGGTCATGCCGTTCGGGAAGGTGCAATGGCTTTTTTGGGAAGGGAATATAAAGTATTGGCTGTATTTGTGGCATCGGTGGCGATTTTGCTGGCCTGGGGGAATGCTTCCCAGGGAACCAGCCTGGTTGCATTATCCTTTGTAGTTGGTGCTCTTTGCAGCGGATTGGCCGGATTTTTTGGAATGTGGGTTGCCACTGGAGCGAATAACAGAACCACGCAGGCTGCCCGCGAAAGTTTAAATAAGGCACTTTTTGTGGCATTTAGTGGCGGCTCTGTGATGGGAATGAGCGTTGTTGGTTTAGGTGTTTTAGGACTTTTTGTTTTGTTTTATTTTTATGGAGGTCTGGATCAGGGGGTCGATCTGGCCCGGGTAATGACGTTGCTTTCCGGATTTGCCATGGGAGCATCTTCTATTGCCCTGTTTGCCCGTGTCGGAGGTGGAATTTATACCAAGGCCGCCGACGTTGGAGCCGACCTGGTAGGTAAACTAGAGGCCGGTATTCCCGAGGACGATCCGAGAAATCCGGCAACAATTGCAGATAATGTCGGGGATAATGTCGGTGATGTGGCTGGGATGGGTGCGGATCTCTTTGAGTCATACGTCGGTTCTATCGTCGGTGCTATGGTGATAGCGGCAGGAGCAGGCTTTTCAAGTCTGGTGATGATGCCCTTGGCGCTTGCCGGATTTGGAATTTTAGTCTCGATAATCGGAACATTCTTTGTGAAAACCAAAGAAGGGGGAAATCCTCAGCTCGCTCTAAATATTGGTACCGGGGTAGCAGGAATTTTGATGCTTATTGTCAGTTATTTTATCATTCAGGAGTTTCTACCTGAACCGGTTGATTGGGCTGGTAAAATTATTGGAAAATGGGATATCTATGCTTCAACCGTTACCGGATTAATTGCCGGGATTTGTGTCGGTCTGCTCACCGAGTATTACACCTCGGAATCCCGTAAACCATCACGAGATATAGCCAAGGCCAGTGAAACCGGAGCCGCAACAAATATTATTGCCGGCATCGCCAATGGAATGTTTTCGACCGGATTGCCGGTTCTGACCATCGCACTGGCAATTATCATTTCCTATTATTTTTCCGGATTGTACGGTATTGCCATTGCTGCCCTGGGTATGCTTTCTACTACCGGAATTCAGTTGGCCGTAGATGCTTATGGGCCGATTGCCGATAACGCAGGAGGATGTGCCGAGATGGCCGATTTGCCTGACGAAGTCCGTGGCCGGACGGATAAACTGGATGCAGTTGGCAATACCACTGCAGCCATTGGAAAAGGATTCGCTATCGGTTCTGCAGCACTCACTGCCCTGGCACTTTTTGCCGCATATCGGAACACTGTGGCCATGACCCTGGGAATTCCAAACCTTGCCCTGGATATTGATGATCCGATGATTATGGCAGGTTTGTTGATCGGGGGAGTTCTTCCTTTTGTATTTTCCGCCTTTGCCTTAAAAGCGGTGGGCCGTGCTGCCTTTGATATGATTGAAGAAGTAAGACGGCAATTCAAAGAAATTCCGGGGCTGCTGGAGGGAAAGGCCAAACCGGATTATGCCCGTTGTGTGGATATTTCCACAAAAGCAGCTATAAAAAGAATGATTATGCCCGGTTTGCTGGCGGTCTTTACTCCGGTATTTTTCGGATTAATTTTGGAAAATCCGCAGATGCTGGGAGGGGTTTTAGCGGGAACAACTGTCTCAGGTGTTTTGCTGGCGGTTTTTATGGCTAATGCAGGGGGTGCCTGGGATAATGCAAAAAAGCATATCGAGGCTGGTGCATATGGCGGTAAAGGATCAGACCCCCATAAAGCAGCGGTGGTGGGGGATACCGTGGGTGATCCGTTTAAAGATACCGCCGGACCATCCCTGAATATTTTGATCAAGCTGATGTCCATTGTCTCTCTGGTAATAGCACCATTAATGGGATAATAAAAATTAATAAACTAATAGATTTCGGAAATATTTCTTTATAAATTTAGCGCCCCTTTAGAAGGGCAGATATAGTGTAATTAATAATCCTACCCTTTGACATTAAGATCAAAGGGTCAAAAGACCAAAGGAGGTTTTATGGAAAATCAGTATAGCACTATCTTCGTTGTCGATATCTCCCAAAATCCCGATGAAGTAGATACCGTATCGAGCCGTATCCAGCAGTTGATTGAGGATCACGGTGGCGTGATTAAAAAAATTGATCGCTGGGGAAAGCGGCGGTTGGCTTACTCCATTAATAAAAATACCCATGGCTTCTATGTAGAGATTGAATTTACTGCCAATAGCCGGCTAAACATCCCCCGGATTCTGGAGGGTGAATACCGGCTCAATGACCGGGTTTTAAGATTTCTCTCATATACTATCACAAAAAAGGAATTAATTCAACGCTCTATCAATTCCGGTAAAGCAAAAGCCAAAAAATTAGAACAGGCCGAAAAGGAAATCGAAAAACAACCGGTTGTGGAAAAGGAGGCTAAAATACCGGCATCTGAAGAACCAATTCAAGCGGATGCCCCTGTCGAAAGTGAAAATTTGGAAAAACCGGAATCTTCTGAGCCAGAAAAAAAATCTGAAGAAGTAGAATCTATTGAAGAAGAGAAATCCTCTGAAGAAGAGAAA
>CAZTXJ010000105.1:0-1536 GCA_964617285.1 uncultured Calditrichaceae bacterium | reverse complement strand
TGAAGAAGAGAAATCCTCTGAAGAAGAGAAAACTTTTGATGAAGAGAAAAAACCTGAAAAGGTAGAAGAAGAATCTTCTGAAGAAGAAAACAAAAATGAAAAAATTGAAAATTGAGGAACGATAAAATGTTACAACGAAAAAAGAGAGTCTGTCGTTTTTGTGAATCCGGTGATATTTACATTGATTTCCGGGATGAAAAAAGATTGGTTCGGTTTCTGACCGAGCAGGGTAAAATTGTACCCCGCCGGACATCCGGTAATTGCAACCAACATCAGCGTCAGTTGGCGCAGGCTATTAAAAGGGCAAGGCACCTGGCTTTGATTCCCTTTGTTTCTGATATTCCCAGGTAAATATTAAGAGAAAATCTGTGAGGTAAATAGATATGAAAATAATACTCCGGCAAGATTATGAAAACCTTGGCAAGGTAGGGGATACGGTTGAGGTGAAACGAGGATTTGGCATGAACTATCTCATTCCCAAGAAAATTGCCTATCCTGCCCGGCCGAACTATGTCCGTATGATTGAAGAAGAACAGCGCCAGAAGATGGTGCAGCTCAATAAACAAAAGAAACAAGCGGAACAGTTGGCCAAGAAAATGGAGGGGGTTTCGGTAACGCTGACGGTGAGCGTTGGGGAAGGAGACAAAATGTTTGGATCGGTTACCAACCAGGATATCGCTGACGGATTAACCAAACAGGGATATGATATTGACCGGAAAAAAATTGAACTCGATGAGCCCATCAAGGCATTGGGTATCTATTCGGTCCCGATTAAGCTGCATCCGGAGATCGAGACAAAAATAAAAGTATGGGTGGTCAAAGAATAAGTCTTCATTCAGGGCCCGGTTTTCCGGGCCTTTTTTATATTACCAGATCGTCACCAGCATTTTAGCTGATTTACCGCCTAATTAATAATCAAGTAGAATTTTGTTAAAATCAGTTAACCCGCTGGTAAATTTCGATTTTTTCCGATTCCACCAGTTTATGATAGCCCTCTGCCAGCACTTTACTTTCCGGGCTTTTCCCCCAGCGCTTCCAGGCTTCTTCAAAATCTGCCAGCGATTTAAAATAGGCAACTACATCACATCTGTTTTCTTCCACACCGATAAATCCACGGTAGATTTGAATTTCCGGCCAGTCCAGTTTCTTTTGCAAATGGCTGGTGATTTTCTTTAGGGCAACTATTCCTTTGCTCATATTTTCCGGCTGGAATTCAACAATAATTCTCCATTGAATCATGTTCATTCTCCCGTACTGGTTGCAATAGCAATATACAAAAGTCCGGTGACCTGGTAAACCCGAATTTGGGGTATGGTTAAACTTGTTCCCGGTAGTGGAGTGGAGAGCTGTTTGCTGGAATCTGGTATTTATTGGAATAATTGAAGTTAAGTGAAGATTTCGATGTGTTTTTTCCCTTGACAGACCTGGCATTTTTTTCTATATTTGCGCTCTATTTTCCCGGGCCCGTAGCTCAGCTGGTAGAGCAGCGGCCTTTTAAGCCGTTGGTCGAAGGTTCGATTCCTTCCGGGCTCACAC
>CAZTXJ010000104.1:0-11696 GCA_964617285.1 uncultured Calditrichaceae bacterium | reverse complement strand
AATAAATGTCAAAATTCATTTACTATTTTCCTGATATTTTTATCTGTTTTGCCGGTATGATACTGCCACTTCTTCCGGAGATTTGTCAATCATGGTTTCCAGATGATATTTTTCGAAAAAGGTCACATCGTTTCTATAATAATTTGTAAAAGCGGGACGGGTACAAATTCTTAGCATACAAGGAAATTTAATTTGATCCGGTGAATTCATGGGCCGTGAAAAAAGCGCGATATTAAAACTGTTGTGCTGAATCTTATGATAAAATTGGAAGACGTTCCGAATCCCTTCCGCCAGATTATTCAGTGTTTTTTCCGAAAGATCAGGAAAACCTTTTCCGTCCCCGATGATTGCACAGACCTCATTAAAACCCATGGGCGCGAAAGGGGTGTAGAAAAAGCAATCATCCAATTCAAAAAGAAACCGCTCACCGTTTTTTTCCATACCTTTAAATTTTTCCCAGAAGTTTATCTGATATTTTTGATGAAAATTTTCCGAATTGATCAGTAGATCCCGATGATAGTTGGTTGGAACCGGATCAAGAAAGGGTTGGATATGCGGGTGCAGAATACTGCTTCCCGCGGGCAAAAGATAATTTCCATTCAGAGAAGGGTAGAGTACTTGCCGGTCAGTTTTCCCGATTAAGGTCAGATAAATTTGACAAGCCTTTAATACATTCAAAATTTGAGTAACAGTAAATTCATTAATAGCAATAAAATGTTCTTTAGAAAAAATACAAACTGCGCTGTATACACCAAAACCTGATAAGTTTGGGAAAAGAAAAGCTTCTCCCACCTCAATTCTACCCTCTTTATGGATGTGCTCGGGAATCATGGGAGTGGTAGTTTCCACTTTGCCGGCACAGAAAAAGCAGGGTTTTGCCTCCTTTACAAATTTTTCAAGAGGGTCATCTTCCGGAATTTTGTCCAATCCCTTCGGCTGGCTAATTCGCATGGTTCTTCCGGTAAGCGGATCCCAACGAATTTCTATCTTTTCTTCAGTTAGCTCAAAATTCTTCAGCGGATTTCTGATCTTCGCAGTGATGATTTCTTTTTTAAATTCGATCGGCTTCATATTTCTACCTGAGATTGATTGTTTTTATTTCGCAACTATTTTCCCGATATGAAAACAATTCAGATCATTTTTATTGATCATCACTTTGATGGATTCAAGATCTTTGCTGTCTGCAACGACTACCAGTCCGATTCCCATATTAAAGGTTTGGCGCATATCGTCGATTGGCACATTGCCTGTTTTTTGGATGAGCTGGAATATGGCCGGGACTTCCCAGCTATTCCAGTCAAATTCAGGAAGAAATCCTTCCGGTACGATCCGAATGGTATTTTTATAGAGGCCTCCGCCAGTGATATGGGCCAATCCTTTAATGGAAAATTGCTCTCTTAATATTTTGATGATCGGGAAATAATTAAGGTGAATTTTCAATAATTCTTTGCCCAAAGTCAGGGGCATGCCTGGTACTTTCTCGTTGGGCCGAAATTTTGGGAAGAGGACTTTTCTGGCCAGGGAATATCCGTTGGTATGGAGACCGTTGGAGGCAATCCCAATCATCACATCACCTTCCCGGATTTCTTTCCCGTCTATAATCTGATCTTTTTCCACCGCTCCGACAATTGTTCCTACCAGATCATATTCCCCGGGATGATAAACATCGGGCATTTCAGCCGTCTCCCCACCGATCAAGGGAAGTTTAGCCGCCTGACAGGCCTTCACAAATCCCATGATAACGTCGTGATAAACCGAGGCCGATAATTTTCCGCAGCCGAAATAATCCAGAAAGAAAAGTGGTGTGGCCCCGCATACGGCGATATCGTTGATGCAGTGGTTGACCAGGTCCTGGCCCACGGTATCATGTTTATTCATCTGTACCGCCACCTTTAATTTGGTACCCACCCCGTCCGTGCTCGATATGAGTATAGGATTTTTATAATCCCTGATTGGGAATTCGTAAAATCCACCGAAAGCCCCAATATTTTTCAGAACGTTTTTATTATGTGTTCCAGCAATTGAAGTTTTAAGTTTTGAAAGTGCTTTTTCCGCCTTTTCAATGTTCACACCTGCTTTTTTATAACTGAACTTTTGGCTCATTACTTTCCCTTGCGAAATTTAAGATTCTTCGTTTTGAAGTGAGTGGGCGTTCCAGGTTTTTAACTGCTCCATGTACAAAATACGGAGTTCTTCAAAATAATGGAGGATGTTTTCTTGCTGGTAATCCGGATAAGTCCACTCGTTGAAGCGGAAGTGTCCGCTGCGGAAACGGTAATGGAGATCGCCGAATATCCCCATCCCCAAATAAATTCTATGATCGTAATCTTTTGTGGTTGCCAGAACCATCCTGGCAGCGGTCAGATAACCCGGATCGACATTTATTGTCCGTTTTCCATTCAATAGGAAATTCTCTTCAATAGAATTGGTTGCAATTTTCAGGGCCGGCAGTTGTTCAGCGGGTAATAATGTTTTGAAGGAGATAATCTGTTTCTGTAAGGATTTACCCATTTCTGATTGATAATAAGAAGTAAATTGGTCGAAATCGAAGATTTCAGATTTGTGGTCAATTGCTGAAAACAGATTTTCCAGAGCCCCGTATAAATCGACGAGATAATTTCCGGCGGTAAAGGTTATGGCAGCGAAATATTTTACTGGCGGATATGGCTTAATTTTTCCCATTAAATTCAGACGGAGTTTTCGTCTTCGGCATAGAACTGGTCAATGATATTCTTATATTTCTGTTCTACAACATTCCTCTTTATCTTCAGGGTGGGTGTGAGATCTCCGCTTTCAATAGTAAAAGGTTCTTTGAGTAAATGAAACTTCTTAATGGTTTCATAACTGGCCAGATCCACAGACAGCCGGTCTATTTCTTTTCGATACAGGTCCTTAATTTCAGTTAGATTGATTAATTCTTCTTCATTGGCAAATTGGAGATTGTTCTTTTTGGCGTAGGCTTTCAGATTGTCAAACGCCGGGACAATAAAGGCGGAACAGAATTTTCTCTTATCGCCCAGTACGATCGCCTGCTCGATATACTTGGAGGTAATCAACAAATTTTCGATTGCTTGCGGAGCAACATTTTTTCCGCCAGAGGTGACAATAATATTTTTCTTACGATCGGTAATATAAAGGAATCCGTCCTTATCCAGGTAACCGATATCCCCGGTATGCAGCCACCCCTCATCATCCAGCGCTTCCTTGGTTTCCTCTTCATTTTTATAATATCCCTGCATGACATGCGGGCCACGGGTCAAAATCTCTCCGTCTTCAGCGATAGCCACTTCCACATTGGGAATAGGTAATCCGGGGGTTCCGAACTTGAAATTTTTATCCTGGTTTACCGTAATCACCGGGGAAGATTCAGTTAAGCCATATCCCTCGAGGAGAAGCAAACCGGCGGCATTGAAAAATTCATTGATTTCCCGGGAGAGCGGGGCACCACCGGAGACAAAAAATCTGATTCTGCCACCCACCCTTTCCCGCAATTTAGAATAGACCAATTTATTTGCGATACCATATTTTATTTTTAAAAAACCGGTGAGTGGAAGTCCTTTCTGTTTATAGACATTGGCTTTTTTCCCTACTTCTATTGCCCATAGGAATATTTTTTTCTTTAAAGCGGATCCCTCTTCCAGAGAATCCAAAACCCGGGCATAAACTTTCTCAAAAAATCGAGGCACACTGGTCATAATGGTAGGATGAACCTCTTGTAAATTATTGGCAACCGTTTCCACATTTTCGGCATAGGCGATGGTCGCGCCGGAATGAGTGGCCAGAAAATGTCCTGCCATTCGTTCAAAAACATGGGAGAGAGGAAGAAAAGAAAGAAAGGTATCTTCTTCACTGACGTGGAGGACGCTCAATCCACCTTCAATATTAGAGAGAAAATTACCATGAGAGAGCATTACACCTTTAGGAACGCCGGTGGTGCCTGAGGTATAAATAATGCTGGCCAGATCTTCCCGGTTGATTTGGGCAAGACTTTCATTTAGAAAATTTGGATGAGATTTCTGATATTCAGTTCCGATTTCCAGTATTTTCCTCCAGGAGATTACATCCGGGGGTGCATCGCCTTCCATGAGAATAATATTTTTCAGGTTGGGTAGCTTATCTTTAATCTCAAGTATTTTCTTTAACTGATAATCCTGGGATACGATGATAGTTTTACCATCGGAATTATTAACGATAAACTGAATGTGGGAAGGAAGTAAGGTTGGATAGATTGGTACTGTAATAGCTCCCAGGGAGAGAATGGCATAATCGGAGAAGGCCCATTCTGGTCGGTTTTCAGATAACAGGAGAACTTTGTCAGATTTGCCAGTCCCCAGGGATGCCAGGCCCGCTGCAATTTGAGCGACCTGTGTATTAGCCTCTTTAAAGGTAATGGATTTGTACTGCTCGCCCTCCTTGTACATAAAGCCTGTTCGTTCCGGGAATTTCTCACACACGTCATGAAACATCTTTCCCAAGTTTGGATAACCCATATTGCCATCCTCCATCAATTTTTCTTAGGTTAATATAATGAAAACTTTCGAATTGTGTCAATATTTATATCATCCCGAAGCGATATTGTCAGACTAATACTTTTTTTTTAAATATGTTGATGAAGAATTCATATTTTTTGAACTTTCTGTCGGATTTAGGAATTAGAGTAAGTTGAATATTTATCGGATATTTGTTAGCAAAGGTTTACTGTTAAAATTTTGGATAATTGAATTTGATTTTTTAAGTTTCGGTGTCGAAAATAATAGTTCAGCTTTCACTCAACTTTATGTTAAATTGTGTGCTGAATTAAATTTATTATGTTTAGGATAATTGTATGAAGAATCCGTTTTTAAATATCAAGAAGATTTTTGCCCCACTTCGCAGTAAACAATTGTGGGGAAGATCTTTAGATGATGTACTGATTAAGGTATCCATGGCGGTACTTCTGATATTTGTAATAGGTGCCCTATTACCCAGTGAAAGACCATTTGAGTATAGCAATTTGACTGTTGGCAGTATAGCCCGGGAAGAAATTATTGCTCCCTTTACCTTTCCCATTATCAAAACAGACGCAGAACTAAAAGAAGAGCGTCAACAAGCCTGGTTGAGTGTGCCAAAAGTATTTAAGCGGGAAAGCGAACCCAAAGATGTTCAAATTTTGAAACTCAAAAATTTATTCGAGGAATTGACAGCCTATTTTAAATATTTGCAAAAAGAGGTGGTAGTAAAAAAAGATACTACACACGATCTCTGGACGAAAGTTAATATAGACAGCGTATTGAATCAGTACCAGGTTAAATATGGCATCGATTTAACATTTGAGGATTTTGTCCATCTCTATCAGATGTATAAGGATGGTAAACTTGCCAATTTTTCCAAATTACTATACAGTGCTTTTTCCAAAGTATATGGGATGGGAATTATTAATATTTCCAAAAGTGAGATACAGGAAAAAAGTATTGATATCATGCAGAATGGACTGGAGGAAAATGTTGATCCCAAGCAGGTACTGGATGAGACTCAGGCCCAGGAAATGCTGTTCAACAGTATGGTCAATCAATATCCGGAATCGAGCGAGGAATTTAAGATCGCGGCGATTCTGATCCCGGCTTTTCTGAAACCGGATTTGCTCTATGATGAAACCCTGACCAACAACCGAAAAAACAAAGCAGTTCGGGAAGTGCCGTCTACCAGTGGCTTTGTGCATGAGAATCAGCGTATAGTGGATAATCACGAAATTATTACTGATGATATTTATCAAAAATTACAATCTTTGGGAGCAGCAGAAGCGGAGCGAACAGCAGCTCAGCAGGGCTGGCATAAGGTTTTATTTGTTCTTGGTAAATATATTTTTGCTCTCATTATTATTGCCTTACTGGGTTTTTACCTGTACCGATATCGTCTCAAAATATTCAATAATAATAAAAGACTACTCCTAATTACCCTGATTTTCCTCCTTCAATTTTTTGCGGCGATGCTCATTTCCAATGTATTGGGATGGAGTTATCTGAGCATTCCTATTACCCTTGGACCAATGCTTTTCTCCATGTTGCTTGATGCTTCTTTTGCTTTTACCGCAACCATCCTCATCAGTCTGGTGCTGGGTGCTGTGGCGGGGAATAATTTTTATTTGGCTTTAATGACCTTTATTGTTGGATCGGTTGCGCTTTATTCGGTACAGAAAATCCGAAACCGTGGTCAGATGTTCAGGGCCATTTTTTATATCTTCTGTGGTTATGCATTAATCAATTTCAGTTACGGATTTGTGCATTATGAATCTTTTCGGAGCATGCTGGAAAATTTATTCTTCTATATGCTTCCGAATGCGGTTCTCGTGCCAACTGCGGTATTTTTACTGATAGGTGTCTTCGAGAAGTTTTTTGATGTAACAACTGATATCACATTACTTGAATTATCAGATTTGAATCATCCATTATTGAAGCGCCTTTCTGTTGAAGCGCCGGGGACATTCCATCACAGTATCATTGTGGGAAATTTAGCAGAAGCAGCGGCAAAGGAAATCGGGGCAAACTCCCTGCTGGCCCGGGTTGGCTGCTACTATCATGATATTGGGAAAATGCAACGGGCAGAATATTTTGTCGAGAACCAGGCAGGTGCCATGAATAAGCATGATTCTCTTACTCCGACCATGAGCTCACTTATTTTGTCGAAGCATGTGAGGGCCGGCCTGGAATTGGCCGAGGAGTATAAGCTACCCCTGGCAGTGAAACAATTTATCCCGGAACATCACGGGACCAGCGTTATGGCCTACTTCTATCATAAGGCGCAGGAAACCATGGATGCCAAGGATATCAATGAGAACGATTTCCGTTATCCGGGACCTAAACCCCAATCGAAAGAAACAGCCATCGCCATGCTGGCCGATACGGTTGAAGCGGCCTCCCGAACCCTGCCGAATCCAAACCTTCAGCGAATCAGCGCTCTGGTAGAGAATTTGATTGAAAAGAGATTCCAGGAAGGCGAGCTCGATGAGTGCGATATCACCCTGCGTGAATTGAATAAAATAAAGGACGCCTTTATCCATATTCTCATGGGTATCCATCACCTGCGCATCGAGTATCCGGGTGGAGAAAAACAAGGGGAGAAGCCAAAGACCAGTAAAAAAATCGCAGATGATAAAGATACAAATCGGAATGTAATCAAGGAAAAAGCAGAACCGAATAAAGCAAATTCCGCAGATTTAAATAAAAAACCAGACGACAAACAGTTCGAGACGGTCCATAAGCAGAACAATTCAGGTGAAGATAAAAAAGAATAAATTGCGGATAAATATTTTTAACAATCATCCCAGTACACCATTTCCTGTAAAAATCTATCGGAAATTTGTCGAGGAGGTTGTGGCTGCAGAAAATATTACTATACCTGAACTGAATATTGTCGCAGTTGATGATGAATATCTGGCCAAATTGCATAAAACGTATTTATCCGATTCATCCTATACTGATGTGATAACTTTTCTGCTCGATGATCCTGAGGGAGCGGTCGGGGAAATTTACTTAAGTATCGACCGGGCAAAGCATCATGCAAAAATATATGAAGTCGGGGTAGAAGAAGAGTATGCCCGACTAATCGCCCATGGACTTCTGCATCTAAAAGGAATGGATGATAAAACCGAGGCCGACCGTGAGAGGATGCATCAAATTGAAAACGCCTATTTAGAGAAGTTTTGGAAGATGGAGAATGGGGTAAAAAACTAATTAAAATTTTCCTGTCAAATTAATGGATTTCGGGAGATTATAAATTTATATTTTGTTTGAAATATTGAGTCTAACTAATATGGGATTGTTTTAATAATTGATTCTTGAATTCATTTTTTATGCACTTATTTTTATCATCTTATTAATTTTTTCCGCTTTTTTTTCCGGTTCGGAGACCGCCTATTTTTCTTTAACCCCGGCTCAGTTAGACCATTTTAAGAACTCGCGCAAAGTGAGCGATAAGCGGGTTAGCAAATTGATGATCTGGCCGCGACAGTTGCTGATTACCATTGTAATTGGTAATACGATGGTTAATATTACCATTGCTTCAATCGCTGCCGTTCTTACGGTTCAGTTAAGCAGGAAGGTTGGTCTCCACGAGAATGTCATTATCCTGTTGGATGTTCTTGTGGTCACTTTTGTTATTCTGGTGGTCAGTGAGATATTGCCAAAAGTGATTGCTGTGAGAAATACTGAACGATTTTCGAAAAAGACTTCTTTAATCCTGACGATTATATTCTACATTTTCTACCCAATCTCGTACGGACTGGCAAGATTTACTCACTTTCTGCAGAAAAATGTGGGCCTTACCGAGGAAAAAATCCTGCTCACTGAAGATGAAGTGAAAACCCTTGCAGAAGTCGGGGAAGAACACGGCACGCTTCATAAAGATGAAAAGGATATGATCCACAGCATTTTTGAATTTGGTGAGACTACGGTGAAGGAAATTATGGTCCCCCGAACGGATATGGTTATTGTGGATACGAACTCAACGCTGGCCAAATTAATGCAATTGGTAAAAGTAAAACTCCACTCACGCATCCCGGTTTATAAGGACGAAATTGACAATATCATCGGTATTTTATATGTCAAGGATTTATTGCCCTACCTGAACAAACGCAAGAAAGAGCCGATCGATTTGCAGAAATTAGCCAGACCACCTTATTTTGTCCCGGAACAGAAAAAAATTGACGATCTGCTGAAGGAGTTCCAGGCAGAACACATTCATATGGCACTGGTTGTTGATGAATACGGTGGCCTATCCGGTTTAGTGACACTGGAAGATATAATTGAGGAGATCGTAGGCGAAATTCAGGATGAGTATGATAAAGAGACACCCCTGTTTAAGAAAATAAGTGAAAATAGTTTTCTGATTGACGGCAGGATGTCAGTGGAGGAACTGAATGATGAACTGGATATGCAGCTACCTGAAATTGAGGGTGTGGAAACCATCAGTGGATTTATTCTAAATCTGCTCGGTTCTTTACCATTGGAAAAAGAGGAGGTGAAGTATAGCAATTATAAATTTATTGTGGAAAAAATTAATCGTAATAGAATTTTAAAAGTACGAGTGGAGATTGTTCCCATTGCCGAAGATCAAAGCGAAAAGACCGAACCCGAAAAGCAATAGTTTAAAAGAAATTCCATCCGTCCAGGATATTCTCCTGTCGTTATCCCCAAAGAAATTAAAAATTGATGATGAGTATTTGAAGGTTCTGGTTCAGAAGGTAATACAGGATTTTCGGGAAAAAATTTTGTCTGGCGCTGTATCAGAAAATTTGTCCAAACAGCAAATCACAGATGAAATTTTAGAAAAAACGATTACGGAAGTCGACAGGCTATGGTCCCATCGGTTAAAACGGGTAATCAATGCTACCGGTATTGTCCTTCACACCAACCTGGGCCGGGCACCAATTGCACCTGAAGCGACAAAACATCTTACCGAGATTTTGGAGAATTATTGTAACCTGGAAATTGATTTAGTTTCCGGAAAACGTGGGGACCGAATCAATATTGTAGAAGAGATTATTTGTCTGATTACCGGGGCCGAGGGTGCGGTTGTGGTAAACAACAATGCCGGAGCTGTACTGCTTACACTTTATAGTCTTTGTTACAAAAAAGAGGTGCCGGTTTCGAGAGGGGAACTGGTAGAAATCGGCGGTTCATTCCGGATGCCTGAGGTCATGAAAGCCGGTGGAGTTAAGATGATAGAGGTGGGAACCACCAATAAAACCCATCTCAAAGATTATACAGATAAAATCAATCCGAAGACCGGGGGAATACTCAAAGTTCATACCAGCAATTATAAGATCATGGGTTTTACTTCCAGTGTTCCAATTGAAGAGTTAATTCAGCTGGCCGGGGAAAATCAGATTCCACTTATTTATGACATGGGTAGCGGTGTTATCGAAGATCTGCGGAAATGGGGATATTCCCGTGAGCCAGTTGCCAGGGAATATATCAAAGCAGGGGTCGATATTGTAACCTTCAGCGCAGATAAGGTGCTTGGAGGACCACAGGCTGGCGTTATCACTGGTAAAAAGAAGTATATTGAAAAAATTAAGAAGAATCATCTTTTACGCGCTTTACGCTGTGATAAGGTGACCTACGCATTGCTGGACGGGACTCTGAGATTGTATCTTCAACCTAAAGAATTGAAAAAAAGCCTGCCATTAGCTCAGATGTTGAATATCTCTATTGATGAGTTGAGGAAGCGGGGAAATCAATTAATCTCCCGGGTATCAAATTCGAAATTGACTTTTAAATTAGTCGATACCTATTCCCAAATGGGAAGCGGTGCATTACCTTTGGAAAAAATCCCTTCGGTGGCGGTTGCGGTGAGGTCCAATAAATTTACCGTCACGCAGATCGCAAAGAAAATGCGGCTCGGTACACCCCCGGTTATCGGGTATATTGAAAATGAGTGGTTTATGTTAAATCTCAGAACGGTAAGAATTGATGAAATTCCGATAATCGTTTCCGCTCTTAAAGCTCTTTAACTCATGAACTCTTGCCCAGGAAAAAGTAAACAAATATAATTTTTAACCTTTTCAAATTTTAGAAAACAGATGCATCGACAATTTGTTATCGGAATGGCGGGTCATATTGATCACGGAAAAACAGCCCTGGTAGAGGCGTTGACCGGAATTAATACCGACAGGTTAAAAGAAGAAAAGGAGCGGGGAATCACGGTTGATCTGGGATTTGCCCATCTTTCGGAAAATATTACCATTATTGATGTTCCCGGTCATGAAAAGTTGATAAAGAATATGGTGGCCGGAGTAACGACGATCGACCTGGTTCTGTTTGTGGTTGCGGCAGACGATGGCATCATGCCTCAAACCCGGGAACATCTTGAAATTGTTAATCTGCTTGGGATAAAGAACGGCATTTTTGTCATCACCAAGACCGATCTGGCAGATCAGGAGTGGATTTCCCTGGTGGAGGAAGAGCTGAGGGAATTATTACAAACCACAAATTTTGCCACTGCGCCGATTCTTAAAGTTTCTGCCCTAAAAAATAATGGAATTGAGAGCCTTCGCAATATCTTACGGCAACAGCTAGATAAAATTGGTGCCCGACGGGATGACGGTATTTTTCGTTTGCCAGTAGACCGGGTATTCAGCAAAGCGGGCTTTGGCAGCATTGTTACCGGAAGTGTTATCTCGGGAAAAATAAAGACCGGAGAATCGCTTGAGGTCCTGCCGGAGAAATTGATGGCTCGGATTCGTGGATTGCAGAGCCATGACTCTGCAGTGGAAATGGTAGAAGCTGGATTCCGCGCCGCTTTGAATTTGACCGGGGTGGACCATCATCAACTTTACCGCGGGCAGGTGCTGACGCTCCCAGGATTGTATGAAGCAGTTGATCAATTTAATGCCAAATTTACCCTGCTGGATTCCTCGCCGATTTCGATAAAAAATCAAACCCGGGTCCGAATTCATCTCCATACCATGGAAGTACTGGCCAGAGTGCTTTTGCTGGAAAGCCGCGAAATCCTGCCCGGAAATACCGCACTGGCACAGTTCAGGTTCGAGAAGCCGATTTATGCTTCTTACGGAGACCGGTTTATTATCCGGCAATATTCTCCACAGGTGACCCTGGGTGGCGGCATGGTTCTGGAGACAAATCCACCCAAATTCCGGAAAAAATATCTGGAACTTACCCGATCAAGTCTGCAGGGACTGCAATCGGATTCACTTTCGG
>CAZTXJ010000103.1:0-11794 GCA_964617285.1 uncultured Calditrichaceae bacterium | reverse complement strand
CATCTCTTCTATCAATATAATCCCTATGGTAGTGAGTGGGGGCATATGAGTTGGGGTCATGCGATAAGTTCCGATTTAATGCACTGGAAACATTTGCCCGTTGCTATCCGAGAAGAAGATGACATAATGATCTTTTCCGGATCAGCTGTTTATGATAGAGAAAATTCTACTGGATTAGCTAATGGTATAACCGACCCACTGATTGCGATTTTTACCGGGTATGATAATAAGCAGCAATATCAAACTCAGAATCTTGCCTTTAGTAATAACAAGGGTCTGACCTGGACAAAATTTAAGAAAAATCCGGTTTTGAATTTGCGACTACGACATTTTCGTGATCCAAAGGTTTTCTGGTTTGAGAAAGAAAGAAAATGGATTATGGTTGTATCAGTGGCAGACAGAAAAGTTATTAGATTTTATTGTTCGGTTGATTTGAAAAACTGGCAATATCTTAGTGATTTTGGATCTGCGGGTATGATGGATACACAATTCTGGGAATGTCCTGATCTATTTGAACTTCCGGTAGAAAATGAGAAGCATTCTACCAAATGGGTACTAAAAGTTGATGTTATAGATAATGCAGTTGCAGGGGGTTCAGGAAGCCAATATTTTGTTGGTCACTTTAACGGGAAGGAATTCTTAAATGATAACTCACCTGATAAAATTTTATGGGTAGATTATGGAAAAGATTTCTATGCTGCCCAAACTTTTAACAATTTACCAAAATCCCAGAAAAGAGTAGTCTGGATAGCCTGGATGAATAATTGGCAGTATGCAAATCATTTACCGACTTCCCCCTGGCGTGGCCAAATGACTATTCCACGAAAATTGTCCCTGATAAAAACCGAAAATGGAATTCGTTTATTTCAACAACCTGTAAATGAAATTAAAAAATTACGCCAAGATAATCTGCATTACCGGGATTTACTAATTTCGCCTGGGTTCGATCCGCTAAATAAACTTCATTTAGATCAGGCAAGTTTTGAGATTATTGCAGAATTTAAAAGGGCGTCAGCAACCAGCTTTGGGATCCGGATATTTTGGGGTAAAAAATGCTGGGTCAAAATCGGCTATGATAATAATAACAGAAGAGTATTTTTAGATCGCACAAATTCTGGTTTAACGGATTTTCATGACAACTTTTCCGGGATTCATTATGCGCCTTTAAATATTCCTTTAGAAAAAAACCTCTACCTTCATGTTATTGTTGATCGGTGTAGTATCGAAGTTTTTGTCAACCATGGTGAGGCAGTAATTACCGATTTAATTTTTCCTGAAGGACAAGAAGTAAAAATACAATTATTCAGCTTAGGCGGGGAAGTGATTGCAAAATCTTTGGAAATATTTACCTTATTGAGTGTCTGGTCACCCCTCACCTTGCCTAAGTGCAGATAATCCCTCACAGGGCCATCTAATCGCCAAATTTGATCATTTTAGAGAAAGATTAACAGGCCACACTCCCATTTTATGAGCAGAAAAGTGAATAGAAAAATTATCCTGACAAATTTAGAATTAAAATCGATATATCAATTACATCTCACTGGTCATGATCAAAAAGGGTGCGCCCTCAAATGTCTTATATATTGGTCTTAAACGATCGGTATTATAATACTTTTTCACATCCACGATCTTTTTCTTACTGGTAAGCAAATCAATCGGCAAACTACTGTATTGACCTTTACGCAGCCCCAGCAAGCGGCTGGGAGAATTTTCCAGGATCAAGTCCAGGGCAAGATTGCCAAAGGCCATAGGTACAATTGAGTCCAGAGCATCGGGATCACCACAGCGGACCAGATATCCCAGCCGCTGATTGACTACATTTACCCGTACACCATTATTATACTTTGGGGATAATTCTTTAATTTTAGCAGCTACCCGGTCCCCGATACCACCCAGTTTGCGATGGCCGAATTGATCCTGCTCCTGTCCTTTAAAGGTCATGGCTTCATCGTCCTTCATTTTGGCACCTTCCGAGATAAGTACTACCGCATAGTTGCTGGGATGACGATTCCGATCCATGATTAGCAATTCGGTAAGACGGGAAATATCGAAAGTATGTTCGGGAATAACACACCGGTCAGCCGCCCCGGCCATCGTAGGAAGCATGGCAGTAAAACCGGCATACCGTCCAAAAACCTCAATAACCAGCAAACGCTCGTGCGAACCCGCAGTAGTGCGCAGTTTATGGGTCAGCTCAATGGTGCGAGTGACACAGGTGCTGAAACCGATACAGTAGTCGGTGCCCGGGACATCATTGTCCATTGTTTTGGGTATGGCAATGACCTTTACTCCTTTTTCATGCAAATGTTTGGCATAGCTTAAGGTATCATCACCACCGATCGGAATAAGAAAATCAATTCCCAGAAATTCCAGATTTTTAAGAACGTCTTCAGTCACATCATTTATTTCTTCGGTATACTTATCCCGCATGTGAGGCGGGAGAATTCCTTTCGGCAGATGGCTTGGCCGGGTGCGGGAGGTATGAAGAAAAGTACCGCCGGTTCGTCCGGCCCGGTCGACAATATCCTCGGTCAGTACCTGCACATGGGCAGAGTTATTCGCTTCCTTATCCGGAATCATATCAACTAATCCGGCCCAGCCACGGCGAATTCCCAAAACCCGATAGCCTTCCCGCAAAGCCCGGAATGTGACTGCACGTATGGCCGGATTCAAGCCGGGAACATCCCCACCGCCGGTTAAAATACCTATTGTTCCTTTGTAAGTCGTCATATTATACACCTTTTCTTAATTAGTAATATCTTCGAAAATTTTTGAAACTCCACTGTAAATAACTGAATGAATTCTTCATATTAAATTTACATGCATCACGCAATCATTACAATTATCTACCATTGATTCTGAAACAAGTTCAGAATGACAAATTGCTGAAACGATTGTTATTAGAACAAAAGTTGTTCGAATTTACGATATCATATTTGAAATATCAATATTTCCATCAGTCAAATTTGGAAAAATTAGAAATTATTCTTTGTACATAAGGAAGAAGGCTTTCGCACGCAATAAATAAAAGGGCAGTTCGTTTTGAATCTGCCCTTTATTAAATGTCAAAATTTTTTCTCTTAAATTAAAATCAGGGAATATGATTCTTCCAACAGATTTTTATTTCAGAATCATCATTTTCCGTATGGCGCTGTACTCTCTTCCATTTTCCGGTTTAGAAACCAGCTGATAGAAATAAATTCCGGAGGCCACCGGCAAGCCGTTGGAATTTCTGCCATCCCAGGTAATCTCATAATCCCCGGCATTTTTTGATCCTTCATCCAGTACCCGCACTTCCTGTCCAAGCATATTGATAATACGCATGGTCACACTGGCATTTACCGGTAACTGATAGCTAATGGTTGTGGTCGGATTAAAAGGATTGGGATAATTCTGGGACAATGCAAATCTGTCCGGGATATTTCCCTGGTTGATACTATTTACGATGGTAACATCCAGTAATTCTCTATAGCGATTAATAGCTCCATTATCTCCAACCGCATACCCCACCAGCCAGCGATTCTCATTGAGCGGGACAATCTTCAGATCAATATCAAACAGGGTATTGGACTGGGAGATTTCCAGAGAGAATGTATCACCCTGGTCGATTGTCCTGTAGACTTCAGATCCGGCAATAGAATACCAGCGCCGGGGATCGAGATCCAGTCCAACCGTACCGTATGAAACAGCAGGAAGTTGGGTGCCTGCGGCAGACCAGGTTGCTCCGCCATCCTGGGAAAAATCGGTTGCTTCACCGGCGGCCAGGCCAAGCATATCTGTAGCAAAGGAAACAGAAAAGCTATTGGCAAATGAGGTTGTGGCTGGGCTCCAATTGGTCCCGCCATTGGTAGTCCGGTAAATCCGGCTGTTATTGGTTCCGAACCAACCCAACTGATCTCCCATCCAGGTAAATGAATTATTGTATCCGGTCTCGCTTCCGGATTGGCTTAAAGTGCCGGCAGAGGTCCAGGAAAAACCACCATCGATGGTTTTTAATATCGTCCATTGGCCGTTAACCGGATCACCCACCGCATATCCATTGATGATATCAAACATATGAACGGCGTTGATGAACGCATCGGCATTATTATTTTCATATACAGTTTGCCAGCTGGAACCGCCATTATAGGTCCGGACAATTTTAGCACTCCCCGGTGAATTAACTGCGATAAAAACTCTGGTTTGATTCACGGCACAGATGTTATAGATGTCCTCGCCGGATGGAAGTGGTGTGGGTGTCCATGTTTTACCCCCGTCAAATGATCTGATGATTGTCCCGTTGGCACCACCGGCCCAGACAATAGAAGTATCTACTATGGAAACACTGTATAATGCGGTATCTACGCTTGCATCCTGGATTGTCCATTTTGGCAGCGGCGTTGGTACAATTGAAAATGTGGTATCGCTGATATCGAAAAATCCACTGTCGGTGCTGGAGGAAACTCGCACCAGTCCGGTGGAGGTAAGTGTACTGGGAACCGTCCATTCATAGTTGGTAACTACAGATTCCAACTGAGGGTCAGTAAACACTTTTATGTGTGACTTCGGGTGATTTGCAAAAATGTCATTTTTATTCAGCCCGGAAACGATATTGATCCAGGTGGCCCCACTATCCGGTGAATAATCAAGATCTATCGAATCCACCAGAGCCAGCTCCCACATGATGTCATATGTAGCACCGGCATAAAGTTCTTCACCACCATTTGGTTGCTGCAACGCAATAAATGGTGCAGTGACCAGAAGTGAAATGGTCCGACGATGCACCGGTGTGCCATTAGGCCCCTCAGCCTGTACAATGATATCATATTCTCCTGATACCACACTATCCGCCTTAATAACCAGCTGGATTGAGTCAGGAAATGTGGAAAGAGAATCGCCCTGGGGAAAAGTATAAATGAAATCGCCATAAGGTTCGGATGTCACCGAAAATTTTACCGAATGCTCATATAATTTTACCGCGGGTATTTTTACCGACACTTCAATACTGTCAGTCACCCCGATGGTATCAGACGCGCTGGATATCTTCATGGCAAAATCCGGGAAATAGGCGGTATAGCTGCCAAAGGTACCGTCACGAAAATCGGTCCAGACCGCCATGGCACCATAGGGATTGGAGGTAATGGCATCATAATCTCCCTGATAACGGGGAGTACCGCCACCCGGACAGGTGGCACAGTCTATGACCATGCGGGCATTGGTTAACCGTTGATTTGGAGCCCAGGTAACTCCACCATCATCCGAGTAGGAGGCATACACATCGCAACTATCACTGGTGGGTACATTCCGGCTGTCGTACCACTTTGCATAAAACCTTCCGGTTTCCTTATCGACCCAGATCGCCGGACTCCATTGATGATTATTGGTAGTATTGGGGTCATCATTGATCAGGATTGGTCCGGACCAGGAAAATCCCTGGTCATCCGAATACTGGAGAAAAATATCCGGTTTATAGCCATTTCCGGAGGGAGTATTGGAAGCATAAACGCAATACAGACGTCCGCGATAGGGTCCACGGCTGTTATCTGCGGCAATAAACGGATAGGGACGGGTACGCATATTTTCCACCGAGTGTCTGCCGCTCACGTTGGTACCCACATAATTGGCAAAAAGTTGTGAAGACATAAGGGTAAAAGTAGAACCCCCATCGAACGACCGGTAAAAAGTATAAGTTGGGGCGAAGGTATTGCCACCGTTGGTTACCACATACACACAACCACCTGAAATATCATTTCCAGCCAGGACATCAGGTCCGACGGCGACCATCATACCCGGCAAACTCTGGGTAGCAAATGATTGAGTGGTTTGCCAGGTAGCACCAAAATCGGTACTGCGAGCGAAATTACCACCAGCGCCACCGGTCATCACGGCATAGACGTTATTTGCATTGGGACCGGCAGTCTGATCGCAGGCTAACCAGCATTTATCCACGCCGCTTACCGCAACAGCTGGCGGGCCCCAGGTGGCACCGTTGTCGGTGGAACGGATAACCAGCGCACCCAGAATATTGGGAGAGCCATACATATTCTGATAATAGAGATTTCCCAGACTATCGTAGGCGGTTACTGGATCCCCCTGCATGGAATAGCCGGGAAAGGGGGGAGACTGGGTTTCCCAGTCGTGGCCATCGTAAGTATAGTGAGTACCATTGGTGTTCCAGGCATTAAAGTACTCGAGCGGATTCATGGGATTGCTGGACATATGAGGCTCGGCAAAATCCAGACCCAGGAAAAAATTGTCAAATCCGTCATCAGTAGTTATGCTTATCTTTTCGGCCGGGGGTGGTGGTTGGGTTAAAGCTTCCGGCGGTAAAACCCCCACCGCATTATCAAAGCGGGGATCGACCTGTGCTATCAGAATATTGGTAAAGAACAAAACTATAGCTGATCCTAAAATCAAAGCAAAATTTTTAATTATAGTAACATTTGACCTAAACATAAAATCTCCATTTTTTGGTGAATAAAATATGAACTTGCGGTGCGTCCTTATGAAATAAGTTCAGAAAAATTTGTTCTGAATTATGTCCTCCCACTCCGGATTGAATTTTAATTCTGACAATCAGGATTTGTGCTGGCAGGATTTACTCGAATTTTGATTTTTAATTTAATATGAAAAATAAAAAATGCAACAGAAATATCTCTTAATATTTATTGAATATTTTAAATAAATATCTTCATTAATTCTTCATTCTTTTTCTTTACCATCAAAATAAAAAGGAGCAGTATAATGAAGGTAAAGGATATGCGCCAGATTTTGAAAAATTTTGATGCGGATGATGATGTTTATATTGCTGTATTAGGAGAACATAAAGCAGCGGTCTTTAATCATTTTACCATCGGTGAGAATGGGTCGGCCATTCAATTATCATCATTTGCCAAGGATGATCCGGATGGGATCGCTGATGTTGCCATTGACGTTCTTAAACATGAAGGGTCACTAAATTATTTATTTAAAAAGACCGGGTAATTGATGGAAGTTCAGGAAAGAGGAATAGGGATAATTAACGAAAATTTTATCAAATCCTGCACCAGAAATGCGGGATTTTTTTTGAGATTGAGTATTGTATGAATTTAGCCAATACTCTCAATGAATATTTTTATTAAATTAAAATGTTTTCTGCATGTATTTGGAATCTTTAATTTTTATTACAGAGAAAAAGAGGTGAATTATGGCGGTTACCGGAAATGATTATCATGCTTATCTAGGGAAGAAACAAGGAATGGTCGATAAAGCACTGGAAAAAATAAAGCAAGAGGATATTATTGCCCGGATTTGGAAGCACGATTATACCATCTGGAAACCGGAACCCACTGAGATAAGCAACCGGTTGGGCTGGCTAAACAGCCCGGATTATATGAAAGAACGAATTTCAGAAATAAATAGCTTTGTGGAAGAAGTAAGAAAGGCCGGATATAAGCAGGCATTATTAATGGGCATGGGCGGTTCGAGTCTGGCGCCGGAAGTGTTCCGGAAAACCTTTGGGGTAGAAACCGGATATCTCGATTTATCAGTCCTGGACAGTACCGATCCCGCTGCTATAATGCAGCATGAAAACCAACTCGATCTAGAAAAAACGCTATTTATCGTATCCACCAAGTCCGGGAGTACCGTCGAAACTTTATCCTTTATGAAATATTTTTATAATAAGCTGCAGAAAACGTTACCTGGAGAAGAAGTTGGTCAGCACTTTATTGCCATTACCGATCCGGGCAGTTCCCTGGAAAAATTAGCCAAAGACCTGAAGTTCCGGGAGATATTTTTGAATGATTCCGAAGTGGGGGGCCGCTACTCCGCCTTAACCCATTTTGGGCTGGTCCCGGCCGCCTTAGTGGGGGTCGATCTGACCAGGCTCCTGGAAAACGCAGAAGTTATGTCACAAAATTGCAAAAGTTACGATTATCATCAAAACAGTGCAGCCCACCTGGGGGCAATATTGGGAGAAATGGCTAAAAATGGTCAGGATAAAGTGACCTTCATCGCCTCACCGGAAATAAAGCATTTTGGCACCTGGGTGGAGCAACTGATTGCCGAAAGCAGTGGCAAAGAAGGCCGGGGGATTCTGCCGGTGGACGGTGAGGAAGTTTTATCCGCACAAGATTATTCCCCCGATCGCTTATTTGTTTACCTGCATTACCAGAACACCAGTAAGAACCAGGAAAAAGTGGCAGAACTGAAAGATGCCGGATTGCCGCTTATTCAAATTAACTTTGACAATCTTTATGATCTGGGCCATGAATATTTCCGCTGGGAATTTGCCATTGCGATCGCCGGTTGGTGCCTGGATATTAATCCCTTTAACCAACCCAATGTGGAATCGGCCAAAGTCCAGGCCAGGAAAATGGTGGATGCCTATAAGAAATCAGGTGAATTGCCTGAGCTTAGTGCTTCCCTGACCGAAGGAGATCTTAAAGTTTACACTGATGAAAAAGCAAGCGATTTAAAAGGTGTGTTAAATCAATTTTTAAATAAAGCAAGCCAGGGCGACTCGGGCGGCAAAAACCGCAGTTACATTACTTTGCAGGCATACCTGACCCCAGATGAACAAAATGATAAACTGTTCCATGAATTTCGGACCTTCCTTCAGAAAAAATATAAAATGGCAACCACATTCGGATACGGTCCGCGATTCTTGCACTCCACCGGACAATTGCATAAAGGGGATGCCGGGCATGGGATGTTTCTCCAATTTCTGGCGGATATTCCCAAAGATGCCAAAATTCCCGATCAGCCAGGCGACGATGCATCCAGTATATCATTCGGGATATTAAAGACCGCTCAATGTCTGGGAGACCGGCAGGCTTTAAAGGATGTGAACCGGCATGTGATACTGATAAACCTGGGATCACACGTCAGGGAAAATCTTCAGAAACTGATGAAAACCTTGCAGTGATATTTAAATATAAGGATGTAAATTTCCGGACAATCCAATAAATTGAGGACCTGCAGTTATCTAAGTTATTGGATAACCTATTGTGTTTTTGGTTTATCGCGATCCTGCCATAATCTGAATCCCGATTTTTATGATATTTTTCCTGGAATTATCCAAGAAAAAATTCCCTTCCCGAAAAATTATTTCATTTATAAATTGAAATTGACTGACGATAATTAGGGCATGAAAAATGCGAGGTTTTATTGTCCGTTAAAAGATAAGTTAAAACGTAAAAGGTCTCATTATTAACCTTTTACCATGACCCGGGTCTGAATAATTTATGCAAAGCAGTTTATCAGAAGACGTCAAAAGAGTTCTGCTCTATTACCGAAAACTATTTAATTACCAATCTTTATATCTGTTTCCGGATATAGATCCAAAAACTATAGCACCCATTCTGACCATTGGAGTGGGGGATAAGAAACCTTTCGAACACCAGCAGAAGATTGGCTGGCTAAATTACTTTCAGGATGTTCTGACCCAGGATAATATCGATAAACACCTTTCGGTGGGGGAGTTTTTCAAATATTATGATCTGGATGTGCTTTATCCCATCCGGCTGAATGGGACCTGCTACGGATTCCTGGGGGTAGGCACCCATGGCCGCAACATCAATCAGATTGAACTGCAAATTGGAGAATTGATTGTCAGTTACCTGGCGTCTTTCTGGCGAAATCTGGAATTATTAAAGGGGGCAAAGGACGCATCGGAAAAAACCCAGACTTTTGTGGAAGAGATTGCCAGTCTGCTGGAAATCTCCCATGCGATTGAGAGCGGTGAGGATTTGCAGGATCTGCTGGAATTTATCATGAAAAAGTGTATGAATGTGATGCGGGCCGAAGCTGCTTCGTTATTACTGCTGGATGAGAATGATAAAGAACTGGAATTCCGGGTTGCCCTGGGTCCCAAGGGAAAAGAAGTAAAACCATTTCGGTTACCGCTTGGGCAGGGCATCGGCGGATGGGTAGCCAAGAACGGTAAACCTCTGCTCATTCCGGACGCCTATGAAGACAGCCGGTTTGATCCTTCTTTTGATAAACGATCCGGCTTTATCACCCGAAGTATTGCCTGCGTGCCCCTGATCCACAATAACCGAACCCTGGGAGTGATGCAGGCCCTGAACCGCACGGACGGCAAACCATTTACCGACGAGGATGTCCGCACCTTTACCATTTTCTCCACGCTGGCAGGGTTGGCCATCGAAAATTCAAGACTGCTCTACAGCGCCATCGAAAAAGAGAAAATAGACAAGGATCTGGCGGTCGCCGCTGAAATCCAGAGACTGATCATTCCCAAACATTTACCAAAAGTCGCCAATCTGGAGATGAGCGGTATCTACATTCCCAGCAAAGGCATTGGCGGAGATTTCTATAGTATATTTCCCCTGAACGATAACGAGACCGTCTTCTGTATTGCCGATGCCACCGGGAAAGGAATTTCCGGGGCGCTGCTGGTATCCACCCTGCACGCCACCCTTAAGGCATATTTGGATTTTACCAACGATCTGGTTTTGATTCTTACCAAGCTCAATCATCTGATCGACGAACTTTCCACCTCGGATAAATATATCACTCTGTTTATTGCCCATTACGATAAACGGACTTCCGAACTAACCTATATCAACGCCGGGCATAATCCGCCTATTCTGTTCACCAAAAAGGATAAACATGAGCGCTTAAAAAAAGGTGGGGTATGCATCGGGATTATTCCTTTCGATTATCATCCGGAAACGATTAAACTGAACAAGGGTGATCTGTTGCTGATGTATACCGACGGGGTGACCGATGCCATGAATGAGAAACGGGAGCGTTTTGGGGAAAGCAATTTGATAGATATCGTCTCCGAGAAGCGGGGATTGAATTGCGAGGCGATTCAGGACGAAATATCCCTGCGGGTTCTGGATCATTGCGGAGACCAGCCCCTGTCCGATGATTTTACCCTGTTCATCGTCAAACGAAAATAGACTCACCTTATCTGATAATATTATCCCACGTATTGAGTTCAACCTTACTAAATTGATCAATTCTGTTTCCAACCAGGATTTTTCTATTTCATACCAGGTTTGTCCTGCCTAAATTACTGGCCGGAAAGAGACGGTTCGGATCATGGAATTACACTATTTTACCATCAAGCGGCAAACCGAGTACCTCAATCAAATCCTTATCGGCGGTATTATTGAATCCTGTTTTACCCAGCGGAAGAACGAACTGATCATAACTATTCAACCGAAGCAGGGGAAAGTTCAGGAAATATTGCTCTCTTGCCATCCCCGGTATCCCTTTATCAATTTTCGGGAAGTGGGCAAACGAGCGAAAAATTCCACGGACGTCCTTGGAACACTGATTGGATTACAGATCTCGACCATTCAAATTATGGAAAACGACCGGGTAATCCGGATGGAATTCTCCAACCGGGAAGTCATTTTCATCCTGCAATTTTTCCGGCAGAACAGCAATTTTTTTCTGATTGACCAGGAGGGTGTGATTGTGGCATCCTTTAAAAAGCAGAAAAAACTGGAGGGTAATCGCTATGAGATTAAACCGCCACAGGCAGCGAATCCCCTTACAATCAATGAATCAGACTTCCGGGCAATTCTTCAGAAGCATCAGGATTCGGCCTTATCTACGATTCTGAAAAAGGATTTACTTTTTCTTACCAAAATTGTAATAAACGAACTTGAGTTCCGCTGCCAATTCCCTCTTGGAAATCCGGTAGGTGATTATGATGAAGTCCGATTATCATACCTGCATCAGGAGATGATCGGTTTGCTGACTGCCATGCAAAAGGATCAGCCACGAATTTACTCCCTGAACGATCGGCCCAGGATTTTTTCGCTCACGGAACTGAAATCCTGTCAGGAATATCAAT